>JBKPSV010000381.1:0-38332 GCA_046735215.1 Pseudomonadota bacterium | reverse complement strand
GGCAGGCGGCGTACTTGCGGCGATCATTGGCCCGGAGATCGTCAAGCGCACAAACATGCTGCTGCCGCCGCTGATGTTCCTCGGCACGTATTTCTGTCCGACCATCCTGCCGTTGATCAGCGCGACGCTGCTGATATTCATTCGGCTGCCGCCGGCGGCACGACAGGTGGCAAGTCCGGTGCCGTTCCGCGCCATCATCGTCAGACCTGGGTTCATCGCTGCCGTCGTCTCAAGCATGGTGGGCTACGGCACCATGAACCTGGTCATGGCTTCGACGCCGCTGCAGATGCTGTTCTGCGGCTTTGGCGTGAATGCCAGCGCCGATGTGATCCGCGCACACTCGATCGCCATGTTCCTGCCGGGCTTCGTCACCGGGCGGTTGATCCAGCGGTTCGGCGCCTATCCGATCATCTGCATTGGCGCGGTCCTGACCGCCCTGTGTGTCGCAACCAACCTGCTGTTCCCGCCGCTGCTGGCCACTTTCATGGTGGCGCTGGCGTTGCTGGGCATCGGCTGGAACTTCATGTTCGTCGGCGGAACAACGCTGCTCGCTGCAGCGCACGACCCGCATGAGCGTGTTCGCGTTCAGGCCACCAACGATTTCATCGTGTTCGGCACTGTCGCCTGCACTGCCTTCGCATCAGGCGCGATCGAGGCCACAGGGGGCTGGACGGCGCTGAACCTGGTCGTGCTGCCGCCCACGGTGGTCGCCGCGGCGCTGGTGATGTGGCACTGGTTTGCGCGGGCGAGGTTGGCGCCGGCAGCGGCTCAATAGGCGGGCGCCGGTGCACCGCCGGACGGGCCTTGCTGTTGCTGCTGCGGCCCGAACGCGTTGAACCGGCCGATATTGCCGAACAACTGCTGGAAGAAGGACGCTTCGGTGCCCGGCGATGGCGTCGTGCGCGACACCATAGCAACCGGGATTCCGTCCTCCTGGTCCAGGCGCTTTACGTCCTTCAGAACCCCCTGGTCGTTGAAGGTCAGCTTGACGACCTCCTGGCTCTCGATGCCCTGGACCCTGGCGATCCGCGTGTGCGTCACCTCGCTGACATAGAGCCAGGTGTTGTCGTCGAACGTCGCTCGCGCGGTTGGCGAGCCGATCAGCGCAGTGACATCGGCCTTGCTTGACGTCCCAGGCACCAGTTCCTTGAGCTGATCGGGATCCACCTTGTTGCCACGGAGTTGTGACGGCGCCTCGAAAATGCTGCAGCCGGCAGCCAGCAACGTCGCCAACAGCACAACCAGCGGCAGAAGGGCAGATGAGCGTTCTGACGACAACTGTTCGAGTCCTCGGGTCCGCGCTATGTCATCTCGGTGTCACGCCGCCCGGCCGATTGTCAATCACTGGCGCGGCATCGAATGATCGAGAGCCTGAGGGTTTGTTGCGTCTCAAGTCACTGCGCAGGGCGACACCGGCTAAACGGGCAGGTTGCGCTCTGTACCGCGAGGCCGTGGCGCTGGCGCGTTCGCCCTGGTTCTATCGAGAACTCGGCGTTCCGGACACTCTGGACGGCCGCTTCGATCTGATCGCGCTGCACGTCTTTCTACTGGTTCATCGGCTGCAAGACGCATCCCCGCCTGGGCCGTCCCTGGCGCAGAGTATTTTCGACGCCATGTTCAACGACATGGAGAACAATCTGCGCGAAATCGGCGTGAGCGACCTGAGCGTCGGACGGCGTGTGCGGGCGATGTGGGAGGCGTTCCACGGCCGCTCGCAGGTCTATGCCGCGGCGATCGGCGCGGTGGACCGTCCCGCACTTGAAGCATCGCTGGCGCGCAACGTCTGGCGTGGAATGCCGCCCGATGGTTCGCCGGAAGCGCTCGCCAGGTTGATGTTGGACCAGGTAACGCATCTTCAGGAACAGAAGCTGGCAGCATTTGCGGCCGGCAGCGCGCAGTTTTTGCCGGTTGGGTACGATGATCCCTGAACTGCATCGACCGATTGCCGTCGACCGCATCGGCGCCGCGGAGCTCGACGTGTTGGTAGAAGCGACCCCGGCCGAATGTGCCGCATTGGCGCTCCGCATGAAGTTGCCCGAGGTCGCAGCGCTGACGTGTCAGTTTCGGCTGGAGTGGGACAGCGCGGGCTCGTTGCTCGCCCATGGCCAATTGACTGCGCATGTGGTGCAGACCTGCGTCGTTTCGCTCGAAGACTTCGCTAATGTCATCAAGGAACGCTTCATCGTGCGTTTCGTGGAGGCAGGCCAGGAGAGTGACAACAACGACCCCGAGTCGCTCGATGAAATATCGATTGTCGACGGTGTCATCGATCTGGGCGAAGCCGCCGCCGAGCAACTGGCTCTGGCGATCGACGCATACCCTCGTGCGCCAGGCGCTGAGATGCCAGATATTTCGGATGACCAGGCCACCCACCCCTTTGCAGCCCTGGAGGGACTGCGCCGCCGTCATTGATCCAGCCCGATGAGTTGGATTGACATTTGCAGTTAGTCTTGCTATCTTACTGCTGACAACAGGCGTACTGCGCCTCGTTCCCCCGCCATCGCTGGAGTTCCCATGAACGTCGACCTGACACCCCTGGTGCAGGCGCTGGCCGCGCTCGCCCTGGCGGCCGTAACCGCCATGACCCCCTTTCTATCGCTGCTGATTCGCCGCTACCTGCACGTCCGACTGACCGCGGCCGAGGCGGCCGCCGTTCAGTCAGCGGCCGATGCCGGGGCCAAGGCGGCCTACGGCTATATCGCCGAGCACAATGCCAGCTACCGTGACGTGGCCATTCGCGAGACCGCAATCGCCAAGGGCGTGCAACACGTCGCGGCGTCGACACCCGAGGCGCTGACCGACCTCGGCATCACTCCCGAGCACGTTCGCAGGATGGTCGAGGCGCGCTTCGGCGGTCTTCTTGCGACCGACCCGAGCGTTTCGATCGGGACTCGGCCGAGCCCCTGATTTTTAGGGAAATCAATGTGATGCGAAGCAGAATTCTCTACTCGCTGCTGGCTAGCCTGTCTGCGTGCAATCCCGCATCACAGCAGCAGGCGAAGTTGATCGAGATCTTGACTGTCGCCTGCATCGTCGACGGGATCGTGGTGCCGGTCGCGCAGCCGATCGTCGCTGCCCAGGGTTCGGCCGGCGCTTCCGTCACCAGCGTGGACCTGCTGGTCCACCCGGCGGTCGTGGCGGCCTGCCAGACACTCAAGGGTGCGCCGGTTAGTGCCACGCCCGTCGCGACGGTCAGTCCGGGCACCGTCACGCCCGTGGCCAGCCCCTGAGTCTCCCTCCGCGTCCCTTGCGACCCCGCTGCCCCTCTGCTAGACGCCCCGCTTCCTGACTGTGGAGAATATGTGACCGCCCCCTTCTGTCCCAGTTGGGTCACAGGGCGTCACCAGACCGGAGGGGCGCAGTCCCATGGCAGTTCCCAAGCGAAAGACGTCGCCGTCCCGTCGCGGCATGCGTCGCAGTCACGAGGCTCTGCCGCGCGAGGCACACGCCGAGTGCCCGAATTGCGGCGAGTTGAAGCGGCCACATCACGTGTGCAGTCATTGTGGCTATTATGATGGCCGCGAGGTCGTGCCCGCGGGGGACGCTCTGAAGGGCGCCGTTCGCGCCTGACGCCCCGTAGCGGCGTGGCCCCCCTCCCTTGATTGCGAGCTACACGCTGGCGGTGGACGCCATGGGTGGTGATCGCGCGCCGCAGATGGTGATCGAAGGTCTGGACGTCGCGGCCGAACGCCATCCCGGCGCGCGCTTCCTGCTCGTGGGCGACGAGGCGCAACTTCGTCTGCCGCTGCAGCGATACCGCCGCGCGGCTGCGGCGTGCGACATCCGGCATGCGCCCGCGGTGATCGGCAACGACATGAAGCCGACGGCAGCCTTGCGGGTGAGAGGCTCGTCCATGCGGGTCGCCATCGATGCTGTCGCTGGTGGCGAGGCGTCCGGCGTGGTCACCGCCGGCAATACCGGCGCGTTGCTGGCGCTTGCCAAGATCGTGATCAAGACATTGCCTGGCATTGACCGCCCGGCGATGGCGGCGATCGGTCCATCGGCGCGCGGCGACGTGGTGCTCTTGGACCTGGGCGCCAACGTTCAGTGCGACGCGCGCAACCTGGTGGAATTCGCGGTGATGGGTGACGTGTTTGCACGCACCGTGCTTGGGCTGACCGCACCCTCCATAGGGCTGCTGAATGTCGGTTCGGAGGAATTAAAAGGCGACGACACGCTCCGACTTGCCGCCGAAACGCTGCGCGCCAGCCACATCGCTCCCCAGTTCGTCGGCTTCGTCGAGGGCCACGACATCGCCGCAGGCACCACCGACGTGGTGGTGACCGACGGCTTTACCGGCAACGTCGCGCTGAAGACCGGCGAAGGCGCGCTTCGGCTGTTCCTTGATCTGCTCCGCCAGGTGTTCCGCAGCAGTCTTACGGCCAAGCTCGCCTATCTGCTGCTGAAACCGTCGCTTGAGCGGCTGCGCGAGTGGATGGACCCGCGTCGCTACAACGGCGCGGTAATGCTCGGACTGAACGGTGTTGCGGTGAAGTCGCACGGCGGCACGGATGCCGAGGGTTTTGCGCACGCCGTGGACGTTGCAATGGACATGGTGGTGCACCGGTTCAACGATCATATCCGTGAGGACTTGACCCGAATCGCCCAACTGATGGCCGTCCCAGGCAAGAACGGCGACAAGGAAGGCGAGAGCGGCGCGCGTCTCGCAACGGCGCCCTAGGAATGAACATGCCCATCCGCTCGATTCTTGCCGGTGTCGGCGGCTACCTGCCAAAGCGCGTGCTCAGCAATGACGAATTGGCGCGCAGCGTCGAGACGTCAGACGAATGGATCCGCGAGCGCACTGGCATCTGTCAGCGCCACATTGCGGCGCCGCACGAGACTGCGGCATTCATGGGCACCGCGGCCGCCCGCGCGGCGCTGGCCGACGCAGGGGCGGTATCCGATGAGGTGGATGCGATCATCCTTGCCACCAGCACGCCGGACCAGGCCTTCCCGGCAACCGCCCTGCGCGTACAGGCGGCGCTGGGCGTAACGCATGGCTTCGGTTTCGACGTTGCGGCTGCCTGCGCTGGGTTCATCTACGGGCTATCGATCGCCGACGGCATGATTCGCACCGGCCAGGCCCGCGGCATCCTGGTGATAGGCAGCGAAGTCTACTCCCGCATTCTGAACTGGCAGGACCGCGGAACCTGCGTATTGTTCGGCGACGGCGCCGGGGCGGTCTTCCTGCGCGCTGGACATGGTAGCGGGCGGTTCGACCGCGGCATTCTGTCCACCCATCTGCATTCTCAGGGCGCGCTGGGCGACATCCTGTATGTCGATGGCGCAGTCGGCCAACGCGATAAATCAGGCTATTTGGTTATGAATGGCCGCGAAGTGTTCCGTCACGCCGTTGTGCGGCTGGCGGAGGTGGTCGACGAGGCCCTCGCCGCCAACGGTCTGGAACGACGCGAGATCGACTGGTTGGTGCCGCACCAGGCCAATCTGCGGATCATCGATGCCATGGGTCGCAAGCTCGGGCTGCCCGCCGAGCGAGTGGTGGTCACCGTCGATCGACATGCGAACACGTCGGCAGCTTCGGTGCCGCTCGCTTTGGCGGAAGCGCGCGCTGACTGTCGGATCCGGCAGGGCGACCTTGTCCTGCTTGAGGCATTGGGTGGCGGCCTCGCCTGGGGCGCGGCCCTGGTGCGCATGTGAGTGTTGACACCGATCGAGAGCATTGGCTGCAAGCTCCTGATCCTCTTTGATTTTGTTGCATAGATTACTTGACGTGAGGACGCCGGCTGCCTAGCGTTTGCGCATGCAGACCGTCACGCGCGCGCATCTGGCCGAGACGATCTATACGCAAGTAGGGCTGTCGCGGAACGAATCTGCCGACTTGCTGGAGACAGTGCTGGAACGGGTTTCTGCGGCACTGGAATCGGGTGAATCAGTGAAAATCAGTGGGTTCGGGACCTTTTCTGTGAGACAGAAGGGTCGCCGCGTCGGTCGCAATCCAAAGACTGGCGAAGAGGTGCCGATCCTGCCTCGTCGCGTGCTCGTGTTCCGCCCTAGCCATGTGCTCAAGGCGCGGGTCAACGGCACAGCAGCGACACTGGATGACAACGAATGAGCCTACCCGCGGATGATGTGGCGGAATCGCCCATAACCCGGCCGCGGCCAAAGAAGGCGCCTCATGCATTCCGCACGATCAGCGAGGTGGCGGACGAACTGCACATTCCGCAGCACGTTTTGCGCTTCTGGGAGACGAAGTTCCCGCAGGTGAAGCCACTGAAGCGAGGTGGTGGACGTCGCTATTACCGACCCGACGACATTTCGCTGCTGCGACGGATCTCCGATCTACTGTATATCCAAGGCTATACGATCAAGGGTGTGCAGCGGCTGCTGCGCGAGGGCGGCGGCAGACTGGCGGACGACATCCCTCCGCCGCCTGCTGACGAACAGGAAGCGGTAGAGAATCAGCGCGCCGCGGTAGATGAACCGGAGCTGCCGATGCCGGGACTTGCGCCGCCGCCGGCAACCTTGGTCGTACGAAGCTCTGTTCGAGCGCGTGGTGAGGCTGACGCCGAGCGTCTGCGTGCGTTGCTGGCCGAGGTGCTCCACGAATTGGAGACGCTCCGGGCGCACCTGCCTTAGGCGGCGTTGCGATGGTTCCGCACGACTGGTAAATCACGAGCCTCCGGTCGGAGCGTAGCGCAGCCTGGTAGCGCATCAGTCTGGGGGACTGGGGGTCGTGGGTTCAAATCCCGCCGCTCCGACCAATCGGGGCCTTTGCTGAACTAAGCCGCTGTGGTCCCAGCCGCATCGGGCAACGCAAGGCCTGTCTCCGCCATTTGGTCGAGGCCCGGATTGGTCATGCGGAGTTCGTCGCTGTCGCGCAATTCCAAGTCGGTGACCTCTTCCGCCATCGCTGCAGCCACGAATTCCACCGCAGCGATAACGTGCGCCAAGTTAACCGTCGCCATGGTCGCGCCTGGGACGGGCGTCCCAAGGTAATGCTTCGGCCGCCACGCAGCGTCCACACCGTCCGGTACGCCAGCATCATCCAGCAACACGTCGAGCAGGACCGTGCCGTCAGACGACTGGTTCAGCGCAATGATGGAGGAGACCCTGAGCACATCGCCCGTCGTGATCAGCAGGCCGAAGCTGCCCCGCAAGCCGATCATCCGGGTGGTGAGCCAGGCCGGTAGCGCGATGGTCGCCTGGTCAGGCTCGGTTATCCGTGTCCAGCCCAAATTCGGGGCGCCCTAAAAGCCGCTTTTGCGCGACATGGCCTCGCGATCCTGCGCACTCGCGGCCGGCGCATACGGCCGACCGGTTGAAAGGTCGAAAATCTCGATGACGCAGTCCGCGTTGTCCGCCAAAATCGCTCGCGCGCGTCGCTCCGCCTCCTCCGGCGTTTCATACCGGGATTCTGCACGGCCATGGATGCGCAGCTCATACGCCATCTTCAGCAATCACCTCAGGTCATGTTCGCCCGCGTCAAACGACGTCGCGACGCAATGGTTGCATCGCCGGCATCGAACTTCGGCTGCCGTGGCGCGTTGACGACCCGTCCGGCCGTAGCCGGGGAGATTTTGCCATGTATCTCGCCAGATTTTCATATGACGTCCTGCCGGTGAACCGTCAGCGTGCAGTGGACTTCATCAAGCGAGAGGTTCAGGCGGCACGCGCCAGAAACCTCAAGGCGCGCCTGCTGATCCCTTTAACTCGCGGCCACGGCGGGGCGGCTTTGCAGTTCGAGATAGAGATGAAGGATCTCGACCAGCTCGATCAGTTTCGGCGCGAAGGCGCCGGCCAATGGATGCACGCGTTCAGCGAAATCCTGATCACGCCTCCTGAAGTGGCGATCCTGCGGGTCGACGATCACGCCGACTGACGGCCGGCGTATGGCTGCCAACGGGTGGCCGTGATACACGATAGTCCCGGCTATGCCTTGGGGCACCATGAACGACGCTGTGTCAGCCGCCGAAGCCGTCGCGGCATCAACAGAGCACTTCGACGTCCTGATCATCGGGGCGGGGATCTCCGGTATCGGCGGCGCCTATCACCTGACGAAGCAGTGCCCCGGCACCAGCTTCGTCGTAGTTGAATCGCAGGACAGCTTCGGCGGCACCTGGATCACCCACCGATACCCAGGAATCCGCTCGGACAGCGATCTGCACACCTTTGGCTATCGCTTCAAGCCTTGGCGGGGACAGCCAATCGCTACCGCCGAGCAAATCCTCAGCTACATGGGGGAGGTCATCGAGGAGAACGACCTCGCCTGCCATATCCGCTACGGGCACCTGATCAGGTCAGCGGAGTGGTCGAGCGAGACCAATCGCTGGACCATCACCGCGACCCGCAGTGACACCGGGGCCACGGTTTGCCTTACGGCGAACTTTCTATGGATGTGCCAGGGCTATTATCGGCACTCGGAAGGCTACACGCCGACTTGGGACGGCATGGAGAGCTTCAAGGGTCGCATGGTCCACCCGCAGGCGTGGCCCAATGACCTCGACTACCGGGACAAGAAGGTAGTGGTCATCGGTTCGGGCGCGACCGCCGCAACGCTCATCCCCGCCATCGCTCCGGACGTTGCGCATGTTACCATGCTGCAGCGCTCGCCCACCTATTTCCGGGCCGCGCGCAACGCCAATGATCTCGCCGATATGCTGCGCGAACTGAAGATCGACGAGACGTGGATCCACGAAATCGTCCGCCGAAAGATCCTGCACGACCAGGACGCCTTCACCCGCCGGACCTTCGAGGAGCCGGAGGCGGTGAAACGCGAACTGATCGAAGCCGTGCGCGCCCATCTCGGCGTCGATTACGACGTGGACACGCACTTCACCCCGAGTTATCGGCCCTGGCGCCAGCGTCTCGCCTTCGTTCCTGATGGGGATCTGTTTGCGGGCATCCGGTCCGGCAAGGCCTCGGTCGTCACCGACGAGATCGAGCGCTTCACCGAGACCGGCCTATTGCTGAAGTCCGGCAAGACCTTGGACGCCGACATCATCATCACCGCGACCGGGTTCAATCTTTGTGTCCTTGGCGATATCGACTTCAACATCGATGGCAGGCCGCTGGCGTTCTCCGATACGGTGACCTATCGCGGCATGATGTTCACCGGTATCCCCAATATGGCCTGGGTGTTTGGCTACTTCCGCGCCAGTTGGACCTTGCGGGCCGACCTGGTTGCTGACTTCGTCTGCCGCCTGCTGAACCACATGAAGCAGAAAGGCGCCCGTCGTGTTACGGTGGCTCTGCGACCAGCAGACAAGGACATGTCTCTGCTGCCCTGGATCGATACCGAGAACTTCAATCCAGGCTACATGTTGCGCGGGATGCACCTGCTTCCGCGGCGAGGCGCCAAACCGGAGTGGCAGCACACTCAGGATTACTGGACCGAGAAGGATGAGTTCCCCGCAATAGACCTTGACGACGACATGTTCGTTTACGCCTGAAAGGAGGAGTGACGATGAAGGCGAGCCTCAACGGCAAGCAGATTGCGGCCAGCGACGATATCGTTGAGACCGGCGGTTACCATTACTTCCCGCCAGGTTCGGTGCGCACGGAGTGGCTGCAGAAATCGCCGAAGACCGCGCACGATCTGGAATGCCCGCACGGCGTGCAGTTCTATGACGTGGTGATCGACGGAGAGCGTCATGCTCGCAACGCGTGGGTCTATGAAGCGCCGCAGCCAAAGATGGCGGCGGTGCGCGACCGCTTCGGCTTCTGGGAGGATGTGCAGGTACGCTGAAGCTGTTATGGCCGGCCGGCGTGCCGGCCATCAGCCCAGCACCGACCCTATAGCTGCGGCAATCGGTAACGGTCTTGCGGATCATTCCAACCCTTGAACTGCGGCTTGCGCTTCTCGGCGAACGCGGCGCGTGATTCCATAAGATCGCTCTTGGCGCCATGCTCGTGCAATGCGGCGGCCAGACGCTGTTGATCGGCGGTCGGCTCCGGTCGCATCTGCCGCATCATGTGCACCGTGTTGACGCGTGATGCCGGTGGCAAGGTCAGCAGATGCTCTGCCATTGCGATCGCGGTCGGTAGCAGCTCCTCGGCATCGACCAGCCGGTTCAGGAAGCCCACCTCGTAGAAGCGCTCCGCAGTGAAACGGAATCCAAGTGCCATCTCCATCGCGATCGGATACGGCAGCGCGGCGATGTGGCCGTGGTTGTAACCGCCGAGCAGCCAACGCTTTGCCTCGGACACTTCGAAAACCGCGCCACGAACACCGACGCGCAAGTCGGTGCGCTCGACCAGCATAAACCCGCCACCCATGGCGAAGCCGTTCACGGCAGCAATCACCGGTTTCTCCAGTGCGCCCGACATGAACGGATCCTCCATCGTCGGCCGCCGGCCGCCTGGTGCACCGTCTGCCAGCGATTCCTTCATATCTTCGCCGGCGCAGAACGCGCGGCCTGTGCCGGTGAATATCGCCACCTCCAGCTCGTTGCTGTGGCGGAACTCCGTCCAGGTCTCGGCCAGCCTGTTGCGCATCTCGTGGTTCAGCGCATTGAGCCGTTCGGGGCGGTTCATCCGCACGACCAGGACCTGACCGTGGCGTTCGGTCTCGACGACAGGCATGATGTGGCCCTCCCTTCGGGGAACGGACGCTAGCAACCGATGCACCGGGATGCCACAGCCGGTGCCAACAACCAAAGGGAGGGAGAACATGCGCATGCGGACACTGGCGTTCCTGGCGTCTCTGCTGGTCGGCTGTTCGATCGCGGCGGCTGAACAGCGCGCGCCCTCGGGACGCGTAGTGATGGCCTGGCACGTGACCATCGCACCGAGCTGGCTCGATCCGTCCTCGGCGCCGCCGCAGATCACGCCATTCGGCATGCTGTATGCAGTCCACGATGCGCTGGTGCGTCCCTATCCGGGCCAGAAGATGGGACCGAGCCTCGCCGAAGCATGGTCGGAAAGCGAGGACGGCCTTGTCTACGAATTCAAGCTCCGCCCGAACCTGAAATTCCACAACGGCGATCCGCTCACCACCGAGGATGTGAAGTTCAGCTTCGATCGCTACGCCGGCGCAGCGGCAAAGACGCTGCATGAACACGTCAAACAGGTGGAAATAGTCGATCCACGCATCGTGCGGTTTCATCTCGATGCGCCATGGCCGGACTTCATGACCTTCTTCGGCACCACCGCCAGCGGAGCCGGCCTCGTGCTGCCGAAGAAGTACCTCACCGAGGTCGGCGACGACGGCTTCAAGAAGCACCCGATCGGCGCGGGACCCTATCGCTTCAGCAGCACCAGACCGGGCATCGAGGTGGTGCTGGAGGCGTTCACCGACTATTGGCGCCGCGTTCCGAACGTGAAGACGCTGGTGATGCGCAGCGTTCCCGAAGCAACCACGCGTGCGCTGATGGTCCGCACCGGCGAGGCCGACATCGGCATTGCCCTCGATGGCCCCGACGCCGAAGGCCTGCAGAAGGCCGGCATCCCGATCATCGCATCGAAGCACGCCTCGATCTTCTGGATCGAGTTTCCCAAGCAGTGGGATCCCAAGTCGCCGTGGCACGATCGCCGGTTGCGCGAGGCCGTGAACCACGCAATCGACCGTGCCGGTATCAATCACGCGGCGTGTCTCGACTTCTGCCCACCGGCCGGTGTGATCGTGCCGCGGGTGATGGAATTCGCCCTACAGGTGCAGCCGCCATCCTATGACCCCGCGCGCGCCAAGGCGCTGCTGGCCGAGGCGGGCTATCCCAACGGGATCGACGTCGGCGACTTTGCGGCGATCCCCGGCTTCCCGACGGTCGCGGACGCGGTGGTCAACGATTTGAATGCCGTCGGCATTCGCGTCAGGCTGCGCCAGATGGAGCGCGCGACGTTCTATGCCACTTGGCTGGAGAAGAAACTGCCAGCACTTTACATGGTTGCATCGGGCAACTCGGGCAATGCCGCAAGCCGGGTGGAGTCGTTCATCTGGTCCAAGGGCAGCTATGCGAACGGCGGATACCCCGACATCGACGAGTTGTTCCTGCGCCAGGCCGGCGAACGTGATCCGACGAAGCGTGGCGCCATGCTCGACCAGATCCAGCAACTTACTATCGACCGAGAGATGTTCGCACCGATCATGGACCTGCGGGCACTCAACGGCATCGGCCCACGCGTGACCAGACATACCATCACCGATGTCTGGATGAGTCCCTTTCCGTCATACGAGGACATGGAGATCAAGGAGTAGAGGCAATGCCAAGCACTCGACAGTCCTACATCTACGTGGGTTTTGCCGGCGAGACCGGGCGTGGCCGCGAGGTCCATGCCGGACTGCATCGCCTGGCCGAAGGCGACAACGAATGGCGGCCGCTGCACCTCGGCCTGCCCGAAGCGCCGGCGATCCGTGCGCTCGCGGTACATCCGCTGCACCCGGAGATCATCTATGCCGGCACCCAGTCCGGCCCCTATCGCAGCAACGATCGCGGCGAACACTGGGAACGGGTGAGCGTCGCCGATCACGCGCAACCGGTGTGGTCGATCACCTTCCATCCGCACGATCCGAAGGTGATGTTCATCGGCTACGAGAACTGTGAGATCTATCGCAGCGACGATGCCGGCGAGCATTGGACCCGCCTGCCGGTCAGCGTCCGCTTTCCCGAAATCACCACCGCGCCCGACGCCAATCCTGCCAAACGCGTGCTGATGCTGGACGCCAGTGTGGAGAAGCCGAACCACCTCTACGCTGCTATCGAGGTCGGCGGCACGATCCGTTCCACCGACGGCGGCGAGCACTGGGAAAACCTCAGTCACGGCCAATATCTGAATGATGACGCAGTAGACATGCACGGTGTTCTGGTCAGCCGCTGGCGCCCTGGCACGGTGATCGGCATTGGCCGCGCTGGCATGTTCCACAGTGCCGATGCCGGCGATCACTGGCAGCACGTGAAGCTCGATCCACTCAACGCCAAGGGCCAGATCTACTGCCGCGACATACGCGAGGTGCCTGGCAATCCGCGCAAGATCTTTGTCTCAGCGGGTGCCAACTTCCAGAGCGAGAAGGGCGCGCTGCTGTACAGCGGCGACGGCGGCAACACGTGGTCGCGCGTCGAGATGGGCGTGCAGCCGCCGCACACGCTGTTCAAGCTCGCTTTCGACGAACACCAGCCGGCGCTGATGTCGGCGGCGACCAATGGGGGCGAGGTCTACAACAGCCGCGACGGTGGGGAGACCTGGTCCGCCCTCCCCTCGCCTCCAGGCGGTACACAGATCTATTCCCTGGCACGCGGCTGATGGACTTTGCGCTGACCGAGTTTCAGCGTTGCCTGCAACAGCGTTGCCTGGAACTGGCAGAAGACTTCGCCACGCGGTCCGCGGAACACGATCGCGATGGCTCACATCCGACCGAGAACTACGATCGGCTGCGCGGCGAAGGCTTTCTTGAACTGACTGTCGGCAAGCAATGGGGCGGTACCGGCGCAAGCTTTCTCGATCACACGATCGCCTTTGAGGCGCTCGGCCAGGGCTGTCCTTCCACCGCGCTTGCCTTCAACATGCACGCCTCTGTCGTGATGCCGGTACTGCAGAGCTCCGAGGTCAGCGACGCGGCCAAGACGATGATCGCCGACCTCGTGGTGCGGCAGCACAAGCTGATCGGCGGCAATTTTTCTGAACCGGGCACCACATCGCTGATCGGCGAACGCCCGCTCAGCGCGCGGGCCAAACGCGTGGACGGCGGCTATAGCATCACCGGACGCAAGATGTTCGCTTCGATGCTGGAAGCGGCGGACTATGTCCTGGTGATGGCGTATCCCGACGAAGCGTCATCCCGCTTCGCCGGGGTGCTGATGCTGGTGCCACCCACGGCGCCGGGTCGTCGCGTGAATGCCAATTGGGACACGCTGGGCATGCGGGCGACGCGCAGCGACTCGCTAATCCTCGAAGATTGTCGCGTGCCGGACAGCGCGATGGTTTTCCGCGCCGACGACACCAGGCGGTTCCGCCATGACTACCTGAACTGGTTCTGGGGTTCCTATACCGCGGTCTATCTCGGCATCGCGGTCGCGACATACAATCAACTGCGTCGACTCATGCACACGCGTCAGCCCCATGGCTATGCACAGCCGCTCGCCTATCATCCCGACGTGCGCCGGCACGTTGCGGAAATGAGCAGCGACCTGGAAGCGGCGCGACTGATCACCTACCGATCGGCTTGGCTCAGCGATAAGCAGGGACCGACGGCAGAGACTACGGCGGCGTTGTATCGCGCCAAATATATGGTCGGCGAGGCAGTGAGCCGCATAACGCGTGTCGCGCTGACCCTCGGCGGCGCCCACGGCATCTTCAAGGGCGAGCGGCTCGAGCAGTTGTTCCGGGACGGTGCGATTGCTCCTATCCAGCCGCCCCCCACCGACTTTTGTCTATGGAGCATGGGGCTGCACGAACTGGGCCTGGACCCAGCGGACGTGGCGCCGCCGATGAAGCCGACGGGCCACTGATTCCGATCGGCGCCAGGTGGCGGGGAAGAGACCCAACGCGTTGTGTTCTATCGGGTGCGATGATGCATTGGTCGAAAGACTTAGCCGACTCATCCATTGAGATGTACCGGCGGCGCGCGGTGATGCGCGTAGAATTCCGGCGGAACCCAACACCTTGAGGACGCCGTGCTGGCGTCCTTCTTTTTTTGCCGCAACGCGGCGGCTGAATTGCTCGGCGCGCGGCGTCAGACGAGTACTGCCTCGGTCTTCCGCTTGATCAGGTCAAAGTCGATGTCCGCCGCCAGCCCGGGAGCTGTCGGTGCGTGCAGCATACCCTCTCCGTCGATCTCCAGCTCCTTCGCCATCCCGTACTTGTGCGCGCCATCGGGCAACAGCACCTCGAACATCGTGGTGTTGCGGATCGCCATGCAGAGATGCAGGTTGGCCAGGTTGTTCAGCGAATTCCCCGAGTGGTGGATTTCGTATTTTAGGTTGAATGCCTCGGCGAGATGCGCAGTCTTCAGCATCGTCGTCAGGCCGCCTTTATTGGGAATGTCTCCGCGCAGATAGTCGGTGGCACGCTCGGTCAGCCAGATCGGATAGGTCTCCAGGCCGCCAGCGGGAAACTCCGTTGCCATGATCGGGATGTCCAGCTTCTCCCGCAGCTTGACATAGTTGTAGATGTCCTCGTCGGACATCGGATCTTCATACCAATAATACCCCATCTCTTCGATCGCACGGCCGACCCGCAACGCATCGGTGTAGTTGTAGCTCCAGGTCGAATCCAGCATCAGGCGGAAGTCGTCGCCGACCGCCTTGCGCACGGCCTGGCACACCTTGATGTCTTCTTCGGGTTCGCGCGGCGGATGAATCTTATAAGCCCGCCAGCCATTTGCCTTGAAGGTCTGCGCCTGGTCGACGTATGCGGCGATGTCCGGCAGCACCTGCGAACTGGCGTAGGCCAGAATTGAATTCCGGCAGGTGCCCATCAGCGCGTGCACCGGCAGCTTGGCGATCTTGCCGGCGAGATCCCACAGTGCGGTATCCACCGCGCCGATCGTGCGATAACTGACGACGCGCGATACCAGGCGCATCGCGCCATGGATGCGCTCGCGCTCCAGAGGGTTCTGCCCCATCAGCATCGGCTTGAGCGACCGGATCAGCTGAGGGCCATCCATCGACGCCGGATTGGTTGCCGCCCCCAGAAACGCATGGCCTTCCAGTCCGTCGTCGGTGTGGATGCGCAGCAGGCCAAGATTGCTGGAGGAGGATGCCAGCGAGCCCAGGTGATAACGCGTCGCCGGAATGTTGTCCCAGGAAAAGATGGTGAGCGATACGTCGTCGATCTTCATCCTCGTTCCTCCCGTTCCTCCTGCCGACGCACCCGCTCTCGATAGACGTTGTAGGTGCCCGAAGCGGCCACCACGACGGCACCGGCCAGCGTATTCCAGGACGGCACCTCGCTAAAGATCAGGAACCCCGCCAGCACGCCCCATGGCAGCATCGTGTATTCGTAAGGCGCCAGCGCCGATACCGGTGCCAGCGCGTAGCTGCGCGCGAACACGCAATGCGCCAAGCCGCCGGAAAGGCCAAGGAACGCCAGCAGCAGCCAGCCCACCGCCGTGATCGCTCCCTCGCCCGGAAAGCTCCACAGCATCGCAATGCCGGTCGCGGTGTGGGCGACCAGCAGCCAGAACGCCTGACATTCCGGCGTCTCGGTCAAGGTCAGCTGGCGTGTCATGATCCGGGTGAGTGCCATCACCAGCGTGCCGGCGAGCAGGAGCAGCACGACCGGCGTCCACAGATCGCCATCGGGGCGCAGCATGATCAGCACCCCGCCGAACCCGACCAGGGTGGAAAGCGCGCGCCGCCAGCGGATCCGTTCGCCGAGCAATGGCACCGCGAGCACAGTCATGATCAGCGGCGCGGTGAAGCCGACCGCATAGGTGTCGGCGAGGCTCATCGACAGCCAGGAGATGTACCAGCATACCGAAACGAACGAGGACAGGATGCTGCGCGCCAGCACAAGGCCCCAACGTTGCGGCACCAGTCGGCGCCAGCCGATCGTGCCCGGACGCACGGTGACCGCTGCGACCGTCGCCAGGCCAAACACCCCCCGCCACATCATCGCACCGGCCACGCCGACGCTGGGGAGCACCCACTTCGCGGCGACGTCCCCTAGGGTCCAGATCAGGTAGGCCAGGACCGCCAGCGCGATGCCCCGCAGCGCATCGGCGGCATTATCCATCAGGACTCGAGGCGGGGGCGCCGCCACGGCTTGCGGCACTACGTCAGCCACCGGCACGTTTCCCGATCTTCACCGCCCGATCCTTGCCCTGCGATCGCGGCGACGGCAAGGACACGAACATGGAGCCGGCAGAATACGCCGTGATGGATGCGGCCGAGGAACACATGTGGTGGTACCGTGCACTGCATCGCCGGATGCTGGATGCACTGGTTGGTGTGCATGGCGCGGTGCTGGATGCGGGCTGCGGCACCGGTGGACTGCTCGCGCGCATCCGGGGCGAGCGACCGGATCTGCGGCCCATTGGCCTGGAATGGGTCCACGCCGCATCGCGGCGCGCCGCTGCAAAATCCGCCGCGCCGGTCGTCTGCGGCAGCGTCAACGCGCTGCCATTCACCGACGCCAGTTTCGACGCCGCTGTGGCTGCCGACGTGCTCTGTCACCGGGCCATTGATCCAGCCTTCGCTTTGGCGGAACTCCGACGCGTCCTGCGGCCGGCAGGTCGGCTGATCGTCAACATGCCGGCCTATGGCTGGCTGCTCTCCGCCCACGACAGGGCCGTCCACAATGTTCGCCGCTGCACGGCCCACCAGCTGGTCAGCGACCTGCGTCGCTCAGGTTTCGTCGAGGTTCATGCCTGCTATTGGAACAGCCTGCTGCTGCCGCTCATGGTCGTTCAGCGTAAGATCCTGGCACGTCGGTCTGGCGCGTCCGATGTTGCCGCGTTTCCGCCATGGCTCGATGCGATGCTGCATGGCATGACGGACCTGGAACGTCGCTTGCCTTTCGGCCTTCCGGCCGGCGGTTCAGTGATGGCGACTGCGGAGCGACCATGAACGACGAAACCGATATACGATTCGTTCGTCCCCGAACGCCAAAGCAGCCTGGAATTGGCCTGTCCATCGTTATTCCGGTCTACCGGGGTGCAGCGACGATCGGGCGCCTGGTCGAAGCACTTTCAGGGCTGCACCCAGTCGGGGGAATGGAGATCGTGCTGGTCAACGATGGCAGTCCGGACAATTCAGCCGATGTTTGTCACGAGCTGGTCAGGCATTCGACGGTGCCGATCACCTATGTCGAGCACGCGAGAAATTTCGGCGAGCACAATGCGGTCATGACCGGACTCCGACACGTCCGGGGTGCCTACGTGATCACTATGGACGACGACCTGCAGAACCCGCCGGAGGAAGTCGTGCGCTTGTACGATCATGCCCGTCTGGGGAATTGGGACGTCGTCTATACGCGCTACGCGGTCAAGCAACATGTGGGCTGGCGCAATCTTGGCAGTCGATTCGCGAATGCCGTCGCGGACCGGCTGCTGGACAAACCAAAGGGCCTCTATCTGTCGTCGTTCCGTTGCATGGCGGCATTGGTGGTTCATTCGGTGATGCGCTACCAGGGGCCATATCCCTATGTTGACGGCCTGATCATGCAGGTGACGCAGCGAATTGACAGCATCGAGGTGCGCCATCTGCCGCGTATCGAGGGCCGTTCCAACTACAACCTGACGCGCCTGGTGCGGCTGTGGCTGAATCTCGCCACCAGCTTCTCGCTGGCACCGCTGCGACTGGCGATCTATGCGGGAGTGTTCATGGCGCTGCTCGGTACCGTCGGCGCGGTGGCGACGATCGCCGAAGTGCTGATCCTTCGCGATACGCCGTCGGGGTGGGCATCAACGATGACCGTGATCCTGCTTGTTGCCGGCGTGCAGTCGATGATCCTGGGCGTGCTTGGCGAATACGTCGGACGTACCTTCTTGTCGGCGAATGGCAAGCCGCAGGGCACGGTGCGCTCTATCGAGCGGAATGCGGCAGCAGCGCGCGTCAACGCGTGATCTATTGGGCAACGCTGTTCGCCGCAATCGCGACGAGTATGGCCGGTCAGACGCTCCTGAAGGCCGGGGCTGGAGCGACGCAGTTTCTCGCGCAGTTGCTGGACTGGCGCACGCTCCTTGGGTTTGTGCTTTATGGCGGAGCCGCCATCCTGTACATTGTTGCGTTGCGCCGGATCCCGATGTCGCGCGCCCTGCCCTGCACAGCGATATCCTATGCAGCCGCGGCGCTGATTGGACACTATGGCTTTGGTGAACCGTTGGGAGTAGCGCACATCTCAGCCATCGCATTGATCTGCGGCGGCGTGCTCATTCTGGCGCTGGCGTAGGTAGCTGACCGAACATTCCAAGCCGATCGGTCCGCACCCGTCTTTCATCGCCGCTTCGCACGGTCAGACCGGCGCGGTCGAAAAATTCCAACACCAGAATCGCCACCTTCCTGCCGTTTGCCAAGTGATCGCGGAACGCCGCGGCGGTCAGTGCGCCGCTGTCCTGCGCAATAGAGGCTGCGATGCCGGCCATCTCCGCGACGGTCTGGCTGAGAAAGAACTGATCAGGTGCAACCTCGATCAGTCGGCCCATCCTTTGCACGCGCTTCAGCAAAGTGCGCATAGCGGTTTCCGATACTGACAGCGAACGCGCCAGATCACGCGTGCGGGGTGGACGGAAACGATCTGCGGCGATCAGCTCGTGTGCCTGCTGCCATAGACGCTCGTCGCGTGCGGATAACGTGACTCGGTGGGTCAGGAGGCGCAGCCATGGCCCGTCCTGCCCAATGACACCACGACGCAGCAGTGACTCAACGATGACACGGAACGCGGCGGCAGATGGCCTGCCAGGAATTGCCATGCGCAGCCGCTCGAACTGCAGACCTGGCTGATCCGGGGCTGACGTGTGATGGTCGGCAAGCAGTCGCACCACGTTATCGCACAGTGCGTCGAGTGCTGCCGGCTCAAGCAGCAGATCGGCCATCGCCACCGCAGGCAAACTCGATTGTGCCGCCGTCGGCAGGTTCCGTGCCCGCAGGAACGAAAGCCGGTCGGTCCAACCCGGCGGCAGTGCGAGCAGCGCCCGCAGTGCATCTGCCGGATCGACCCGGTCAAGCGCCTCGAGTTGGGAAAGCCGCTCCGGCCTGCGACGACCGCGTCGTGGAGGAAACGGATCAATGACACTGCCGCCGCCGATGGTGCGGGTCGCCGTGGCGTCACGCAGAACAAACCGGTCAGACGCCAGCGCCCCGATCGGCCGGTCCAACGTCAATCGCGCCAATGCTGTGCTGCCAGGTTCGACCCGGTCGGCGGTGAGTGCCGTGACACGTGCCATCACATGGGCGGCTCCGAGGTGGAAATGCACCGGCGCATCTGCGCGCAGCGCACGCGGCGCATCGGCCAGCAGCGTCAGGCGGACATCCAGGCGCGCCGTCGGTGCGTGCACATCAGGATGCAGCACCCAATCACCACGCGCCACTGCGTCCTTGGAGAGACGCTGACCGGTGACGTTCAGCGCCACACGCTGGCCCGCCACCGCCTCCTCGGCAGGCTTGTTCTGCGCATGCAGGCCCCGCACGCGCAGCTCGATGCCAGGCGGCGACAAGATCAGCCGGTCCTCAACGCGGACCCGCCCGGCGACGAGAGTTCCGGTGAGCACGAGGCCTGCGCCGGTGAGAGTGAACGCACGATCGACCGCGAGGCGCGGGAGCAGGTCGGCGGCACGTGGACGCGGCCCAAGCAAGGTCAACGCCGTTCGCAACGCCTCGATGCCCTCGCCGGTCAGCGACGAGACAGGCAGCAGCGGCGCTTCGGCAAGCGGTGTCTTCGCCAGCACCGAGCGCACCTCGAGGTCCACCTCGTCGACCCGGGCAGCGGCAATATCCGACTTGGTCAGCGCAACCACGCCGCGATCGATGCCCAGGAGTTCAAGGATCTGCACATGCTCACGAGTCTGAGGCATCACGCCGTCGTCGAGCGCCACCACCAGGAGTGCCGCATCGATACCGCTGGCGCCGGCCAGCATGGTGTGCACAAACCGCTCGTGGCCCGGCACATCGACGAAGCCAAAGTGGTCCGTGTAGGCATAGCCCAGGTCGATGGTAATGCCGCGGCGCTTCTCTTCTGCCAGGCGGTCGGCATCGATGCCGGTCAGTGCCTTCACCAGCGCCGTCTTCCCGTGATCGACATGGCCGGCCGTGCCGATAATCATGGATCAACTGTCATAAAGAGGGGAACGGAGTGACGCGCAAACCCGCCGACCTGCAAAATGGGGGCGACGACATCCCACCTAAGCCGGTGATCATCGTCAACGCCTTCCGATACGTTGCAGTTGCTGGCTGGGTTCCTGGTCTTCCCACTGATCGTGACCCACGAGGCGGTGAGCACCGAAGTTGCGGGCAGCGTGCTGAGTTGGTCCATGACCGTCTTGGCAATGCGACGCTGGAGGCGGTGCGTCTCGTTGGCCGGGCGCTGATGAGCGGCACGACCATGTTCGGAGGCGCGCTCGAGGCGCTGCTGTCGCGCTCGATGCACCGCCTCCTGTCGTGCAGCTTCGATGAATCCTACCTGATACTGGAGGCCCGTTACGTGGGGAGATTGTTAGTATTGCCGAATTACCGCCCCGCCCGGCCGAAATCGCCGATACGGAAGACGGCGTGCGGCCGGCTCGCCGGGTTCCTACCGGCAGAATGCCGACCACGCATCCAATGCGTCGCGCAGAGATATGCATCGTTTGGTTTTGGGTTCCATAATTAAGCTATATTCATAAATTCTAGACGGCGCCCGAAGATTTGCGCGCCCCCCGCCTGATGGGTGGCATTCTGTCCGCCCCCCACGTATAGCGTGACGGATCCGACGGGGCGCCCCGCCTGGGGTTGGGACTGGCGACTGCGCCCCTACCTATTCATGACAGGAGGAAGCAATGCAGGCATCAGACATTGCGCGAGTAGAAGCTTACCTACGGCAGACCTTGGCGACGGATCGCATCAGCATCGAAGTGCCAAAGCAGCGCGGTGGCTCGGTGGAGGTACGGGCAGGGCGGGAGTTCTTGGGAACGCTTCACCGCGACGATGAGGACGGAGAAGTGTCGTTCTCGCTGCACATCACAATCCTGGAAGAGGATCTACCCGAGGTGGCGCAGCCGCAGACCGCCAAGCGGCGGTAAATCTCAGTTCGCGGCGTAGGCCACGAGCTGCAGCAATTTCTCGAAGTCGATCGGTTTGGTCAGCAGATCGATCGCACCCAGTGCCAGCGCCTCATGCCGGACCGCTGGATCCGGCAGGCCGGTGATCAGCAGCGATGGAATCGTGTGGCCTTTCGCATCAAGCCTGCGCAGCAGATCAAGCCCGGTCATTTCTGGCATCTTCTGATCGACCACGATGCACGCCACGTCGCCGAGCTCGGGATCGTCGAGGAACTGCTGGCCAGACGTATAGGTCTTTACCGTGTGGCCTGCTGTCTCGAGCAAGGCATCAAGCACATCCCGCACGTCGCCGTCGTCATCAATAATTGCCACTATATTCATCATGCCTGATGGCACCGTGGTAACTCCTCGAAAATAGCTCGCACATCCTGACGACTCGCTTGCGGCTGCACCATGGCGGCGTAATGAGGTTCACGCTGTGTTGTCAGTCGTGGGTCGACGCAGACAGACGCCACCGATAGTTTGCCGCCAATTGACAAAAGCCGATGGGAGGACCGATGCCCGACGCTGACATCGCCAGGATCCGCGCCATGCTCACCAGCAGGCCGCGTCCCACTGGCCCTGAGGAACGTCGTCAGCGGCTTGACGCATTCGGACAGGCACTGGGTGCTCCTGACGATGCGCGTCTGGAACCATTAGAAATCGCGGGCGTGCCGGCGGAGTGGTCGGCGACGCCCGGGGCGGATGCTCGCCGAGCCGTGCTCTACCTACATGGTGGCGGCTACATGGCCGGCTCGATCGTCAGCCACCGTTACGTCGCGGTGGAGATCGGCCGCGCCGCGCACGCGCGAACGCTCGCCCTTGGTTATCGACTGGCACCGGAGCATCCGTATCCGGCGCAGCTTGAGGACGCACTCGCCGCTTACGACATGCTGCGCAACCATGGTTTTGCACCCAGTGAGATCGCGGTGGGCGGCGACAGCGCGGGTGGCAATCTGACACTTTCCCTGCTGCTTTCGCTACGCGAGCGCGGCCGGGCGTTGCCGGCCTGTGGATGGCTGATCTCGCCGTGGAGCGATCTTACAGCCAGCGGCGCGACCATGCAGAGCAAGGCGGCAGTCGACCCGATGATATCCAAGCCGTATCTACTTGAACTCGGGCAGGCGTTTGCGGGCGGCAGGGCACTGGCCGATCCGCTGATTTCTCCACAGTACGCCGATCTCGCCGGTCTGCCCCCACTGCTGATCCAGGTAGGCTCGGATGAAACATTGCTGGACGACGCGATCACACTGGCTAGCCGCGCTGGCGCCGCTGGGGTGGCGGTAACTCTGGAAGTTTGGCCTGACATGATCCATGCGTTTCCGATGTTCTTCCCGCAAGTGGCGGCCTCGCGACAAGCGACCGAGCACGCGGGAGCCTTCATGCGTCGACATCTGGCTTAAGTCGCGATGACCGGGCAGCAGAACACTGATCGGATCCTTACGACGCATGTCGGCAGCCTGCCGCGGCCGCACGATCTGCTGGACATGATGAAGGCGCGGCTTGCCGGACAGGGCCACGACGAAGCCGCCTATCAAAGGCACGTACGGGATGCGGTGGCAGACTGCGTGCGACGCCAGGCGGACACCGGTATCGACATCGTCTGCGACGGCGAGCAATCGAAGTCCGGCTTTTTCACCTATGCCCGCGAGCGGTTGGATGGGTTCGAACTGCGACCCGACCGGGCGCGCACCACCTTTGCCGCCGAAGTCGCGGCCTTTCCCGAATACTATGAGCAGTATTTCCGCACGGCGATGACCGGAGGCGCCGTGGCACCCGTGGTGCCTCTGGTTTGCACCGCGCCGATCCGATATCGCGGCGAGACCGCGCTGCAGCAGGACATTGCCAATCTGAAAGCCGCGCTGGCGGGCGTCACGCACGTTGCGGCATTCATGCCTGCGGTGGCGCCGAGTGGCGTGGGTGAGAATGATTACTACAACAGTGACGAGGCGTTCTTCCACGCGGTGGGCGCGGGGTTGCATACCGAGTATCAGGCAATCGTCGATGCCGGCTTCATCCTGCAGATCGACGATCCGTTCCTGTCGGACCTGTTCAGCGATCCATCATTTGACAATTCGCAACGTCAGCGTCGCGCCGAGATCTATGTCGCGGCACTGAATGCGAGCCTAGTGGGCATCCCACCCGAGCGCGTGCGCTATCACACTTGCTATGGCATCAATCACGGACCGCGTATTCACGAAGCGGCGCTGGCCGACGTCGCTGGCTACATGCTGCGCGTGAATGCCGGCGCCTATAGTTTCGAGGCCGCCAATGCACGGCACGAGCATGAGTATCATTTGTGGGAGACGGTGAAGCTGCCGGAAGGTAAGGTGCTGATCCCGGGTGTGATCACCCACTCCTCCAATATCGTCGAACATCCAGAGTGGATCGCCGAACGGCTGATGCGGTTCGCCCGCATCGTCGGCAAGGACAACGTGGTAGCCGGCGCTGATTGCGGCTTCTCATCCCAGGCAACATATCGTCCTGAGGTGCATCCGACGGTGATCTGGGCGAAGTTCGCCGCACTGCGCGAGGGTGCGCGCATTGCGACCAAGGCCTTGTGGTCGTGAGGCATTCCTGCGTCATGCAGTGTGCTGGTTCTGGTTGCCGGAAGTCGGAGCAAGGAAACTAATTATATGGCTTTTAGAGAGCTGCTCCGTGGCGCCAAGTTCCGATCGATCAGGGCGGTACCCCGCGTCGCCGGATCGGGCAGTCTTGCGGTTGTCGCGCATCTCCTGGGGCTGCGACGTTGGCTGGATCGCGCTCACATTGATCTTGTTATCGATGTCGGCGGCAATATCGGCCAGTTTGCCTCTGCGCTCCGCTACCTCGGCTACAGCGGTGACATATTGAGTTTCGAACCCATCCCCGATGTTTTTGCCGCGCTGTCTGATCGGATGCGCGGCGACCAACGTTGGCGCGGTGTCCAGACTGCTATCGGCGATCGCGTCGGCGAAGATACTCTGAACGTGATGGCTCATTCGGAATATTCGTCGTTTCGATCACGAATGACGGAGACCAAGAATCCTTCCGATACCGTAGTCGAAGGACTTCGGGTCCCCGTGCAGACTCTGGAAAGCGTTATCGAAGAGATGCATCTCGCACCTCGTTTGCCGGCAACGCTCGTTAAGAGCAATACCCAAGGTCATGAGCTATCGGTTCTGCGAGGGCTAGGGACGTATATCCATTCTGTGAAGCTGATCCATTGTACGCTATTCGCGATCCCAATTTATAAGGACTCTCCTTTCATGACTGAAGTGGTGGACTTCTTGCATGAACATCACTTTCGGTCGGTGTCATTCGCACCTGATAATGGCGATCCAGTTCGGCCAGTCGGATTTGACTATCTGTGCGTCAACGACGCCGGGCCTTGACCGCCGACGTGGGCGACGGCTTAGGTGCGACTTGGTTCCTGCCGCGCAGTTGCCACCGGTTCACATCGGCATTCACCAGTTGATCGAGGCGCCGCGACGCAACCGTGGCGTCAATCGCGCAGTTCGGGAATGACCCAGAGCGGTTTTTCGCCACGAGCCACGCGTTCAACATTGTCGAAGCCGTTGCGGAATCGTGCGGACTGATTGTCCCAGGTCGGGCCGGCGTAGTGCGGGGTCAAAATCACGTTGTCCAGCGTGAACAGCGGATTGTTCGCTGGTGGAGGCTCCTGGTCGAACACGTCAAGCCCGGCGCCGGCGATGGTCCCGTTGGTCAGCGCTTCGTACAGGGCCGGCTCATCGACCACCGGGCCGCGGCAGGTGTTGACCAGGTAAGCGGTAGGCTTCATCAGCCTGAACTGTGCCGTTCCCAGGACGTGGCGGGTCGCCGGCGTCAATGGCACGTGCAGCGAGACGATGTCCGACGTGCGCAGCAATTCGTTGAACAGCCGGAATTTCACACCTAGCGCATCGGCCGCGTCCTCGCTCAGCCGCGCGATGTCGAAATACTGCACGGCCATGCCGAAGCCTTGCGCAAGCCGCGCGACCTTCTTGCCGATGTTGCCAAGACCGATGATACCGAGTGTGCGGCCGTGCAATTCGTAGAGGCGAACGCTGGCGACGTCATTGCCCCGCCAGCGGCCGGATTTGACCATCTCATGCAGCCAGGTCAGCCGGCGGCATACCGCCAGCATCAGCAGGATCGCGTGTTCCGCCACTGCGATCGCGTTGGCTCCCCCGTTGTTGCACACGGGCACACCGGCACGCCGGGCGGCCTCGATGTCGACGCGGTCATAGCCGGCACTCAGCAACTGCACGAGCTTCAGGTTGGGTGCCGACTTGTAGAACGCGTCATCCATCTTCACTTCGCCCAGGCCGACGATGTACTCCGCATCCGCCAGGGCAGCATTGAACTCGGGGCTGCCGGCGCGGGCGACAACCAGGTCGAATCCTGAAGGGGCAAGTTCGCGGGCGATATCCATCGCACTCAGCGGATTGTCGGTCAGCAGGATTTTTCGCGCCATCGGTTTCCTCCTTCTCCGCCGGGTGACGCCGCCGAGGATATCTCACCCGGCCCAATCGGCCCAGGGGCTCGGTTAGCAGATCGTTCATCGGTTGATCCCATAGTCTTCGCCCCCCGTTGCAGGTGGGAATGCGAAACCATGGGCATTGGCACGATGTTCGGCAGCTCCCTTGCAAACCGCAGCATAGGCACAAAGATCGGTTTAGGGTTCGTCGTCGTACTGACGATTTTGGCCGCCAGCTCGGCCACCGCCTGGGTGGCATTCCGCGGCGTGAGCGAATCGATCGATCAGTTCGCCGGCCTGATGTCTCGATCAGGAATGTATCGCGATATCGACCGTTCGGTCGCGCAGTATCGCGGGCGGGTGCGCGAGTATCTTTACTCAGAGACCGCTGCCGCCGAGAGCGCAGCCAAGGCGGCTGGAGCAACTGTGCGACGCTTCATCGACCAGGCGCTTGGGAACGTGGTCGATCCAGGGCGGCGGCAGATGCTGGCCGAGATCAGTAAGCTGGCCAACACCTATGCGGCGGGCTTCGACAAGCTGGCAACCCTGGAGCATGAGGCGACGAAGCTGACGACCGAGGTGCTGGACGTCGTGGGTGCGCAGTTGACAGATGGGTTCTCTGCCGTGATTGCCGCCGCGGGACAAGCGGACAAGAACGAATTGCTTGCCCCGACGATTGAAGGCCGGCGTCTCAGTCTGCTGGCACGTCTCGAGGTGAACAAGCGAATCGGACGTCAGGACGCGGCGGCGGACAAAGCGGCTGAACAAACATTCAATGCCCTGCGCCAGCAGGTGACACAGCTCGATGCAGCGACCAAGGGTACTGATCTGAACGCTCCGGTGGCTGCCGAGACCAAGCTGATCGATGCGTATCAGGCAGCGTTTCGCCGCGTGGTCGCCCTGAGCAACGAGCGGATCGCTCTTGCGAACGGCGCCATGCGGGAAGCAGGCGATGCCATGGAGGCGCTGGCGATCAAGGCGAAGGACAGCAATCTGGCCTCGCAAGCGGTAGTTGAGCGACAAACCAAGGCGGTGGTCAGCAATGGCAGTACGCTTGTGGCCGTTTTCGGTGCAGGAGCGATCGCGATCGGCTCAGCGCTGGCTTGGCTGATCGGGCGTGGCATTTCGCGGCCGGTCTTACGAATGACCGACGCAATGCATCATCTGGCAAGGCGTGAATTGCAGGTCGAGATCCCGGGTATCGGCCGCAAGGATGAAATCGGCCGGATGGCTGAGGCCGTCAAGGTCTTCAAGGACAACATGATCGAAGCGGAGCGCCTGCGCGAATCAAACGAGCGGCAAAAACAGGAAGCGGAGGCGGAGCGAAAGGCGGGAATGTTGCGGCTGGCGGACAATTTCGAGGCCGGCATCAAGGGCATTGTCAGCTCGGTCGACTCGCAGGCCACGGAAATGCAGTCGGCAGCAGAGAGTATGACACACACCGCCCAACAAGCGACGCAACAGGCGACGTCTGTCGCGGCTTCGGTGGAAGAGGCTTCGGCCAACGTCCAGACGGTTGCGAGCTCCGCCGAGGAATTGTCCGCATCGGTGCAGGAAATCGCGCGACAGGTGGACCAGTCCTCGAAAATCGCCGGCCAGGCGGTGGTTGAGGCGGATCATACGAATACGACCGTCGAGGGCCTGGACCGTTCCGCGCAGCGCATCGGGGAGGTCGTGCAGCTGATCGAGACGATTGCCGGACAGACCAATCTGTTGGCGCTGAATGCAACGATCGAGGCAGCGCGCGCCGGTGACGCCGGCAAGGGGTTCGCTGTGGTCGCCAGCGAAGTGAAATCTCTGGCGAGCCAAACAGCCAAGGCAACCGAAGAGATTCGCGCACAGATCGGCGAGATCCAGGGTGCCACTGGACAGACGGTGGAGGCCATCCGCAGCATTGGCGCCACGATCCGGGAGATGAGCGAGATCGCCACAGCGATCGCATCGGCGGTCGAGGAACAGGGAGCGGCGACGCGCGAGATTGCCACCAACGTGCAGCAAGCCGCGCAAGGAACCGGCGAAATTGCCACCAACATCGAGGGTGTCAGCCGTGCCGCTGGGGAAACCGGAGCAGCCGCCAGTCAGGTGCTGAGCGCCGCTGGCGAGCTCTCGCGCCAGTCCGAGACTCTACGGCGCGACGTCGATGCGTTCCTGACCACCGTCCGCGCCGCGTGAGAACAGTGGCAGGCCCATAGCCTGACGCATGAACAGGCGCTTGAGCGGCGGCGCACGATGCACCGCCGCGATGCCCACGTCGCGCGCAAGCCGCAGGAGCGGATTGTTATTGCTGAACAGCCTGTCCAGTGCATCGGTCGCCGCCAACATCAGCAAATTGTCCGGACGGCGTCGTCGCTGGTAGCGGCGGAGTAGCTCTGGCGATCCCAGGTCCGCGCCGCTCTGCGATGCCTCGATCAGCAGGTCGCCGAGTGCCATTGCGTCGCGGAAGCCCAGGTTAAGCCCCTGACCTGCGATGGGGTGAATAGTGTGTGCGGCATCGCCCACCAGCGCCAAACGCCGGTCGAAATAACGATGCGCATGCAACGCACCGAGGGGATAGTTCCACCGGCGGCCAATCGCGCGCACGGCCCCAAGATGGCCGCCGAGACGACGGGCGATCTCGGCAGAGAACGCAGCGTCACTGCTTGCGAGCATACGCCGTGCGGTGACACTGCGCTCGGTCCAAACAATGGCAGAGATGTTTGCCGCCCCACCTTCCTCCGCATCGGGGCTGGCGCCCATCGGGAGTTGCGCAAACGGCCCCGACGGAAGGAAGTGCTCCAAGGCCACGTTGTTGTGCGGGTACTGGTGGGCGATCGCACAAACGACGCCGGTCTGATCATACGGCAGGTAGGTCACAGGTATGTCCGCAGCACGCCGCAGAGGCGAATTGCGCCCCTCTGCGGCTACGACGAGTCGACAGTTGATTGTGGGGCCCCCGGCGACAACGACCGTGGCGTCGGCATCATGCCTTTCGACCTCGGCGCTCGCGGGTGCGAACACGTGCAACGCCGGCAGGGCGCGCATCCGTGCATTCAACGCGACGCGCAGGCTGCGCGCCTCGACCATGTGCCCGAAAGCCGTCTCGGTCGCGTCCACATGGTCGAAGTGCAGGAACAGTGATGAGGCCGGGCGGCCGAGCCGACCATCGGTCACCCTGATGTCCAGGATTGGACAGGCGGGCTCAACCAGCCTGTCCCACACCCCGCATTCTACCAACAGGCGCTTTGAGCCTGTGGCGATGGCATAGGCGCGGCCATCGAAAGCGGGATGCTCCATGGGCGGCAGAGGCGCACGATCGACCACTGCGGTAGCGACGCCAGCCGAAGCCAGGTGACATGCCAAACTACCGCCGACCGGACCTGCACCCACTACGCAGACCTCAACCGAAAGCTTCTGGGTCATTCGTCCAGAGTGCCGTGGCGGACACGATGCCGACAAGCCACTGCCGATCGCACTTCAGGAATCAGCCACCTCGCCGCTATAGTTCCAAGATTGCACGAGCAGCGGACACAAGCATGGCCAGCGCCAGGACCGCGGAGACGCGTCACCTCGCCTCCCCCACCATACGGGCGCTGATCCAGCAGCGCTCGGCGGAATTGACAGGGCTGGTCCTGGGCTTGCTCGGGTTGGCGGTGCTGGTCGCCCTGACCTGCTACGATCCACGGGACCCGTCCCTGAACACCGCAACCAGTCGGCACACCACAAACCTCGCCGGGCCAGTCGGGGCAATCCTGGCGGACGTCCTGCTTCAGGGGTTCGGGTTAGCCGGCGCCCTGCCCGGCGTCGGCATGCTGACCTGGGCGTGGCGCATCGCCTCTCGCCGCGGCCTTGGCAGCGCCGCGGGCCGGCTTGTGGCCCTGCTGGCAGCGATCCCGGTCGTGGCTGCAGTTCTGGCGAGCCTGCCAATACCGACGCGGGCGGCGTGGCCGACCGGGGCGGGACTGGGCGGGGCGATCGGCAACCTTTTCGCCACCTGGGGGCTTGCCGCCGGAAGGGGCGTGCTGGGTCCCGTCGGGGTGTTGATGATTTGGGCGATGGGGCTTGGGCTCGCTGTTTCCCTGACGGTGCTCGCCCTTGGCCTATCCGCCAGCGAATGGCGAACGGCCGGTCGGGGCGCCCAGCAGGTGGCGCGGTTCACCATGCGGCGGCGATGGTCAGTGCCGGCCCTTCGACTGCCTCTATTGCCGCGTCGGTTGCGGTCTCATCGCCTGCCCGATGAGCCTGTGCGGCGGGAACCCGAGGTTGTGACCCGGCTTGTCCCACCGATGGAGGAAGAAGCGCCGCCGGTTGTTACCCGGCTGACGCGCCCCACGCTGCCACCTGTGCGTCGGCCCCGGCAGGATAACCTGCCGCTGCCTGAAGCCGGATGGCAGTTCCCTTCCCTGTCTTTGCTGAAGCCGCCGCCGGCGCGCGCCGCTTCCGGGCCCAGTGAGGAGGCACTCCACGCGAACGCGCGGCTGCTCGAGTCGGTGTTGTCGGACTACGGGGTGCAAGGCAGCATTGTCGAGATCCGACCGGGTCCGGTGGTAACGCTGTATGAACTCGAACCGGCGCCGGGGATTCGCAGCGCCCGGGTGATTGGATTGGCGGACGACGTGGCGCGCAGCCTGTCGGTGACCGCCGTGCGCATCGCCACGGTGCCGGGGCGCAATGTGATCGGCATCGAAGTGCCGAACGCGAAGCGGGAGACGGTGTTCCTATCCGAAATTTTGTCCTCCGATGAACTGCACAAGCATGGCGGCCGCCTGACTCTGGCGCTTGGCAAAGAGATCAACGGCGCGCCGTTGTTCGCCGATCTCGCGCGCATGCCGCACCTGATGATCGCTGGCACCACCGGGTCCGGAAAGTCGGTCGGCGTCAACGCGATGATCCTGTCGCTGCTGTATCGCCTGTCGCCGGATCAGTGCCGGCTGATCCTGATCGATCCCAAGATGCTGGAGCTCTCGATGTACGAGGGCATTCCGCACCTCATGGCACCGGTGGTCACGGAACCGGCCAAGGCGGTGACGGCGCTGAAGTGGACGGTGCGGGAGATGGAGCGCCGCTATCGCGCGATGAGCCAGCTCGGCGTGCGCAACCTGACCGGTTACAACGATCGCGTGGCGGAGGCGCGCGCCAAGGGCGAGATGATCACGCGGCGGGTGCAGACCGGCTTCGATCCGGACACCGGCCGTCCCACCTTCGAGGACCAGCCGCTGACGTTGGAACCACTGCCGCTGATCGTCGTGGTGGTGGACGAAATGGCCGATCTGATGATGGTTGCCGGCAAGGAGATCGAAGCTGCGGTGCAGCGCCTCGCGCAGATGGCACGCGCGGCTGGCATTCACGTCATCATGGCGACGCAGCGGCCATCGGTGGACGTGATCACCGGCACGATCAAGGCGAATTTTCCGACGCGCATCAGCTTCCAGGTGATCAGCAAGTTCGACAGCCGCACCATCCTGGGCGAGCAGGGCGCCGAGCAGCTGCTGGGTATGGGCGACATGCTGTACATGGCAGGCGGCGGGCGAATCACCCGCGTGCATGGACCGTTCGTGTCGGACGAGGAGGTGGAGAAGGTGGTTGAGTTCCTGCGCGAGCAGGGCGAGCCGGCCTATCTCGAGGAAGTCACCGAGCCGTCCGATGACGACAACACCGCGTCTCTGCCCGGATTGAGCGCGACCGGCGAAGGCGAGCGCGGTCTCTATGAGCAAGCGGTCTCGGTGGTGGCACGCGAGGGCAAGGCGAGCACCAGCTTCATCCAGCGACATCTGAACATCGGCTACAACCGCGCCGCCAAGCTGATCGAGCAGATGGAAAAGGAAGGGATCGTCGGGCCGGCCAACCACGTCGGCAAACGCGAGGTGCTGATCCGGCGGGTGGTGGACGAGGATTGAGTTCCGGCAGGTCGCGCGACGGCGAGTTTTCCCACGACGTCGGCTGCTGCCTCTTCGTGCCCTTCGCGCGACGTATTGCATCGGCATGGTCAGGAGCCAGTCAGCGAACGATGGCCGCGAGCAGCGCGTCCAGGCGCAACCGTCCCGACGCCGTCGCGGCGAGATGCCCGCCACGCGATGCAAGGTAGTCTGCCTCAAGCGCTTGCTGAAGCATCGGCGTGTCCAGCGCGTCATCAAGCGTGACGCCGGTACGCACGGCGAACAGCGCAGGATCGATGCCCTCGACCAGGCGCAGTCCCATCAGCAGCATCTCCCGCGATCGCTCGATGGGCTGCAATGGCACTTCCTCGACAATGCCGTGGCCATCACGCTCCACCAATTCCACCCATTGTTCGGGCGCTCGATGACGTCGCGTAGCAAAAATGGCATTAGGAGCCGCTCCGATCGGGGTGAACCGTCCGTGCGCCCCCGGCCCAATCCCGGAATAGTCGCGATAGCGCCAGTACGTGAGGTTATGGCGGCTCTCACTGCCGGGCACAGCGTAATTTGAAACCTCATAGGCGAGCAGGCCGAAGCGCGCGGCTTCCTCCGCGGTAGCTTCGTATAGCGAAGCAGCCTGATCTCCATCCGGCAGCTCGATCTCGCCGCGCCGATACATGGCAGCGAACTTCGTGCCCGGTTCGATCGTAAGCTGGTAAAGCGACAGATGATCGGCTGCCAGTGCCAGCGCCTGACGTAGCTCTGCCTGCCACGCCGCCAGCGTTTGGCCAGGACGCGCATAGATCAGGTCGAAGGAAATGCGCGGGAATATGGCCCGCGCCGTTTCCAGCGCGGCGATCGCCTGGGCCGCCGAATGTTGTCGCCCGAGCAGCGCCAGCGCGTCTGGGTCCAGGCTCTGAACGCCGATCGAGACGCGATCCACGCCGGCATCACGGAACGCTGCGAACCGGCCTGCTTCGACGCTGGTGGGATTGGCCTCCAGCGTGATCTCTATGTCGTCTGCCGCCGGGAACAGACGCCGTGCATCGTCGATCAGTGCCGCAACGGTCTCGGGTTCCATCAGGCTAGGGGTACCGCCACCGAAAAAGATCGAAGTCAGTCTGCGGGGGCCGAGGCGGGCGGCCTCCCATGCCAGCTCACGACGCAGCGCGGTGCGGAAGCGCGCCTGCGGGATGTGCTCCCGTACATGCGAGTTGAAGTCGCAGTAAGGGCACTTGGCGAGACAGAATGGCCAGTGGATATAGAGCGCGAGCGGTTCCATTGCGGGGAGATATAGGATGTCCGCCAGCGAATCCGGCGGCTCGGTGGAGCGCGTTCGCGCGGCACTGGTCGCCGCCGGCCATCCCGACACGATCTTCGAGTTCCCGGCCGGGACACGGACGGCGGCGGACGCTGCAGCCGCTGTAGGCTGCACCGTCGCCCAGATAGCCAAGTCCATAGTGTTCCGCTGCGGGATGCGCGCTGTCGTCGTTATTACCTCGGGCGCCAATCGCGTCGATCAGGCGAGGGCCGAGAGGGCGCTGGGCGTAAAACTTGGGCGTGCAGATGCGGACTGGGTTCGACAGGTAACAGGTTTCGCCATCGGCGGTGTCGCGCCGGTGGGCCATGCGTCGGCGCCGATGTTGCTGCTGGACGAAGACCTGACCGCGCTGGATCCGATTTGGGCCGCAGCCGGGTCGCCACGCCACGTATTCCAGACCTCGGCGGCCGAACTGGTGCGGATCACCGGGGCGAAAGTGGCGGCGATACGGGCGGAGTGAGACAGGCGGCCAGGAACTGCGCAAACGCTCGGGCGCGGTGACTGACCGAGTGCTTGTCCATCGCCGTCAGCTCGCCGAACGTCGCCGTCTGGCCGGCAGGCGCGAACATGGGGTCGTAACCGAAGCCGTTGGCGCCCCGTGGCGGCCAGATGGCGAGGCCATCGACTCGGCCCAGGAAAGTCTCGGTGTGGCCGTCGGGCCAGGCCAGGCACAGCGCCGCGATGAACCAGGCGCGACGATCGACTGCGTCTCCCAGGCCGCGGTTTACCCGATCCATTGCCGCGGCGAAGTCCTTCGCGGGGCCAGCCCAACGCGCGGAATGGATGCCTGGTGCTCCGTGCAGCGCGGCGACGCAAAAGCCGCTGTCATCCGCCAACGCCGGCAGGTCACTTGCGCGTGCCGCGGCCAGGGCTTTGATACGCGCGTTGCCGACGAAGTCCGGCGCGTCCTCTGCCGGTTCGGGCAAGCCCAGTGTGCCAGCTGAGATCATTGCCATGTCATGTGGTCGCAGCAGTTCGGTCAGCTCCGCGATCTTGCCGGGGTTGTGGCTTGCCAGCACCAGCCGTGTGCCGGCCTCCAGGCGACGTGCCATCAGACCGTTTCGATCGCCTGGCGCTGCGCTGCGAAAAGCCTTGCAACGCCTTGGCGGGCATGGCCAAGCATGCCGACAAACTGCGCCTCGGTGAAAGCGCCACGCTCGGCCGTGCCTTGGATTTCGACGATGCCGCCGCTGTCAGTAAGCACGAAATTGGCGTCCGCTTCAGCGGAAGAATCCTCGGCATAGTCCAGGTCCAGCACTGGCTCTGCACCTATAATGCCGCAGGAGACCGCGGCGACATGACCCGTCAGCGGCAGCGTCTTGATCACGTTCATCTTCAGCATGTGCCGGAAGGCAAGGCTGAGCGCCACCCAGGCACCGGTGATCGCAGCACAGCGCGTGCCGCCATCGGCATTCAGTACATCGCAATCCAAAGTCACGGTCACCTCGCCCATCTGCGTGCGGTCGACCACGGCGCGCAACGAGCGGCCGATCAGACGCTGAATCTCCTGTGTACGTCCTGACTGCTTGCCGCGTGCCGCCTCACGTTCGCCACGCGTGTTCGTGGCGCGGGGCAGCATGCCGTATTCCGCGGTCACCCAACCCTGGCCGGAGTTGCGCAGGAAGGGCGGCACCCGACCTTCGACGCTGGCCGCACAAAGGACTTCGGTGTTGCCCACGCGGATCAGGCAGGATCCCTCGGCGTGACGTGCGAAGCCGGGGGTGAGCGAGATCGGGCGCAGAGCGTCATTGGCGCGACCGGATGGACGCATATGGTTCAATCCTTGGCGATATCTGGATGATCGAGGATAGCTTGGCCGCAGGCCGTAGGCTATCGGCGCCGGCCGTGCCGCACGTCTCCTGATGTGGCTGACCTCTTTCAGCGCCCCTCGGAACCAGCAGGAGATCATAAGCTAAGGCGACGGCAGCCACGCTGCCCAGCCGTCCCGCACCGGATGATCCTGAGGCAGCGGCAGCTCCACCGCTGTGTTGGTGGCGGCGCTGTAATAGATGGCGGAGATCAGCTCGAGCGACTGCTCGGCATCCTGTAGGGTCAACGGCCACCTGGCGGTGCCATTTAGGGCGGGGTGCAGCGCCTCAAGCAAGCCATCAAAGCTCTCCTGCTGCGGCACAAAGCCCTGCAATGTAGCTTCGATCTCACTCTCCGTGAGCGCACCACGCGGGACAAAGCGCCACCTCCCTTCGGCCGGTCGGTAGGGAGGCACGCCTGGACTTTCCGCAGTCAAGCTGGCGAAGCAGAAGCGAAACTTGCTCAGTTCCTCCGCGGCACCCAACGTGACCGATGATGTGACCAGGGCGCCTGACATCATTTCGAGCGCAATGGCCGCGCAGTCGTCGGTCTCGATGGGATTCACCTTGGTCGCGAGCCTGGCAAAGACGCGCCGCACTGGTCCGAGCGTGCAGGTGAGCATGTCGTGGGCATGAATCGCATGACCGATGATCGCCCCGCCGAGTTCAGTGGCCTTTCGGCCGCGCCACGGCACAGCATAGTAGTCGGACCCGCGGTTCCAGTGAATCTCAATGCTGGCAACCAGCGGTTCGCCCGTGATACCGGCCGCGATCAGCCGCCGCAGCCGAGCCAGTCCGTTGCCGTAGCGATACTGGTAGACCGGCACCACTGCACGACCGACCTGCGCCGCAAGTTGCCGGATCTGCTCGACTTCACGCAGCGAACCGACAAGTGGTTTTTCACACAACACGTGCCTGCCTGATTGCAGCGCCTGCTCGATGGCTTCGAAATGCAGGAAAGGCGGCAGGCAGATGTCGATCAGGTCGATATCGTCGCGAAGCAGCACATCGGCATAAGAACTGGCGGGCTGCGCATCTGCCGTCGCAGCGACCTTCGCCGCACGCCCCGTGTCCAGATCGCAGACTGCGACAACTTGATATAAGGCGCTGTTGGCGAGATAGGCGTCGACATGTGCGGCACCGATTCCGGCGCCGATCACGGCGACGCGGAACCGCCGGCTCATTGTAGGTGTCCCAATCTTGCCGCCATTGCCTGCGCCCTCAGCGCCAGCTCCATTACCTTGAAACAATGCGCCTGAGGCATGGCGCGCTCGGGCGGTCGAGCACGTCGGCCGCAAGGTTCGCTGCATAGGGCAAATCGGCATCGCTGCAGTCGATGTAGTGCGTCTGCTTGCTGTCAACGAGGAAAAGATGATCCGTGCCTGGGCGGCCTGCAATGTCGATGTATTTGCGCAACTCGATATAGCCATCGGTGCCAAGAATGGTCAGCCTTCCATCGCCCCAATTATTGAGGCCATCCGGCGTGTACCAGTCAACACGGATATAGCCGGCCGCGCGATCGCTGCGCAGAAGCAATTCGCCAAAATCCTCCAGTTCAAGCTCGGCTGGGTTCGCGAAGTTCCCGACAGCCGATGCGACCACGTCGGCATCAGTCGATCCGGTGAACGTCAAAAACTGCTCGATCTGGTGGCTGGCGATGTCGCACAGCACGCCGCCATACCTGTCGCGTTCAAAGAACCACGCGGGCCGAAGCGGTCGGTTGAGCCGGTGCGGACCGAGGCCGACCGTTTGCACCACGCGGCCAATGGCGCCGGCCCTGACCAGCTCGATCGCGCGTGTCACGGCGCGCACTTCGAACCGCTCGGAGTAATTTACCGACCATATTCGCCCAGTCTCCGCGACCATGCGGCGCAATTCAGCAAGCTGTTCAGCCGTGGTGCAGCCGGGCTTGTCCGACATGACGTCCTTGCCGTGACGCATCGCTGCGATAGCGATGTCGGCGCGATCGCAGTTCACTGCCGCGGTAAGCACCAGCTGCACGGTCGGGTTGTCGAGCAGTCGGGACTTGTCGGTGACGCGCGGGATATGCGGGAACCTCCGGATGAAGCCGGCGAGCGGCTGTGGCTCTCCTTCGGTCCAGTAGCCGACGCACTCGCAGCCCTGTGCGAGCAGACGGCTGGTCATTTCATAGATGTGCCGATGATCCAACCCAATGGCGGCAAATTTCAGCGTACGTGCGGCGCCAGCGGTCATCGTAGCGTCGGCTTGGCTGACAATGCGTGCATTCCCGCCGTCAATGTTCAAACCCCCGCGGCGGATTCACGCAGTCCCCCTTTCCAGGCGGGATCATCGAAGACGCTTACTGGCCGCGGCAAATTGTAATGCTCGCGCAGAGTCTTTCCGGTGTATTCGGTACGGAACAGCCCGCGGCGCTGCAGGATCGGGATCACCCCCTTGCTGAACGCGTCCAGCTGCGCCGGAAGCAGCGGCGGCATGATATTGAAGCCATCTGCCGCACCTGTATTGAACCAATCCTCGATCAGGTCAGCGATCTGCTCCGGCGTGCCTGCAGTCACGTAATGTCCACGCGCACCAGCAAGATAACCCAGCAACTGCCGCAGCGTCGGCTGATCTCGCCGGACCAGGTCGATAATCACCTCGGTCCGGCTTCGTGCGGCCTGAACTGTCTCTGGGCTCGGGAAGTCATCCGGCACAAGCGGTCGGTCCAGTGGCAAATGCGAAAAATCGTGGCCACCGAACCGACCTGACAGGCGTTTGCGACCCACCTCCGGGTCGGTCAATTCGTTGATCTCCCGCGCCATGCGCTGCGCCTCCGCCTCGGTCGAGGCAATCATCGGACTCAGCCCTGGCAGTATGAGGATATGCTCCGGCGATCGCCCACCGGCTGCCGCCAGGTTCTTTAGGTCAGCATAGAACTCCTGTGCCGTTTTCTTCGCCATCTGGGCGGTGAACACCGCATCGGCGTGTCGCGCGGCAAAGCGGCGACCGGTGTCCGACGAGCCAGCCTGCACCAGGACCGGCCGACCCTGTGGACACCGGGGCATATTGAGCGGACCGGCAACCGAATGAAAATCGCCGCGATGATTGATGGGCCTGATGCGGTCTCGTCGCGCATAGATGCCGCTGCTTCGGTCGTCAATGACCGCATCATTCGCCCAACTATCCCAAAGCTGGTTCACGACCTCCATGAATTCCTCGCCGCGGTCATAGCGGTCGCCGTGGCTCACCTGCCCGGCAGCGCCGAAGTTCTCGGCCGCCGTCGCAAGCCACGAGGTCACG
>JBKPSV010000380.1:0-5771 GCA_046735215.1 Pseudomonadota bacterium | reverse complement strand
CGCTATCGATGGTCTCGGCGTAGTCGGACAGCAGATCCTCGATCGCATCACGCACGTCTAGAGGCCCATCAGGTCGCGATAGCCCTGCCAAAAGCCGCGGATACCTGTCTCGGTGGCGCGCGAGCCATCAGAAGAGGCGACATCGCGTCCGCCCATCTCGAGAAAAGCGTTGCGGTCCTCGCTGCCGCGGGTGCCACGCTGCACGAACTCGTTGATGCAGCCGTCTTCCAGTGAAACAAGCCCGGCCGCACCGGTCAGGTTGCTTTGCATCAGCCGTTGCCGTGTCTGCTGTTCGCTGTCATCCCGGTAGCCCAGGTAGATCCAGAACAACTCGGTCTTACCCACTCCGCGGGGTGCGAAGAAGCGCACCGCCAGCGAGTTCAGCGTCAGTTGCACGACCAGCGTAGGGAATACAGTCTGGATGCAGTGGGTCACGCCGTCGTCGAACTCGGTGAACGCGTCCAGAAACTGCGGCGCTGCGAGTGCCGAGTTGTACTGGGCCGAATGTACCTTCCGGTATTCGTCCGACTGCTGCAGCGTGTCGCGCTTGGCGTAGCTGATCGAGTGCCGGCCATCCTCGGACAGCAGCATGCCGCCATCCATGTCCAGCCGGTTCACCTTGAACGTGGTGTAGAAGGTGTGCAGCAGCGTCGCGTGATACGAATCGCGGACATTCTCTGCGTACAGCTTCCAGTTGTTGTGAATGATCTGGCTGTGCATACCGAGGATGCGATGAGGCCGCCCGAGATTGCGGCGGATCATGCGGCCCATGGTTTCGCCGAGATATGCCTCCACCGGCACGGTCGCGTCGGAGAAGGTGCCGAACACCAGCCCGCAGAACACCTCGACGCGCAACGGCTCGAGACGATGCTGCGTGTTATCGAAATCGTCCGGCATGCCGCCTTTGCCACGCACGCCGTGGCGGAAGGCGACGCTCTGCAGTCGGCCCGCCAGGTCGTAGCTCCATGAATGGTACACGCAGGTAAGCGCCTTGGCATTGCCGCGCTCCTGCAGACAGACCAGCGCCCCCTTGTGCGCACAGCGATTCACCATCGCGTGGATCGAGCCATGCTCGTCGCGCGTCACCACGACAGGTGTCTCGCCGACCGTCGCGAGGCGCCAATCGCCCGGTCGTGGTATTTCCACCTCCAGGCAGAGGAAGTTCCAGATCGGTCCGCGGAACAGTCGCTTCTGTTCTTCGGCATAGATCTCGGCATCCGAGAACACGCGGAACGGTACCCGCGTCACGCCTTCCTGCGGCCATGCCAAATTGGTTGCGAGGTCATGCGTGATCGGGACGTCCATGATCGCTCTCCGCGTGGGGCTGCCTGCGCAGACGGTAGCGGCGCCGACGGCGAGGGTGCAATGTCCCGAAGCCGGCCAAAGAGCCGGGACGGGAGACTACATCGTTCAGGAGAACAAAGCATGATCACTCGAAGAGCCGCAGTGACGTCTGGCCTTGCCACTGCCGCGCTGACGGCGACGCGGCGCACACGTGCCGAAACCCCGACGGTCAAGATCGGCAACACCATGCCGTACAGCGGGCCGGCCTCGACCTATGGCGTCATCGGGCGCACCGAGAGCGCATTCTTCAAGATGGTCAACGAGCAGGGCGGCGTTGACGGGCGCATGATTGAGTTTATCTCATACGACGATGGCTACAGCCCGCCGAAGACGGTGGAGCAGGTTCGCCGCCTGGTAGAGGCGGACAAGGTTGACTTTTGTTTCCAGAACCTCGGGACGCCATGCAACTCGGCCATCGCCGAATACCTGAACCACAAGAAGATTCCACACCTGTTCGTCGGCTCTGGCGCCAGCAAATGGGCCGATATCAAGAAGTACCCATGGACGATGGGGTTCCAGCCCGGCTATCGGACCGAGGCGCAGATCTACGCCAAATACATGCTGGCCAACGTGAAGGATCCGAAGCTGGCGATCCTGTATCAGAACGACGACTTCGGTAAGGACTATCCCACCGGAGTGCGGGACATCCTGGGCGACAAGTGGGATCAGATCGTCACCAGGTCGAACAGCTATGAAACGACTGACCCGACGATCGATTCGCAGATGGTGGACTTGAAGAACTCAGGCGCAAACGTGCTGCTGGTTGCAGCTATTCCCAAGTTTGCTGCGCAGGCGATCCGCAAAGTTTATGACCTCAACTGGAAGCCCACCTTTCTGATGACAAATGTCGCCATCTCGGTCGGCGGAGTGATCACGCCGGCCGGCCCCGAAAAGGCGGTCGGTATGCTGAGCACGGCATACCTGAAGGATCCGACAGATCCCATCTTTAAGGACGACGCTGGCATGAAGGAGTGGCGCGCGTTCATGGCTAAGTACATGCCGGACGGTGATGTCACCGATGCCAGTTACGTGTTCGCCTACGCCGTCAGCAAGACGATGCTGCAGGTACTGAAGCAGTGCGGCGGTGACTTCTCACGTGAGAATGTAATGAAGCAGGCCGAGGCCCTGCGCGACGTGGAGCTTCCCGTCTTGCTGCCGGGTATCAAGGTGAGCAGTACGCACACCGACCACCGGCCGATCACGTCGATGCAGTTCATGAAATGGGATGGCAAGACCTGGGTGCGGTTCGGCGATCTGCTGACCGGCGCAACGGTATAGCGGACCGAAGCAGGGCGGCGCGCTAGGGCCGCCCTGCACGGTGATACGGATGGCCCGCCATAATCGATCGAGCGCGATAGACTTGCTCGGCCAGCATGCCGCGGACCAGGAAGTGAGGCCAGGTCAGGCGGCCGAGTGACAGCATATAGTCGGCCCGCGCAAGAACTGTTGCGTCCAGCCCCTCTGCACCTCCGATCAGGAAGCAGACTGTGCGGCCGGCAACGAGCCAGCGTTCCAACAGGCGCGCCAGTTCCTCGCTGTTCGGCATAGCGCCGCCTTGGTCCAGCGCGATTGCAACTGCCGGGACAGGCAGCGCGGCAAGCAGCGCCGCTCCTTCGCGTCGCTTCACCTCCGTCGGTGCGCCGCGCGCCTCGACGATCTCGGTCAGCGCAAACCTCGGGCGCAGACGCGCATTGTAGCGGTCGAAGAGTTCTGCCTCTGGTCCGCCACGCAGCCGACCAATGGCGATCAGGCGCAACACCATCAATTCACCCCTTGCGATGACGCGCGGCAAAGCCAACCATGCTGCGTGCCCGACCATAGGGGGAAGCAATGGCCTGGCCGACGCAGCAGGGGACCTACGACGCCGGCGACGTAACGCTGCAGTCTGGAGAGATGCTGCGCGATGCACGCCTGTCGTGGAAGGTGCACGGTACGCTTTCGCCGGCGCGCGACAACGTCATCGTCTATCCCACCAGCTATGGCGCGCAGCACCCCGATCTGGAATGGCTGATCGGCACCGATGGTGTGCTGGATCCAACGCGCTGGTTCATCGTGATCTGCGACATGTTCGGCAACGGACTGTCATCCAGTCCTTCGAACACCGCCGGCTATCCCTCACTTGTCACCATATTCGACAATGTGCAGACCCAGCGCCGCGCATTGCGCGATCTGTACGGAATAGAACGTGTTGCCTGCGTCTATGGCTGGTCGATGGGCGGCCTGCAGGCGTATCACTGGGCGGCGCTGTTTCCCGATGCGGTGGACCGCATCGTGGTGAACTGCGGAGTGTCCCGCACGGCGGTTCACAACCAGGTCTTCCTGCGCAGCCTGATGGCGACACTTGAAGCCGCGCCAGAGCATGTCGGCGGCGGGCGGTTCTCGACAGAACCGAAGGCGGCCAAGCGGGCATTCGCACGCATCTATGCTGCCTGGGCGCTGAGCCAGGATTTCTACCGGGCCGGCCTGCACACGAAGACTGCAGCGGACCTGGAGACGTTCCTCCGAACTGACTGGGAGGACCGGTTCGTACCGCGGCCCGCTGCCAATCAATATGCACAGCTTCGCACATGGGATGCGGCGGATATCAGCGCCAACTCGCTGTACGATGGCGACCTGCGGCGTGCGTTGCGTGCTATTCGCGCCCGGGTGCTGCTGATGCCGGGCGAGACGGATCTCTACTTCCGTGTCGCGGACAACGCGGCGGAATTACCGTTCCTGGCACATGCGGAACTAAGGCCGATCCCGAGCATCTGGGGGCATCGCGCCGGCAATCCAGCGACGAACCCCGAGGATGCGCGCTTCATCAAAGACGCCGTGCGGGACTGGCTCGCGCGGTAGCAGACCGAGGAGAGCAACGATGGCGACGATTACTTCAAGCAATCCGCCGGCCGTACGTGCACCGACCGGCTATACCCACGGATTGGTGCTGGAGGGTGTCGAGCGACGGCTGATCATCTCCGGTCAGGTCGGGATGGCGTCTGACGGCTCGGTGCCGAGCACCGGCGAAGGCCAGATCGCTCAGGCCTTCGGCAATTTGCGTGCCGTACTCCAGGCGAATGGCATGGCCATCAACAACGTGGTCAAGACCACTGTCTTCCTGACCGACCGCTCGCTGCTGACCTCGTTTCGAGCGGCGCGCGACGCGGTCTACGCCGGCCACGCACCATGCTCGACGTTGCTGTTCGTTGCGGGACTGGCCGACCCGCGGTTCATGGTGGAGATCGAAGCTGAGGCAGTAGCCTAACGCGGCTTCATGCCAGCATCGGCAGGCTGAGCGGCGAGATCTGCTCCGCCGTGCGGCCTGCCCAATCACGGTTCGGCGCGTCACGAAGCATACGCTGCTGACCCTCTGCGACTGCGGCGAGCGCAGCCCGATGATCGAGCGTCAGCACGCGGCCTTGGTCCATGACCTTCGCGCCGTGGACAAACACGGTGCGCACTGCACGATCGGCGGCGGTGAACACCAGCGAGCGCAGCGGATCGCGCGCGGGCCGCATCCACGAATTGCCAAGGTCCACAAGGACCAGATCGGCCTTGGCGCCTGAAACAAGACGGCCGACATCGGGACGTCCAAGCGCATCGGCACCACCGACCGTCGCGGCGTGGAACAGCGCACCGATGGTGGTGGTGTTGATATCGCGAGCAGCAACTCTTGCGAGAATTGCCGCGAGACGCATCTCCTCGATCACGTTGTGCGGGGCGACGTCGGTGCCGATGCCAAGATTGACGCCCGCTCGTGCGTAGCGACCGAAGTCCTCCAGCGTGTGGCCGTAACGCACGAATGGTGACGGGCAATGCGCTACATGCGCACCGGTGTCGGCGAGTGCGCGCAGATCGGTGCGGGTATGCCAGCGCACCCAGGAGTGCTCGTCGATGAACATCGCATGGCCGAGCACCGTGCGCGACGAAAGAATGCCAAGGTCATGGGCGAACTGCACCGGCGATTTGCCGTGACGGTCGACCATGACGTGAAACTCGTTGACGCTCTGGGCGCAGTGCACCGTGATCGGCAGGTCGCGCGCCTCCGCCGCAGCGAAGCTGTCGCGCAACAGATCGGTGGTGCACGTGTCGATCTGCGCCGGCGACACGATACCCGACAGGCGACCACTGGGATGCGACGCGGCTTGTTCGATCAGCGCGAGCGCCGCATCGAGGCCTCGGCGGCCAGCGGGCTCGTCCCAGCGGTAATTCAGCGCCCAGCCGTTCTCCAGGTGCCAGCGTGCCGAAGCATAACTAGGTGCCAGGAATACCCGCAGGCCGCTCTGTGCGGCGGTATCGATCCAGCCTTCGTCGATCCCCGACAGGTCGGCAACGCTGGTGATGCCGGAGAGCAGCATTTCGCAGAACGCCACCTGCTTGCCGGCGCGGCGTGCGGTTGCATCGGGTTGCAGCGCGCACGAGCGTTCATACAGGCCGCTCATATACAT
>JBKPSV010000379.1:0-10244 GCA_046735215.1 Pseudomonadota bacterium | reverse complement strand
GATGTCACGCTGTGCCAGGCGCAGTGCACCAAAGTAACGCTGCACGTCTTCGAGGTCCGGATGCCCGGTGACCATCGACGCCATCATGAACGTCGTGTCAATCACCTTGCGGAATCCCAGCTGCTCGGCAAAGTAATATGGACCGCTGAACAGCGATACCGCTGGCACTTCACCATCGACCAGTTTCTCCATCCGCCGAAACAGCAGCCCATCGGCAAACGACAACCTGATATCGGCGATCGGCAAGTACTGCTCCAGCGCCTGTATCGTCGAATAGTGACTGCCCGATTGATAACCAACGGAGATCGGTACGCCCGCCAATTGTTGCGGGGTGGTGATTGAGGAGCCGGCGGGAACGAAGATGCCCGCGGGGGCGACTGAATAGCAGTCGGCATACAGCTTGCCGTGCCCGACCGAGGCGGCAACGTTCACCGTCCAGTGACATGCACAGCTCACGTCCGACCTGCGGCCCTTTTCGATTGTCTGGTACGCACCGACCCGATTGCCCAGATCGTGACGACGCCCATCTGGCGCACGCAGCTCGTCAACAAACTCGTAATCGAGACCGGCCTCTACGAAGTAGCCCTTCTCCTCCGCGACCCATTCATGAAGCCGCATATGCGGTGCGATCACGAAGCGCGCCATGCCGTCCTCCTATCGCGCCAGAATCCGACGCGAAGTGTGAACTAGATCAACGACCGGCGGCGGGCAATCGGGATGATTGCGCTGCCAGATCCGGGAGGACCAGATGTCAGACCGTCAACAGGGCTTCGCACCCGATGTCGCCAAGCGCGAGTTGAGCCAGTTCCTGCGCATGGCAGAGGATATCGGGCTCAATATTGACCGCCAGTGCCGCTGGCTGCACATGTCGCCGGACGACCGCCGCCGTTGGGTGGGCATCCTGGATGACGCGCCGCTTCCTTCCAACCCGGAGCTGCCATTGCTGCTTCGGCGGCTCGGCTATCTGAACAATCGCCTCGATCGGGCAAATCGACCGAACTGACGGTGCTATCGCCGGGCTGGCGCAGTTGCGCCGGCCCTGTTGTCGGGAGAGGATCCTGGTAGCTGCTGGCGCGAGGCAATGATCGCCCACCATCGGTTCCATCGTAGCGGATGCCGGATCGTTGCCGTCTGTCGCAGCGTTGCGGCAGGGATGATGGACATGCGGCGCGGCTGGCGAGCGACTTTAATACACGCACTCTGCCGGTCGAGAACATCCTCGACCTGATCGCCGAAGCATCGCGCCGCGCGGCGAAGGCGGCGTGCGACGGCCAATCGACACGACGGGGCAGATGCCGGCATGGCGCATCAAGGTCCGTGCGGTGGCGTGACGCCGGAAGATGTGCTGGATGGCCTGCGCGACGACAGCTAGCGTCTAATGATACTTGGACGCGGCGCTGTGGCGCGGATGATGAAACCTGAAGGAACAGATGCAGATCATGCGGCGTGTGATGGGTGTGGTGGTGCTGATGGCGCTTGCTGCATCAGCGGTCGGGGCGCAGGTGCCCCCACCATCAGGAACCTACTCTGGTACCGGCGCTCGACCAGGGAACGAGGTTGGCACTGGTTCATCGCTGCCGCTCTCGGACCGTGCCTCTAATATCGGGCCCGACGACACTCGATCGAGCATCGCGCCGAACCTCCCGCCGCCGCCGGTTGGCGAGGATGCCCCGGTCCAGGCATATCTGCAGGCGGCGCGTTCCGCGCTGATCGCTGGCAGAACTGGTGAAGCACAGCAGGCCTTGGAGATGGCCGAGACACGCGCACTCGATCGGTCCGTGCCGCTGTTTCAGACCAACGCACCCAGCCGGAATCCCTTGGTTGACAAAATCGGGCAGGCGCGCGGTGCGCTGGGTGCTCATGACCGTGGACGCGCGGTGCAGATCATTGATGAAGCTTTGGCGCGTCCAGGACAATGAGCATTTGAAGAACGTCGTGCAACACGCTGTTCTTTCTGTGGATTCTTTGTAAAGGTGCTAGTGCCGCCCGTATGTGCACCGTCATCCTGCTGATCCGTCCGCGGCACGACTGGCCCGTGGTTTTGGCCGCCAACCGCGATGAGATGCTGGAACGTGCGTGGGATCCGCCGGCTCGCCATTGGCCCAACCGTCCTGGTGTCGTCGCTGGACGCGACCGCACGGCTGGCGGGACGTGGATGGGCGTGAACGATGCGAACGTGGTGGCGGCGGTTCTCAATCGCCCGGGGAGCCTGGGCCCTGTTGCCGGCAAACACAGCCGCGGGGAATTGCCGCTGCTGGCGCTGGAACATGCATCCGCAAAGGATGCGGTGGCCGCGATCAGCGCGGTAGAGGCAAGTTCCTGGCGTAGCTTTAATCTCGTGATCGCAGACCAAAGCGGGGCTTTCTTCATCCGGGGCCTGGGCCACGGGCAGCCGGAGGCCACGCGATTGGCACCGGGCCTGCACATGATTACCGCACACGACCCGAATGACCGGGACAGCCCACGGGTGGCCCGGCACCTCGACCGGTTTCGCGCCGCCGAACCGCCCACTCCCGCGAACTGGTCGGCTTGGCAGGCGATCCTCGGCGACCGCACCGGCAACCCTGGCGAGCAGATCAACGTGATGCCGCGAGGTGGTTTCGGCACCGTCTGCTCCTCCCTCGTCGCCTTGCCAGGAAGCGGCAGCTGGCTGTGGCTGTTCGCGGCCGGCCCACCGGATGAGGCGCCTTTCCTGGCGGTTTCCTGAGGGCCGCCGGCATGGCGGCTCAGCCCGCCCGCTGCTATATCCCCCGGCACTCGCCCAGAAGGGGATCGCGATGGCCCGCCGCCGCCAGCTCTACGAAGGGAAAGCCAAAATCCTGTTCGAGGGGCCAGAACCCGGTACCTTAGTGCAATATTTCAAGGACGATGCCACCGCCTTCAACGCGCAGAAGAAGGGGGTGATCACCGGCAAGGGCGTACTGAACAATCGCATCAGCGAGTATCTGATGATGCGGCTGGCGGAGATCGGCATCCCGACCCATTTCGTGCGCCGGCTGAATATGCGCGAGCAGCTCATCCGCGAGGTGGAGATCATTCCTCTCGAAGTGGTGGTGCGCAACATCGCTGCCGGCAGCCTCTCTCAGCGGTTGGGCATTCCGGAGGGCACCCGCCTGCCGCGCTCGATCATTGAATATTACTACAAGAACGATGCGTTGAACGATCCGCTGGTTTCGGAAGAGCACATCACCTGCTTCGGCTGGGCCAATGCCGCCGATCTCGACGACGTCGTTGCGCTCACCCTGCGGATCAACGACTTCCTGACCGGCCTGTTCCTTGGCGTCGGCATCAGCCTGGTCGACTTCAAGCTGGAGTTCGGGCGGCTGTGGGAAAACGAGGAAATGCGCATCGTGCTGGCCGATGAGATCAGTCCCGACAACTGTAGGCTGTGGGATTCGAAAACCAACGAGAAGATGGACAAGGATCGCTTTCGCCGGGACATGGGCAAGGTCGAGGAGGCGTATCAGGAAGTTGCCAAGCGTCTCGGCATCCTCCCGGAGGCTGGGGTGCGAGACATGAAGGGCCCGGAGCTGATGCAGTGAAGGCCACCGTCACGGTGATGTTGAAGGCTGGGGTGCTCGATCCACAAGGCAAGGCAATAGGCCATGCACTGACCACGCTGGGCTTCCACAACGTGGGGGAGGTACGGGCCGGCAAGGTGATCGAACTTGAGCTGACGGAAGACGATCCCGAAAGAGCACAGGCAGCTGCCGAGCAGATGGCGATCAAGCTGCTGGCGAATCCCGTGATTGAAAGCTTCCGGGTCTCGGTGGATGCCCCGTGATCCGTCATCCCCGCGCAGGCGGGGGCCCGGTCTCTGGATCCCCGCCTTCGTGGGGGTGACGGCAACGGTGGTCTCCGCGGGTGCTCACTCGCAAGCCACGCAGCAGGGCTGGAAGCAGATGACCTCGAGGCAGCTGGCAACAGCCTGCCATTCGGCCGAACCAGCGCAGCGCGGCCTGTGTCTGGGCTACGTTTCCGGCATCTACGACCTGCAATTCGCGCCGACGCCGCCGCGCGGCATCTGTCCGCCGTCCGACTTCACACCGGACCTTCTGGCGCAGGTGGTGACTGCCTACGCGGACACCCACGACGACGGTCCGGGGCCAGCCGCAATCGGTCAAGCCATTGTCCGGTTCTTCCCATGCGCCGAGCAGCGTCGCTGATGGCTCGGTCCAGCCAGCCCATGGTTACCGGGACAAGCCCAGTGGCAGGCGGAGAAGGCCAAGCCTTCGCCAGGAACCTAACATGAAAGCCGGTGTCGTCATCTTTCCGGGCATAAACCGCGAGCGCGACATGACCATCGCGCTGCGCCAATCGGGTGCCGAGCCTCGGATGGTCTGGCACAAGGAAACCGACCTCGGCGACCTGGATCTTATCGTAATTCCAGGCGGCTTCTCTCACGGTGACTACCTGCGCTGCGGTGCCATGGCGGCGCACTCGCCGGTGATGGGCGCGGTGCGCGAGCACGCTGCCCGTGGCGGTTATATTCTCGGCGTGTGCAACGGCTTTCAGATCCTGACGGAAGCGGGTCTGCTGCCCGGGGCTCTGTTGCGCAACGCATCGCTGCGCTTCTTGTCGATGGACTGTCACCTGCGGGTCGAGCGCAGCGATACGGTGTTCACCAGCCACTACCAGCGAGGCCAGACGTTTCGTGCGGTGATGGCGCACGGCGACGGCAACTATTTCGCCGACGAGGCCACGCTGGATCGCCTGGAAGGCCAGGGGTTGGTGGCGCTGCGCTACGCCACGCCAACCGGCGAGGTCACGTCCGAAGCCAATCTCAACGGCAGTGCCCGCTCGATCGCCGGCATCCTGTCGCCCAATCTTCGTATACTGGGTCTGATGCCGCATCCCGAGGACCTGGTGGACCCGCTGATGGGCGGTATCGATGGCAAGCCGTTGTTCGACGCGCTGGTGGCCGCGTAGTCATCAGACGAAGATCCGCGCAACGGAAATCGTCACGTCAGGCAGCGCCTCGACGCGGAGTGCGCCTGACATATCGATGCTGGCGATCGAGCCATATTCGCCCTCATTCGGGTTCCGGTGCACCAGTACGTTATTGGTAGTCAGGTCCACTACCCAGAATTCGCGGATACACGCGCGCGCGTAGAGTTCCAGTTTCGCGCCGCGATCAAGGTCCAGGCTCGAATCAGCGACTTCGACCAGCAAAATTATGTCGGAGGGCCTTGGATGGGCGTCGGGGTAACCGCTCCACGGCAGCCTCACCAGCGCTAAGTCAGGCTGCGGCTCCGAGGCATCGTCCAGCACGATCGGGTTCCGCACCCTCAACCACGCCCGCTCGCCCACGGCGGTCAGCAGCAATCGATTGAGCACGTCGATCAGCAGCGCATGGCGCGGCCCGATCGGCGATATATCGACCAGTTGCCCTTCCAGCAGCTCGACTCGATCGTCCTCGCCAAGGATGCCCGCCTCGGCCAGCCGATAGTAATCGCGCCGCGTCAAACGGTGTCGGGGCACCTGATAGCGGCTGAGAACGCCTGTATCGTAAACAGTGTCCATGCGAGCAGATTAGCGCGTTTGCGGCCTGGATGGCAGCCTGCCGCCCAAGCGGTTATATCAGCCGCGTCCTATGAACCATGCGAGTACATCCCCTGTCGTCAATCAGGCTCTTGCCGCCGAGTTCGGCCTATCCGCCGACGAGTACGGCCGCGTCCTGGAGATCATGGGCCGCACGCCCACGCTGACCGAACTCGGCGTGTTCAGCGTCATGTGGTCGGAGCATTGCAGCTACAAGTCATCGCGGGTCTGGCTGCGCCAGCTGCCCACCAAGGCGCCGTGGGTCATCCACGGTCCCGGTGAGAACGCCGGCGTCGTGGACATCGGCGACGGCCTCGCGGCCGTGTTCAAGATGGAGAGCCACAACCATCCCAGTTTCATCGAGCCGTACCAGGGTGCCGCAACCGGAGTGGGTGGCATCCTGCGCGATGTGTTCACCATGGGTGCGCGGCCGATTGCCAATCTGAACGCATTGCGCTTCGGCTCGCCCGATAACGCCGTAACGAAGCGCATCGTCGATGGCGTGGTGCGCGGCATCGGTGGTTACGGCAATTGCGTGGGCGTGCCGACGGTCGGCGGAGAAATCAATTTTCACCCGGCTTACGACGGCAACCCGTTGGTCAATGCCATGACGGTGGGGATTGCTCCGGTCGACCGCATCTTCCTCTCGGCGGCAGCAGGGATTGGCAACCCGGTGGTGTATGTCGGCTCGAAGACCGGACGCGACGGCATACACGGCGCTACGATGGCTTCAGCCGAGTTCGGCGCCGATGCGGAGGAAAAACGCCCCACAGTCCAGGTCGGCGACCCGTTCACCGAGAAGCTGCTGATCGAGGCGTGCCTGGAACTGATGGCGACCGACGCCATCGTCGCCATTCAAGACATGGGCGCCGCCGGGCTTACCAGCTCATCGGTGGAGATGGCGGGAAAGGGCGGCGTCGGCATCGAGCTCGACCTGGATCGCGTACCGGCGCGCGAGACCGGGATGACCGCCTATGAATTCATGCTCTCGGAGAGCCAGGAGCGCATGCTGATGGTGCTGCGCCCCGACCGTGAGGACGTGGCGCGCCAGATCTTCGAGAAGTGGGAATTGGACTTCGCCGTCATCGGCCGTCTGACTGACACCGGCCGCATCACGGTGCGTCATCATGGCGCAGTGGAAGCAGACATCGCGCTGGCGCCCCTGGCCGAGCAGGCGCCACTTTATCATCGCCCGACCACGGAGACGAAGAAGCAGGAGGCGGTCAATGCTGCCAGGGTGGAGGACCGCTTCGGTCTGACGGCGGCGTTGTGGAAACTGGTGGCGTGTCCTGATCTCTGCTCGCGCGCCTGGGTCTGGGATCAGTACGACAGCACCGTCGGCGGGCAGACGGTAAAGCGGCCCGGAGCCGCAGACGCGGCAGTGGTGAAACTGGAAGGGTTGACGCGAGCGCTTGCCCTGACGACCGACTGCACACCGCGCTATTGCGCTGCCGACCCCGAGGCGGGTGGCAGGCAGGCGGTCGCCGAGGCCTGGCGGAACCTGACGGCAGTGGGTGCGCGGCCTTTGGCGATCACCGACAACATGAACTTCGGCAACCCGGAGCGGCCGGAGGTCATGGGCGAGTTCGCGGCAGCGATTCGCGGAATGGCAACGGCGTGCGAGGCGCTCGGCTTCCCGGTCGTGTCGGGCAATGTCAGCCTGTACAACGAGACCCGGCTGTCTTCGGGAGGCGTGCGCGCGATCCTGCCGACGCCGGCGATTGGTGGCCTCGGCGTGTTGGATGACGTGAGGAAGGCCGTCGGCATCGCACTGGGGCCATGGCTCGACGTCGTCGTGGTCGGCGACACCAAGGGCTGGCTGGGCCAATCGCTCTGGCTGCGCGAGATCGCGGGCCGGGAGGAGGGCGCGCCGCCTCCCGTCGACCTCGCCGCCGAAAAGGCCGTGGGAGATTTTGTCCGCGCACAAATCCTGGCGGGGAGCATCCGCGCCTGCCATGACGTCTCCGACGGCGGGCTGCTGGTCGCACTGGCAGAAATGGCGATGGCCGGCCTAACCGGGGTGCGCCTTTTCACCGGTCCGCGCGAGATCCCGGGTCACGCTTATTGGTTCGGCGAGGATCAGGGTCGCTACGTTCTGGCGGTCCCTGATGCCGGGGCACTGGTCAGGGCAGCCGAAGCTGCTGGGTTGTCAGCGGTGCGCATCGGTACATCCGGCGGACAGGATTTGACACTGCCCGATGGGGGTACAATATCCGTGCGGGCGTTGCGCGCGGCGCATGAGCGATTCTTCCCGTCCTGGATGGAGGACCGGCATGGCGATGGCGGCGAATGAGATCGAGGCACTGATCAAGGCCGCGATCCCGGACGCGCGCGTCACCGTCGAAGACCTCGCCGGTGATGGTGACCACTATGCCGCCACGGTCGTCTCGGAGACATTCCGCGGCATTCCGCGCGTCAAGCAGCACCAGATCGTCTATGCCGCGCTGCGCGGCCGCATGGGGGGCGAGCTGCACGCCCTCGCGTTACAGACGTCAGCCCCCGACTGAACGAGACCTAGGAGTTCCCGATGGCCAACGACGTGTTCAACCGCATCCAGACTGAAATCGACGATACCCCTGTGATGCTGTACATGAAGGGGACGGCGATGTTCCCCCAGTGCGGGTTCTCCGCACGGGTGGTGCAGATCCTTACGCACATGGGGGTGCCGTTCAAGACGGCGAACGTGCTCGAGGACATGGAACTGCGCGAGGGCATCAAGCAGTTCTCGCAGTGGCCAACCGTTCCTCAGCTGTACGTAAAGGGTGAGTTCGTCGGTGGCTGCGACATCATCACCGAGATGTTCCAGTCGGGCGAATTGGAGACGCTGCTCGCCGAGAAGGGTATCGAGCACAAGACCGAGGCGTAGTTCCTGGTCCGTTAACGCTTTGTTCGTTAACCGATGCGCACGCTGAAGGCGTGCGCATCGGCGTCGTTATTAGTCGCCTACGTTCTCAGCGTTTGTGTCCGCCGGGACGACTTGCCGTTGGCCAGCGACGCTGCCGCCGTGGGCAAGGACGAGATCATCTGCCTGGCTCTTCGGCCCAGCATTGGTGAGCCCGGTTGGCTGGTGTCGGGATATGACCTGGCCATCAAAGTTTCCGGGGTCCCCTTTCAACGTCATGTCGACAGAGAGAAAGCTGGAAAGCCGTCGGTATTGTGATCGGTGAATTCGAAATACAGCCCATAGTTGGTGCCGAACCCGGCTGGCGTGACGGCGAGGCCGTTCAGACTAACCCGGTGACCACCTCGGATCCTTCACCGCCGCCACAATCGACACAGTAGGCAGTCTTACCGATGCGCCACAACCCGACGGCACCCGTCTCGCCGACCGCATCGCCTCCCGAGAGCGCGGCGGCTGCCGGGTCCAGTGAAATTTGCTTGGGTCGCCATTTGACGAGGGGCCCTTTTGGCATAGTTGTGCTCCATCTGCCTTGCTAATGGTCGGATCGCTTCCGTCAGGAGATTGGTCAGCTTGCCGCCGGCGAAGAGCAGATCGTGACCCGGATGCGCTCCGGGCTCGGCATCAGCATGCTCGAAATCGAGGCGATGCGCAGTCTCCGCGAGCGTCCGGGCAATCCCAACGCTCGACCTCGTCCTGAGAGCGCGCGCTAGGAAACATGCTGCCACCGGGCAACGGAACGAGGAAGCAAAGCTGCTTTTCGAACCGGCGCTGGAAAAGGACCCATCGCCGGTTCTGGCCCTTCTGGGTATGCCGATTACCTGAGCAATAGCGCCCCAATTAGCGGCCACTGGAACAGCATAGAAGGCCTGCAGCGCGCTGAACGCCTGTTGGACCGAGCGAACGCCATCTCGCCCCACTCCAGCAAATTTCTTTACACCATGGTTTACTGGCTGCGCGTGCGGGGCCGCTGCAACGAGTCGATTGCCTTCGCCGAAGAAGGCGCACGAAGGTTCCCCAACTTCGCACGATATACAGCCAGTTGGCCCAGTGCAGGATAGTCACCGGGCAGGCAGCAGAGGCTATCCCGTTGACGGAGAGAGCGATCCGGGTCAATCCGCGCGATCCATCCCGGTTCGTTCGCTACCAGGTCATGGATTTCGCCTCGCTCATTCTCGGGCGGGACAGCGACGCTATCGCTCACTACGAGCACGCACTCGCAGTAAGCGCGGAGGATAATGGAAGCCGCCAGTTGACCTCCAGCGAACTTGCGGTGGCGCATGCGCGGTCCGGACACATGCGGGAGGCGAAACGGGCGCTCGCCGAGGCGAACCGGCTTTGGCCCTATGATACTGTGCGCCGTCGCTCACCGGGCGAGGTGTCCACCGCGGTTTACGGCGCGCAAATCCGAGGGCTCCAGGACGGCTAGGCGGCGACCTTGCCGATGCGGACGCTTCGACGGACGCAATCTGGCCCTGCGCCTCGCGGCGCTCGGCTATACGCAGGTCTATTGGTATCGCGGCGGCAGGGGAAGCCGGAGCGGTGAACGCACGCCCAGCCGAAGCGTAAGCGCCCCTTAACCGGGGATGTGCAGGCTGTCTGGCATGCACATCGGTGTTGTCGTTCCAGCATACAATGCGGCCGCGTGGGTCGGGGGCGCCATCGCGTCAGTGCTGGCGCAGACGCATCGCGACTGGTCGTTGGTCGTCGTCGATGATGGATCTGTCTCTTATACACATCTCCGAGCCCACGAGACCTATGAAGGAATCTCGTTTGCCGGCTTGTGCGTGTAAAGGGGGGGGGG
>JBKPSV010000378.1:0-4107 GCA_046735215.1 Pseudomonadota bacterium | reverse complement strand
TGCCGACGGGACCACCTCGGGCACATTGGCAACGGTGTAATGCACGGTTCCGACGGGAAGATCGGCGGGGAATGCACCGGCCTCGCTGCTGGTGACCACTCGCTCGCCTTCCTGCGGAGGACTGCCCTCCGCCCAGTAGATTAGGCGCGGACGTGATCCGTTGTTGCCGGTCAGGATCGCGTGCGCACGCGAGTTCTGCAGGATTTACCGGGATGCGGCTGTTCAGGTCGGTCAGCAGCAGGACCCGTGCAGTACGAGCACCCACCTCGCTGACCCGTCCGACCAGACCGCGCTCATCCAAAGCGATCTGACCCTTGCGCACGCCGTGGTTCGGTCCGACAGACAGCAGGACGGCGCGCGCATAGACGCCGCCGGCATCAGCCACCACTCTAGCCGTGATAAAGGATGGAGGGTTTTCCGGGACCCAGTGCAAGTTGGCCTTCAACCGCTGATTCTCGGCATCCAGCGCCAGCGCAATCGACTGCCATCGCCGCAGCTGTTCATTCTCGTCGCGCAATTTCACGTTGGCGGCGCGCACGTCCCAGACGTCGGTGGCATCCAACAGGCGGTCGCGCATCACACCCAGTGGTCGGGCCAACGCCGCATAGATCGGGGCCAGAGCGTCACCCAGAGCCATCCGCGCGCGCTCCGCAAGCAATGCGTCGGCCTTGCCCAGCAGCATCAGCCCGAATGAGGCAGCTATCAGCACTGGTAGGGTCAGCTTCGCCAGTGCCTGCCGCGTCTGGATGGAGAGACGCATCATGCCCGCATGCTTGCGATGCGAAGGGCCTTCCATACGCCAAAGCCCTCCGCCGGCGGAAGCATCAAGATGCGCGGGTTTAGAAACTGTTAAGGCTACAAAGCTGCAGTCGCGCGTCGACTGGCCTGATCGACTGCGCGGCTATGCGATGATGCCGGTTCCACGCAACTCGCCGAGAGTGCGGCTGTCGTATCCAAGCAGTCGACCAAGCACTTCATCGGTGTGCTGCCCGGGTGTCGGAACCGGTCCAGCATGGCCCGGAGTCTTCGACATCTTGATGGTGACGCCAGGGACATAGAGTTCGCCGGCGACCGCGTCCTCCATCTTCACCAGCATCTCGCGTTCCCACAGATGCGGATCCTTCGCGACCTCCGGGATCTTGCGCACAGGCGCCACCGGCACGCCGATCTCCATCAACGCGGAGCAGATCGTCTCCACCGGGCGATCCGCACACCATGCCTCCAGCGCGCGGCGTGCATCGGCGGCGCCCTGTCCCGCGGTAATTGGTTCGCCGCTGGCAGTTCCGCCTGAAACCAGTTGCGCCAGCCGCGCCGCCATCTCGCGTCCCGCTGCGGAGATCACCACATAGCCGTCCTTCGCGCGATACGGCGGCCGGCCACCTTCGCCGCCTTCCTCGCCGGTCGCGAGATAGTATGAGGTGGGAATCTCCACCATGGTGAGCGCGGAATCGAGCAGACAGACGTCGACAAGCTGGCCCTCGCCGGTGCGATCGCGATGCCGCAGCGCGGCCAGTGCGCCGATGGTCGCGTGCAGCGCCGTGTAGCGGTCCACGACAGATGACGCCGTGCCGAGCGGTCGGCCGACCGGCTGGCCGGTCAAGGACATCAGTCCGCTCATTGCCTGCCCGAGCGGATCGAACGCGGGGCGATCGGTATAAGGGCCGTACTGGCCGAAGCCAGACACCGACACCAGGATGATGCCTGGATTGAGCGCGCGGAGCTTCTCGTATTCGAAACCCATCGCCTTCATGGTGCCCGGACGAAAATTCTCCAGCACGATGTCGGCGGTCTTGACCATCGCGGCAAAAATGTCCTTGCCGCGTTCATTGCGCAGGTCGAGGCAGATGCTCTTCTTTCCACGGTTATAAACAGTGAAGTAGATGCTCTGGCCGCGCACCATCGGTGCGTGCTTGCGGGTTTCCTCGCCGCCGATCCGCTCGATCTTGATGACCTCGGCACCGAGATCGGACAGGATCATGCCGCCGCGCGGCCCCGCCTGATACCGTGCCAGTTCCAGCACACGCACGCCGTCGAGACTGAGGCTCATTGCGTTTCCCTCCGTTCAGTGTGTCAGCGCATCAGACCTCCGTCGATCGGGATCACGACGCCCGAGACATAGTCCGACAGATCGGTCGCAAGAAACTCCACCACCTTGGCACAGTCCTCGACGGTACCGAGCCGGCGCACGGCAATGCGCTCGGTTCGGTCACGATTGGCATCCGCACTGCCCGGCATGACGGTCGCAACGATGCGTCCCGTGGTGATGGTACCCGGTGCAATGCAGTTCGCCGTGATGCCGTGCGGCCCGAGATCCTGCGCCAGATATCTGGTGTAGTGTGCGATCGCCGCCTTCGCCGCGCCATAGTGCGCGTAACCGCCATCGGTCGATGGCGACAGCCCAGCCACGGAGCTGACGGTGATGATCTTGCCTGAGCGCTGCCGCTTCATGATCGGCGCGACCGCGTTGCAGCAGTACACCGTGCCATACAGGTTCATGCTGGTGACAAGCTGCAGCAGCGCGGGATCGAGCATGCTTGCCTTGGTATCGACCGGGCGCCCACGTCCGCCGCCGGCATTGCAGACCAGAACGTCGACGCGGCCCCATTCGTCGGCTACCCGCTGGACGATCGCGGCCACGGCATTCTCATCGCACACGTCGACCTCGATACCGATCGCGCTGCCGCCGGCTGCCTGAATTTCCGCGACGGTACTTTCGGCCGTCATCGCCTGTGCTTCGGCTTCGAATTCTTCGAACGAACGCAGGTTCAGATCGGTGACAGCGACCTTGGCGCCCAGGCCCGCGAGCCGTCGTGCGTACGCCCGGCCGAGACCGCGCCCCGCGCCGGTGACGATCGCCACCTTGCCATCAAGCTTGCCCATGCAATCCTCCCTTCGACGCCGGCGCGGCGGTTGTCATGACCAGCCCGATCCCCAGGTCTTGTCCGCGGATTAGGCCCACCAGTCACATTCTGCGCATATCTAAGCAGGAGCCGAATAGCCGGGCCATGCCCCTGACGGACGGCGAACCATGATGTCAGGGTGCGTGCACGCCGCCGATCAGTAACGGCCCGACGCGGCTGTTACTGATCATCCCATCAACGCATGCTTGGTCTGCCCGAGACGTCAGTGAGCTGCTCGGAGCCGAGACCAAGACAAGCTGCGCGCGTGTCAGACTGCTTCGGCGATGATAACGCTGGCTGGACCTGCCAGCGGACGCCGCTCCAGCTTGCGCCAGCCACTCTGTGCCAGCCAGGCGGCGGCGTCGTCTTCGCCGTAAGCCTGGCCTTCGCCGGAGAACAACAGGTAAGTGCCTGACATCAGAGCCGCGGCAAGCGGTTGCGTGTGGGTTTGATCGAGCCAGACGTCGACCAGCAGCAGGCGTGCTGAGGCGGCCGCGCCGGCGCGCAGACGCTTCAGCAGTTCAACGTTGTGCGCCACTGACAAGACATGCACCGCGTTCGCCACGATCAGTGCATCGTGCCCACTCGGCAATGGGTCCTTGAAAAAGTCGCCCGCGACCACGGCAATCCGCGCCTCCTCGGGCTCACCACTCAGCCGCCGGCGCGCGACCGCACAGGCGCCGGGCAGTTCGAACAGCGTTCCCTGCAAAGTGGGGAAGCGGCGCAGGATCGCAATCAGGAACGAGCCGGTGCCGCCTGCCACGTCGAGCACGCGGCGATGTCGGTCGAAATCGTAATTCGCTGCCAACGCAGCCGCCGCGCCTGCCGTCGAGGCTTCAACCCCGGCCGAGAAGATCTGCTGTTCCTCCTCTGTGAAACGCTCCAATTGCCGCTGACCCTCGCCGGCGCGCACCGCGGTTTCAAAGTTCAGCCACAGGCGATAACTGATTTGGTCATTGAAGCGCAGCGCCGGCCGCAGATCCGGACCCGGAGCACCGGAGAGAAATGCTGCTGCGGCAGGGCTGTTGCGGTAACGGTCACCATCCCGCTCCAGTAGCCCGAGGCTTGCCATTGCATCGGCGCTGATGCGCAAGGTGCGTCGCGGAATGCCGCACTTAGCAGCAATCTCATCAAGTGTCGCCGGCCTGTCTAACAGCGCCTCGAAGAGTCCGATGGCGCTGGCGGTAAAGAGATGCTTTGCGGCCAT
>JBKPSV010000377.1:0-33150 GCA_046735215.1 Pseudomonadota bacterium | reverse complement strand
TGCTGGATGACGAATCGGTCGAACATCGCGCGGACGGCGTGCGCCCGCTCGTTGCTCTCCTTTTCTGTCGCCGACATCATCTCTTCGATCATCGCGCCAGACAGACCTTCGCCGGCGAGCGGCGCGACATCGCGACTATCGACGCGCACGTGCAGCGCGGTCACGTGGGCATTCCAAAGCCGCGCGATCATCAGGCAGGTCGACAGGGCTGCCTCGCCGGCGGCGGTACCGGTCAGCGGCAGAAGCAGCTTGCGGATGGCCATGTCACGGCTCCTCGCTTGCAGGTCAGAGCTGCGCTTCTAGCACAGCTTTCCCTGCAAGCGCATCAGACACTGCTTTCCCAGTCGGGCGCCCCCGTTCCGTCGTTGCCCGCCTCATTCACATGATAATCTGGATGCACCGCGGCGCCCACCAGCACAGCGATGATGAGGGCGAGCATGGCAATGAGAAATGTCAACAGCATTGCTGCCTCCTCCGAACTTGCGGGGGAAAATTGCATGCGCTGCCTGATGCCGCTCTGAAGCGGTTCACAGCTCGCGCGAAGTCATGACGGCGCTGCTTATCGCTCGGCTCAACAGCCTGATCGTGCGGATCGAATCGCCATTCGGGCCTTTGCCTCGGTCTGGGCCAGGTCGACAACCTCGATCGCGATCCAATCACCAGGCCCGGGATTGCCTTGGTCCGCGGCGTGCAGAACCGCGATCGTCGCATCCGATGCATCGTGGTGACGCGCGGCAATACGCTCTTCCAGTACAGCGAGTGGAGCCTGAAGCCAGAGACCGACGAACGGCACGGCGGACGCGCGTGCCGCCGCCGCCAGCTTGGACCGGTGCCGTGGGTCGATGAACGTCGCATCGGCGATCACGGCATGACCGCCCTTTGCCGTTTCGGCGGCAAGGGCGGTGAGTTCGTCGAGTACAGCTTCGCTTGCAGCCTCGCTGTAGGCGGACTGTGGCAGGCGTTCTTCAGGCGGCGCGCCATGTTGTCGCTTGCGGATCTCGTCGCTGCGCAGCACCAAGGCGCCGGGTGCGCGTCCCAGCTCTGGAGCCAGAGCGCGCGCCAGCGTCGTTTTGCCGGTGCCGGGCAAACCACCGATCGCCAGCACGACCGCAGGCTTCGTCTGGAGATAATCCAATGCAGCCGTCTGGTACCGTGCCGCGAGGCTGGCGTTGCCACGCCTGGCTTCGACGTGCGCCCGGACCATTGCGCGCAGCGACAGGAAGGGCGGCAAACCCTGCGTCAGCGCAGCGTCGCCAGTGCGGGCAACGTAGCGGTTCAGCACGCGATTGGCCGCCGCGCGTGAGACGCGACGATCAAGATCCATCAGCAGGAAGGCCAGGTCGTAGCCCAAATCGATCGTCGCCATCACCTCGTCGAATTCGAGCGCATCGAACGGCACTGGCTTGCCGTTCCAAAGGCAAAGATTGCCAAGGTGCAGATCGCCGTGCGCGCGGCGGACCAAGCCGTCACTGCCTCGCTGCGTCAGCCAAGGTGCAATGCCATCGAGCGCGCTGATGATCTTCTTGCGCCATTCGCACACATCGCCATCCGGCAAACCTGCATCGTGTGCCGACTGCGCGTTGCCGAGCGCCACGTCACGCATCGCTGCTGCGGGATCGGTGCCTCGTGCCGCGGGCAGATTGACATGGAACATCGCCACGGTATCGCCGAGTGCGTCCAGCAAATGCGAATTCAATCGACCGGCAGCAGCGATCTCATCGAGAAAGTCGCTCGATCGCACCCGGGCCATCCGCAACACCCAGTCGACGATCGCGGCATCGTCCCGCTCGCCGAACGCCAGCGTTCCATCCGCGCGCCGCACCACCGGCACGGCGTCCCGATAGAGGTCCGGAGCTGCCGGTCGGTTCAGCTCCAGTTCGCGAAACGTGAATCGCCTGCGCGAGTCGAGGGAGGTGAAGTCGAGGAACGCGAGCCGCACCGCCTTCTTGAGCTTCCACACAGTATCCACGCCGATGAAGACCAACGAAATGTGATTCTCCAGCGGATCCGAGCCGGCGAGGTCGCGCAGGAACGCCGCTACCTCTGCCTGCTCGGTCGGCACAGGCACGTCAGGGATACAGCTTGCTGAGCGTCCAGTCGTTTCCTACGGACTTTGTATAGACGCTGCGGTCGTGCAGGCGGAACGGCATGTTCTGCCAGAACTCGAACCGCTCAGGGACGATGCGATAACCGGACCAGTGGGGTGGGCGTGGAATGTCATCCCCCGGATACGTCATCTCATACTGGGCCAGGCGCCGTTCAAGTTCAGCGCGCCCCGGCAGGATACGCGACTGATCCGACGCCCAGGCGCCCAGGCGCGAGATACGAGGGCGGGTCGCAAAATATGCGTCGGCCTCGGCGTTGGTCACCCGTTCGACATGGCCTTCAATACGGATCTGGCGGCCCAGCGGCTTCCAATGGAACAGCAGCGCGGCGCGTGCATTGGCCTCGATCTCGTCGCCTTTGCGGCTCTGTGTGTTGGTGTAGAACACGAAGCCCTTCGCATCGACACCCTTCAACAGCACGATGCGCGCCGACGGCAGGCCGTCATGGGTCGCGGTGGCGAGCGTCATCGCGTTGGCGTCTTCTGGTTCCTGGGTCCAGGCCTCTTTCAGCCAGTCCTGGAATTTGACGAACGGGTCGGTGACGATAGGGCTGGAATCAGGCATCGATGACGTATCCTTGCGGGCGAGTAAGCACGATGACGCAGAATATCTACGACAACCCCGAATTTTTCGAGGGCTATAGCAGGCTGGGCCGGTCGGTCCAGGGCCTTGAGGGTGCAGCCGAGTGGCCGGCATTGCGCGCCCTCTTGCCCAATATGCATGGGTTGCGGGTGGTCGACCTCGGCTGTGGTTTTGGCTGGTTCTGCCGATGGGCGCGCGAGCAGGGGGCGGGCAAGGTGCTTGGGCTCGATGTGTCAAAAAAGATGCTGGCGCGCGCGCGTGCCGAAACCAATGACGGGGAGATCACCTATCAGCAAGCGGATATGGAAACGCTCGAACTACCCGCAGGGTCGTGCGACCTCGCCTATAGCTCCCTGGCGCTGCACTACGTCGACCGGCTCGACCGGTTGTTGACGGTCGTGCATGGCACGCTGATGCCCGGCGGCAGCTTTGTATTCTCGGTCGAACATCCGATCTACACGGCGCCGAGGCAGCCTGGCTGGGTCATGGACAACGTTGGCCATAACAGGTGGCCGGTCGACGCCTATCTTGTGGAGGGACCGCGCCGCACAGACTGGCTGACCGAGGGCGTGATCAAACAGCATCGCACCCTGGCAACCTATTGGCGCTTGCTGACCGCTTCCGGCTTCATCGTGCAACATGTCGAGGAATGGGGGCCGACCGACGAGCAGATAGCGACACGGCCCGAGTTGGCGATTGAGCGGGAGCGCCCTGCGTTTCTGCTCATGGCTGCGCTGCGTCGGCGTTGATCTCGGTTTTCATGACTGATCGCACATTGATCGGCGAGCATGTAACTTCGCCGATCAGGCTGCAGTTCGCTCCAGGCCGAGCCTCGCCGCGGATCGCCCTGTCTCCGGTAGGAGCACGGCAAGCACGATCGCGATGATGATCCCGCTGAGCCCAATCAGACCGACCTGACGAACATCGTCAGCCGTCAGCGTTCCGCGTTGCACATCAGGCGCAAGAATCCAAACATGGATCGTGCCGACGATGGCGCTGATCGCGAAGACGATCAGGTTCATAGCACCAGCGGCACTGCCTTTAACGGAATCAGGGTTGGTCTCCTTGATCACGCTGTAAGGTATCATTGCCGCCCCTGAGGCCACGCCGAATACCAGCTCCACGCCCCAGAAGGATGCGATTGGCTCCGGGCCGAACAGCACCAGTGCTTCGGCGATGGCGAGGATGACGCCGCCCGCGATCAGAATCGGCCTGCGGCGACCAATCCGATCAGAGATCCAGCCCAGGAGAGGAGCACCCACAACCCACCCGAGGGGCACCATTGACGTACTGAGAACCGCCGCCTGGTACCGGACATCGAGCCCACTGGTGAAGTAAGGCACGCGCCACACCAGCGCGCCGATCGTTGTCGGCACGAACAGGCAGCCCGAGCAAATTGCACATAGCCAGCTCTGCGGATTTGACAGTAGGACCTTGTATGGACGGAAGATGCTGGCGCCCCTCAGCTCGGATGCAGGTGCGGTTGCAGAGTGCCCAGGTAAGCTCCAGCACATCGCCAGTGCGATCACGCCGGCGGCGATGGCTGCCGTGATCCAGATTGCCTGCCAAGGCACACCCCATGCCCGAAGGGCCGCCGAGACGATGAACTGTCCAGCCCAGGCACCGAACATCCCAACGCCTTGTGCGATACCGATTGCCAGAGCCAGGCGCGATGGCGGCAATCCGCTGCCCGCCACGTAAACTGCGCCGGTGAAGGCGAAAGCGCCACCTGCGCCTTGCAGCAGTCGGCCAATCTGTGCGGTGACAAAGCCATCTGCCACGAACAGCAGGGCGCCTACTGCCATGATCGCCGCTCCGATTGGCATCGGGCGGCGGGCGCCGAGGTGGTCAAGAGCGGCGCCCGAGATCAGGGCGAACACGGCGTATGTGTAAAAGAACGAGCTCGAGAGGCCGCCGATCTCTATGGAACTCGTGTTGAACGCGCTCGCCAGATCGCTCGACATGACACTGGGAGCCGAGCGCAACGCGTACTGGACGAAGTAGAGTGCCACGCATAGCGCGAAACCAAACAGCGCGAGCGTTGTATTGATCTGCCGCGCGGGCTGCTCAGACGCTTCCCTTTCTGGCGCCGTCATGACCCTCGCTCTTGTTTCTTATCTCTTGCCAGAGCCCTTCTGTGTAGCCGATGCGCCCAGCGCACCGAAGATGTAATTGCAGGCCAGAGGCGTTCGCGCACCCGCCTAGGATCACCGACTCAGTCCCGATCTCGGCTGGAGGGGTTGCGGGCGCTCAGCTGCTGGCCTGCGACTGTTCGCGTAATTCGCGCGCGCGCGACAGCACCTTGTTCTCGATGTCCCCGACCGTGATAGGGCTGACGGGCGCATCCACCCATTGGCCGTTCTCCAGCACCTGGCGGAAGATACTGACCCGCACACCGTCGCTGCGCAGCTCGCGGCCAAGGATGTAGGCGGTCGCCTTGAAGCGTTCGCCGTTTGCAGCCGCAGGGGTGTACCAATCGGTGATGATCACGCCGCCGAACGGGTCCGCCGACGACAGCGGCATGAAGCTGAGCGTGTCGAGCGCGCCGCGCCAGAGATAGGCATTGACCCCCAGCGCGCCGCCACCGGCATCCGTCCCTGACTTTGGACTGCCAGGTCGGTCCTTTCCCGTGCCGAAGATCAGGCTGCTGTCACCGAGGACGCTGCCACCGGGCATCGAGCCACTGCTGGAAGGACCTTCCTGGCCAATATATCCGGGATCGGCCGGGTTGGGCTTGGTGTTGCCGCAGGCGGCGAGAACAGAGGCGGCAAAGATGAAGGCGACAATAGGACGAAGGCTGGTAGCCATTCTGGAAAACTCACGCCAGAGAGGTTGTTCCATTAGCGCCTCGGTGTTTCGGCGCCAAGCGTCCCGCCGATTCGTGGGACACAGAAAATATTTGGCAACGTATACGCAACGGGTCGCTCCAGTTTTCGCCATCCAATCGCCGCCCCGGCAAGCTCATCGGACAGCGACGCTGCCGCTTTGATCCAGATCAAGGCCAAGCCTGGCGCGCGTGAGGCAGGCTCAGCCTCCATCAGCCGAACAAGGACTCTGAACAATGAGCGTCACGCATCCAGAAGCGAGTCTGGCCACCGTCCCGTCCAACCATTTCGCCGATGAGCATCCACAGCTGGCGCCGTTCGCCGTCGCCGTGGTGCTCTTCGCCGTATCGCTTTTGGTGGCGCTGGGCTTTACCGGTCTGCCAGCCTAGGCATGCGCTCAAACCAGGAAACCAAAGCATGATGAGGTTCAACCTGACCTCATCTTGCTTGAAGCGCCCCTATTCGGCCGCAGGCTGCACCGGGGTCGGCACCGTGTTCGGCCCGAAGCGCTCGCGATATGGCGTGGTGTCGATCTCGTCGAGCTCGACCTCGCCCGCGAGCACCCTGCGCTTCCATTCCTGGTGCGCCGGTTCGTTGGCGTGGAACTCTGGCATCACTTCATTGGCGAAAAGTTCCAGGCTCTCGCAGATATGCGCGTGCGAGTTCCTTCCAGCCTGATTGAGCAGGATGACCTGATCAATGTTCGATGTCTCGAAGCGCCGCAACCGCCGTCTGAGTGTCTCGGGTGAACCGATCAATCCACCGGAGATCGCACGAGCCGCCGCCTCAGGATTCTCGCGCTTCCACTTGTTGTATTCATCCCACATGTTGACGGTGTACGGATCCGGCCGTTTCCGCCCCGAACTGGAACCATAGTAGCGCAGTGCGAACTGGAAGAATGTCGCCCCGTCCGCGCGACGACGTGCCTCCTCGTCCGTCTCGGCGCACATGAAGTAGCTGACCAATGCGATGTTCGGGTTGGTCCGATAGTCGGCGAGCTTCTCCTGCTGCCTGGTGAAGGCATTATAGTAGGCGTGCACCCACGCATGCGCCGCGTCGGCCGAGAGGAACTGGAAGCCAAGCGCGCCCATGCCGCGACGGCCCGCCATTTCGATCGTCTCTAGCTGAGAGCAGGCAACCCACAGCGGCGGGTGCGGCTTCTGCACCGGCTTCGGCAGCACGTTCCGCATCGGCATCTTGTGCCACTTGGTGTCGATCTCGACGCCCTGGTCCTTGAACATCGGAATGATGCAGCGGATCGCGTCCTCCCAGACTTCGCGCTTGGTCTCCATATCACGGCCGAAGCCGCCGAGTTCCGTGATCGAGGCCGACTCGCCCGTGCCCATCTCGACACGACCGTTGGATACCAGGTCGAGGCAAGCGATGCGCTCGGCGACGCGCTGCGGCGGATTGGTGGTAAGTTGCACGATGCCGTGGCCAAGACGAATGTTTTTGGTTCGCTGCGAGGCTGCGCCGAGAAAGACTTCGGGGGCAGGGGAGTGGGAATACTCCTCAAGGAAGTGATGCTCGACCTCCCAGGCGTAATCGTAGCCAAGCTTGTCTGCGAGTTCGACCTGGTCGAGCGCATTCTGATAGAGCTGACGCTCATCGTCCGGCCCCCACGGGCGCGGGAGCTGCAATTCATAGAAGATGCCGAATTTCATGACTTTCCTTGGGTCTTGCCACGCCTACTGATGAGTATCCCGCCGGAGGCACGGCGGGGTGTCAAGCTTGCCTGGTGAAGCCGGGATGATCCGGCACGCGGCGCGCAGGGGCAGAATGCTTCTCGGTTCAGTCGCTGCGCCAATTCGTCCCCGCTAAGGTCTACCTGATCAAGCCTTCTCCATCATCGTTGCCGTGCTTGCCGCGAGCTGCTCGGGGGTGATCGGTTCTGCCTGTCCGCCCAGATGCTCCGCCAGGAAGGTCTCGATCAGGCCATTGCAGGCGATGGCGTTCTCCGGTCGCACGAAACCGTGCCCCTCGTCAGGGAACAGCACGTAGGTGACCGGAATGCCGCTGGCGCGCAATGCGGAGACCATCTGATCGCTTTCAGCCTGCTTCACGCGTGGATCGTTGGCACCCTGGGCGATCAGCAACGGTCGGCGGATTCGATCCGCACGGAACAGGGGAGAGCGCTCTCGTGCTTGCGCCAGGCCTGCCTCCGTGGAGATGTCACCAATTGCCCGATAGAGATCGGCGCGGATCGATTCCCAGTAGGGTGGAATCGTGCGCAGCAAGGTTTCGAGATTGCTTGGGCCTACGATGTCCACACCGCAGGCATAGAGTTCCGGATTTCGTGTCAGCCCGACCAGCGTGGCATACCCGCCGTAGCTCGTGCCCATGATGGCGACGCGGGCAGGATCGGCATGTCCCTCGCTGACCGCCCAGGCGACAGCATCGGATAGATCGTCGTCCATTCGGCGGCCCCACTCCCCGTCGCCGGCATTGATGAACGCCTTGCCGAAGCCGGTGGAGCCGCGGAAGTTCACGCTGAGTACGGCATAGCCGCGGTTGGCGAGCCACTGGTGCCACGCATGGTAGCCGTAGCTGTCCCGCGCCCATGGTCCTCCGTGGACGAGCAGCACCAACGGCGGTGCGATCGCCACGTCGGGCTTGGTGAGATAACTGACCAATGACAAACCGTCGCGCGCAGAGATTCGCACCGGGTGCATCTGCCGCAGCGGCGCCCCATCCAGTTCCGGACGAGCCCGCAGCACTTCGCGCAAGGTCTGTGCCGATCGATCATACAGGTAGTCAATGGCTGGCTGCGTGGCGGAATTGGCCGAAACAATCCACAGACGATCATCCTCGGTGCGGCTTGTCAGGCCCCAGTCACCGATGCCCGTGAGGAACGCCAGGTCTGGCGCTATCGCCGGGTCCAGCGCGTGATACTCCAGGCGCTCGACCACGACGCTGTATGCGCGCGGCTCGAACGTCTCGATATCCACGATCATGCCGCCGAGATCCGCCCTGGGATCCGCGGCCAATAGAGAGCGTTCGCCGCTGAGCATGTCCAACCGAACCAGCGCGGCGGTGTCGCGGCCTCGCGTGTCGCGTAGATACAGAACCCGTCCCTCAGGATCGAGGTGACTCGGTCCGGAGGCGCGCGCATCCTCGGGCGCGAAGTCGAGGAACGGGCTCCACACGCCTGCCACCTTCCGCAACACCTGGCGCGCGCCATCGGGTGCAACTTTCAACGCCAGGACAGCCCGGTAAGTCTCATCGGTCAAAAAGCCTGCCAGCCCGGGGTTTTCCTCGACCAGCTCGAGTGCACCGCTGGCGAGATCGACACTGAACAGATCGAAGAACCGCGGATCGCGCCGATTCAGCAGCAATGGGAGCTCGCCGCGGCGTCGTCGGCTTAATAGGCCAATCCCCGCACGCACACCGGGGAACGGTGTCAGATCGCGCGTTTCACGGCTCATCGGATCCACCGCAAACAGGTGATAATCCTCTGTCCCACCGACGTCCTGCAGGTAGACGAGGCCGCCGGCATAGGTCCAGCCGTAGATGCGGACACCTCGCCCTCGATCCTGCGTTACGGGCACAGCATCGCCCTGGGCATCGAAGGGCGCCACAAACACGTTAAGCACACCGCCCAATGGCGCGAGCCATGACAGCATTTTTCCGTCAGGACTGATTCGCGCTGCCGCCCTTGTCGGATTGCCGAACAGATTGGTGCGAGGGATCAGCATCGTCGCCCTCCTCTACATCCATTCTACTGTGCTTCGCGCTACCCTGGACTGGAGAGACGACCGTTAAGCAGCCAGGAACTCGGTCTAGCGCTGCAGCACCTCGACCATCGTGCTTCCCAGAGCGGCCGGACTCTCTGCGACATGGATACCGGCTGCGCGCATCACCTCCATCTTCGCCGCCGCGGTGTCGCGGCCACCAGAGATGACTGCGCCTGCATGGCCCATGCGTCGCCCGGGCGGTGCAGTGGCTCCAGCGATGAAGCCCACTGTCGGCTTCTTCACCGGATGACGTGCGAGGAACTCGGCGGCGTCGATCTCACTCTGCCCGCCGATTTCGCCGATCATGACGATCTGCCTGGTCTCGTCGTCGCCGAGCAGCATCTCCAGCACTTCGACGAAGTCAGTGCCCTTCACGGGGTCACCACCAATGCCGACACAGGTGCTCTGGCCCAGCCCTACCGCCGTCGTCTGGGCTACGGCCTCATAGGTTAGCGTGCCCGAGCGCGACACGATGCCAACACTGCCGCGCCGATGGATGTGGCCAGGCATGATGCCGATCTTGCAGGCATCGGGCGTGATGACGCCAGGACAGTTGGGACCGATCAGCCGCGACTGCGATCCGATGAGCGCGCGCTTCACCCGCACCATGTCGAGCACCGGAATACCCTCGGTGATGCAGACGATGAGTGGGATTTCGGCGTCGATCGCCTCAAGAATCGCATCCGCGGCGAAAGGCGGCGGAACATAAATCGCCGTCGCGGTGGCTCCGGTTCGTTCGCGGGCCTCCCACACGGTGTCGAACACCGGCAGGTCAAGGTGCTTGCTGCCGCCTTTGCCCGGCGTTACGCCGCCGACCATCTTGGTGCCGTAGGCGATCGCCTGCTCGGAGTGAAATGTACCCTGCTGACCGGTGAAGCCCTGTGTGATGACGCGCGTCTCTGCGTCGACCAGGATAGCCATGTCAGGCAGCCTCGCGCACGGCACGCACGATCTTCTCCGCCGCGTCGGCGAGATCGTTGGCCGCGATGATCGGCAGGTTCGATTGCGCCAGGATCTGGTTGCCGAGTGCCACGTTGGTCCCTTCCAGGCGCACGACCAGCGGAACCGACAGGCTCACCTCGCGTGCGGCGGCGATCACGCCCTCGGCAATGACGTCGCACCGCATGATGCCACCAAAGATATTGACCAGAATGCCTTCCACGTTCGGATCCGACAGGATGATCTTGAAGGCGGCCGTGACGCGTTCCTTGGTGGCGCCGCCGCCTACATCGAGAAAATTCGCCGGCGCCGCACCATACAGCTTGATGATGTCCATCGTCGCCATGGCAAGACCCGCGCCATTCACCAGGCAGCCGATATTGCCGTCGAGCGCCACGTAATTGAGGTTGTACTTCTGCGCTTCCAGTTCCTTGGGATCTTCCTCGCTTTCGTCGTGCAGCTTCTCCACATCGGGGTGGCGAAACAGCGCGTTGTCGTCGAAGCTGATCTTGGCATCGAGCGCAACAACGTCGCCCGCCGCTGTCACCACCAGCGGATTGACCTCGACGACCGAGCAGTCCAATTCGGTGAACGCGCGGTACAGCGCCGGCAGGAATCGACTGAACGCTGCGATCTGACCACCGGTCAGACCAAGACCATAGGCAAGGCGGCGTGGCAGATAGCCTGACATGCCCGCGGCGGGATCGACGGCAACCCGTAAGATCTTGTCCGGCTGACTGGCGGCAACCTCTTCGATCTCCATGCCGCCTTCGGTGGAGGCGACCACCGTCACGCGCCCGGATACGCGGTCGACCAGCAGCGAAAGGTAGATCTCGCGCGCGATATCGCTTCCGGCCTCGACATAGACACGATGCACCGTGCGGCCCATAGGACCCGTCTGCTTCGTCACCAGGGTATGGCTCAGCATCGCTTCGGCGGCGGCCCGCACCTCGTCCGCGGAGCGGGTGACGCGGACGCCCCCCTTGCCGTCGGGGTCATCCGCAAAGCGACCGGCACCACGTCCGCCGGCGTGGATCTGCGCCTTCACCACGTAGACCGGGCCCGGAAGCTTGGCAGCAGCAGCGGCGGCCTCATCGGGCGTCCAGGCAACGAAACCCTCGGGCACCGGCACACCATAGTGCCGTAGGAGCTCTTTGGCCTGGTATTCGTGGATGTTCATCGGGGCGCGCTGGTCGCCGATTATCCGATCAGCTTCTTGGCGGCCTCGACGAGTTCACGCACCGCGGCGCATGATTGCTCGAATGCGGCCTTCTCCGAGGCATTCAACTCGACCTGAACGATGCGCTCGATACCCCCGGCACCGATCACCACCGGCACGCCGACATACAGGTCCTTCATCCCGTACTCGCCGTTCAGCAGCGCCGCGCAGGGCAGTACGCGCTTTTTGTCCTTCAGATAGCTCTCCGCCATCGCCACGGCGGATGCTGCCGGTGCATAAAAGGCACTGCCACGTTCCAGCAGCTTGACGATCTCGCCCCCGCCGTCGCGCGTCCGCTGAACGACGGCGTCGATCTTTGCCTGCGTGGACCATCCCATCTTCACTAGGTCTGGCACCGGAATGCCGGCGACGGTGGAGTAGCGGGTCAGCGGCACCATCGTGTCGCCGTGGCCGCCGAGTACGAAGGCGGTCACGTCCTCTACCGACACACCGAACTCGTGCGCCAGGAACAGCCGGAATCGGGAACTGTCCAGCACGCCCGCCATGCCGACGACGCGATTGGCCGGCAAGCCGGATTTCTCCTTCATCACCCAGACCATCGCGTCGAGCGGGTTGGTGATGCAGATCACGAATGCGTCCGGGCAGTGCGTCTTGATGCCGTCGGCGACCTCCGCGATCACGCCGGCGTTCTTGCCGATGAGGTCGTCGCGCGACATGCCTGGCGTGCGCGGGAAGCCGGCGGTGACGATGACCACATCCGCCCCTTCGATCGCGTGATAGTTGGAGCCGCCGGTCATGTGGGCGTCGAATCCCTCGACCGGGCCGGATTGCATGATGTCGAGCGCCTTCCCCGCGGCAACACCGCCGAACACGTCGAACAGCACGACGTCACCGAGTTCCTTTACGCCGATGAGGTGGGCGAGGGTGCCGCCGATGTTGCCGGCGCCAATCAGGGCGATCTTGTTGCGGGCCATCTGGTATCCTTGCAGCGGGCTGTGGTCTCGCGGGTTACGCGGTGCTGTGCGTCGGGTGCCCGGCGGCCCGGGAGCCGAACGGTTGCTAGCGCATCCCGGGGCATCGCGGCAAGGCGGGGCGCGCTGCCCCGGTCGGCGCGCCGCCTGGCAGGTAGACCACGGCGGATGTCGGCGCAGCCGACCGCGCAACAGCGTGCGGTCCGCTGCCGGATCTGCTCAGAAACTGCCGTAGTTCGTTTGCAGCGTCAGATTGTCGAGCTTGCTGGCCATTGAAATGTATTGGGTCCGTGCTGGATTGTTGAGTACCTCGAACATCCGAATGTGACGCGCGCCTGTCAGATCCAGTGTGACACCGGTGAACAGCGAGAAGATGTCTACGCTGTCGCCTTCGACGGCCAGGCAGAAGTCGAAAACGCTCTGCCCGTAATCAGGAAAATTGAAGCGGCTCGGCGGTTGATTGGGCTGCGGCAGCACCTTGGGTCGCTCGACGATCCACTCCGCTGTTGCACCCGCTATCTCCGGCTGCACACCGCTGCCGTCCGGCAGCGTCACCATCGGTGCGTCCATCATGACGGGGACAGCCGTCGGCGGTGATGTGCTCAGGTTCACCATCACCCCCCGGACCGAAGTCGAACTCCACGCTGTCAGGACGCAAGCAAAGTTGTCTCCCGGCGCGACGGCCAAACCAAGGGGCACCGGAGCGGTGTCGGCGCTGCTACGGGCCCACCATTGCGCCCAGGATTCCGCCGTCGTGGTACCATCTGGCTGCAGGATGGAAACCGTGCCCATCTGCGGCAGAGACGAATCCAGGTAGCGGCGCTGGCCATCCAAGCCAATCCAGTTGGAGCAGAAGTAAGGGATGGTTGAAGGCCCCCGAAGAGCCGGGGGCGGCAACTGCATGTTACCAGGAACGGTCCATGCCCCCCAGACCTGGAGGAACCGCTTGTCGTGGTTCGCGGTGATATAGGCGCCGGACCAGTTGGAACTGGTCTCGAAGTTCATTCCGGCGAATGACGCCTTGGCCACCTCCTTCTCGAAGAGACGATACTGCGTCGCTCTGATGAGATCGGGCTGCACCCTGAACGCCTGAGGCCGCAACGTCCTCCCGAACACCTGGCTCCAAACCTTTTGCTGCAATGGCGGCGTGGCAGAATGAGGTTTTGGCGGCAGCCCGAACCGCCTCAGTTCATCCGGCGTCCGCGTCGCGGGATCGATCGGCGTCGCAGGCGTCTCAAACCCATGGAAACGCGCCTCTATGTCCTTGATGACGGAATCCGGAACCGATTCGTCCGGTGCATAGGGGTTGCGATAACTCATGGCCCGTCATCCAACTGCCACTCCTCGCGCGCCAGAGCGACCGCGTGCTGATACAGCGAGGTTCCGGTCAGCGAGGCTCCCCCACGTGACGTTCCTGCCAGGAAGATCGGCACGGAGGCCTGCAGCGTCGGGAGAACCGCCAGCGCTATTGCCTTCCCGGCATTGGTATCACTTTCATAGTGCACGCCGGCAATTTCGCGGTTGCGCGCGATGCGATCAGCCAGCGTCCAGGCATCCTCCAACACCGTACCCTGCTGCGGCAGCGTGTCGAAGATGTCGTTGATGCACAGTGCCATCAGATGCGCCTGCGTCGAGTGGCCGCTCGGGAATGAGGCGTGCCCCGGCACCGCAATCGGCGGCAACAGCGCCGGGCAGAGCTCTGAAGGTCGTGGCCGCTTGTACAGACCCTTGAAATACATTGCCACCAACGTGCCGACCTGGCTGGCGATGGTCAGCACCTTGGTGGTCTGCGGGTATCCGCCGGGGTTCGCCGTGAGCAGAGCCAGGAAGTAGCTGATGAACTCGTCGGCCTGCGACAGGATCTCGTCCATCGCATTCGATCGTTCATTGGCCGCAGCGGTCACCAGATCGGTAACTTCCTGCTGAATGTCCGGCGGGCTCAGCGTCGACCAGTCAATCAGCGGTGTCGTAGACGGGGGCGGTGATGGCACCCAACTCGGCCAGTAGTTCTGATTGAACGGAGCCGACGGCAGGCTGTCGGGCTGTATCGTTCGCCAATTGGTGGCCGAAAATTCGATCAACGCCAGCCAGGTGAACCACTCGGCCGACCAGTTGCGTGCCGGATAACGCGCAACGTTGGCGGTGATGGTCAGGTCCCCGATCGCCTGGCCGGCGACTGCCAGCGGGCCGCTGTCAAGTGCCGTGACAAGCGGCAGGTCCACGCGATCGGCGAAGAACCATCCTTTGCTGACGCTGGTGGCGTTGCCGGCGCCGCCAGCATTCGCCGAATTGCCGTCGTTGCCGTCGTTGCCGTCAAAAATGGCGGTCATGTTGCCTCCCCCATGAAACTTATCGTTCAGCAATCAGTCGGGAATGCCTCCCAGGCGAAGCCTTTCAGCAAACAGGTCGCGCATCTCGCCGCGCAGCGGCGTCCGCGCGAGGAACAGCGGGACACGGTAGTTCGGCGCGAACTGCAGCAGGCGCTGCGCGACCTTGCGTGCCTCTTCCACGTTGCCGGCCGCCACCAGGCTCGCAATCAAACATCTCAGGTTAGAGGTGTTGGCTGCGGCATGTGCAGCCGACATTCGGCCCCAGGCGATCGCGTCATTATAGCGTCCGCCCATATAGTAAGCCTGCGACAGATAATGCTCCAGCCAAATGCATCGGGGCCGAGTGGTGACAGCCGTGTCGCCCATTCGGCGCGGGTGATCGCTGTCGCCACGTCACCAAGGTAGCCGTGGGTGAGGCTGCTATAGGCCCAGGCCCAGGCGCAGCTCGGTCCGGCCGCGAGTGCCCGCTCCAGGTAGTTCTGCGCCGCCTCGTAGTTTTTCAGCAGATACGATTGCAGGTGTCCGTATATAGCCAGTGCGAGCGCGTCGTTGCGATCGCGCGCGATCGCCATACCCGCGGCTTCGGCCGCCCGGTTGCGATCTCCCATCTCGTCGGCCGACCATCCTTGCCCGATCAATCGAATGTGCAAAGAGGCCAGATGCGAATAGGCCGGCGCGTAGTCGGGGTCGTGCTGCACTGCCTGCTCGAACAACTGGCGCGCCCGCACAAGTGAGGCCCTATCCATCCGATAGAACAGATCGAGCGCCTGCAGGGTGAGATCGTAGGCCGTCATGCTGCTCGGATGCTTGCGCATGCCGCGATTGAGCTCGCGTTCCCGGACATGCGGTGCGACGGCGCCCACGACTCGCATGGCGATGCGGTCCTGCAGGTCGAACACCTCGGACAGTTCGCCATCGAGCCGGTCCGCCCAGATCAGGTGCCCGCTTTCCGCCTCGGACAATTCTACCGCGATGCGCAGCTTGTCACCCAGTCGGCGCAGGCTGCCGTGCAGGACGTAGCGGACGTCGAGTTCATGGCCCACGCGCCGCAAGTCGAGGGGCGAGCCTGTATAACCCAGCGTCGAACTGCGGGCGATGACCAACAGTTCCTTGAGGCCGCCAAGCAGGCGAATGATGTCATCCACCATGCCTTCGGCGAAGTAGGCGTCAGCTTGGTCCTTCATCAGCGTACGGAATGGCAGCACCGCCAGAGATGGCCTGTAGTCGTCGTCGACGGGCTCAACCGAGCGTGTTTCGCGGCGTGACACTACCGGCGTAACTGACCAGGCGACGCACGTGTCCGGCGCAATGCGATAGACCATCACGGGCTGGCGGATGTTCCTGAGCCGTCGTTCACCCATCGACTCGTAATTGGTCGCGACGACATTGCTCACCTGCTCGAACACCGAGGAGGAGATGAAAATGCCGCCGGGGTCGGCGATCTGCTCCAGGCGTGCGGCGACATTAATCGCGTTGCCGCCGGGGCGACCCTGCTGGAGCATGATCTCTCCAGAGTTGATGCCCATGCGGTATTCGATCCGCTGCTCAGGCGGCAGACGTGCATTGCGCTTTCCCGCATCGGCCTGCACCCGCAGCGCACACTTGAGTGCTTCAACCGCACTGGGAAACTCGGCCATCAATCCGTCGCCGGCATGCGAGAATATATGCCCATGAGACCGATGGATTTCGCGTACAAGACGATCAAGTGCGGTGTTGACACGTCGGTGTGTTGCTTCTTCGGCGGCAGCCATCAGCAGGCTATAGTTTCGGATGTCGGCGCCGAGAATGGCCGCGAGTCGGCGCCTTATTCGTCGGCGCCCAGCGTCCGCAGTGAATGGACTTTCGGCCGGTTGTGTCACCACTGCCTGCGCCGTTTCCGCACCAACGACTGATGCGGCTCGACGCGATGCCCGCAGCAACGATGCACCCGCCAGCCCTTCGTATTGCTTTCGAGCAGTCAGCATAGGTTCTCAAATCAGCATGTTGCAACTCAGCCAGATGCGGCGCCGCCGCTCCAGTCATCCGGTGCGCGAACCATTTGGTGAAATGTTCAGCCCAGTGCCATCGTCCACCTGGGTTCAGCGGTTGTATCGTGCCCGCGAATTGAGGGTCGGACTGTGAGATAGCTCACAAGCGTGCGGCACAGCTGTGGTTGCGCTGTTTACAAGAACGAGACCGGATCGACGTCGACATCTACGCGCGCGCCTCGTGGCACCGGCACCTTGTTCAGCCACTCGCGCAGGATCGGCTGCACTGCCACATCGCGCCGTGTCTTCAGCAGCAGCCGCCGGCGATGCCGTCCGCGCAAAATCGCCAGCGGTGCCGGTGCGGGACCCAGCACCTCCATCCCCTCGCCCCAGGGTGCCGAATAGCCGAGTTGGCGCGAAAGCGCGTCGGCTTCCGCCGCAGTGTCGGCGGACACGATCAGCGCCGCCAAACGCCCATAGGGCGGCCAGTGGCCAGGTCGACGCTGCTCTGCCTCGCGCGCCATGAAGGCAGCCAGGTCGCCCTCCACCAGAGCCTGCATCACCGGATGCTCGGGAGAAAATGTCTGCAGCAGCACGCGCCCTGGCGCCTCGGCGCGACCGGCACGTCCCGCCACCTGATGCAGCAACTGCACCGTGCGTTCTGCCGCGCGCAGGTCGCCACCTGCCAAGCCCAGATCCGCATCTACCACTCCGACCAGCGTCAGGTGCGGAAAGTGCCAGCCCTTGGCGACGATCTGCGTGCCGATGATCAGGTCCACCTTGCGCGCCTCGATCGCGTGAGCCGCCGTAGCGGCGGCATCCGGGCCGGTCATGGTATCGGACGCCATCACCAGCCGACGGGCGTCCGGGAATGACACGACGGATTCCTCGGTGATGCGCTCGACGCCGGGTCCCACCGGGGCGAGGCTGTTCACTGCGCCGCAAGCCGGACATTCGCCCGGTATCGGCACGGTATGGCCGCAATGATGACATTGCAGGACGCGGCGGGCGCGATGCTCGACGAGCCAGGCGGTGCAATTCGGGCATTGCATGCGGTGACCGCAATGCCGGCACAGTGTCAGCGGGGCGTATCCGCGGCGGTTGAGAAAGAGCATCGCCTGCTCGCCACGAGCCAGCGTCTCGCCCACCGCGGCGATCAGCGGCGGAGCCAGGAAATGGCCACGCTCAGGGGGTGTATCCCGCATATCGATCGCCGCCACGGACGGCAGCGCGGCGCCGCCGTGCCGGGTCGGCAGGGTCAGGCGCCGGTAGCGGCCCGCCTCGACGTTGGCCAGCGTCTCCAGCGACGGGGTGGCTGACACCAGGATCGCCGGTGCTGAGCAAAGGCGGGCGCGCACCACCGCCATGTCGCGCGCGTGGTAGACCACTCCCTCTTCCTGCTTGAACGCGGTCTCGTGTTCCTCATCGATCACCACGAGGCCCAGGTCGGGAAACGGGAGGAACAGCGCGGAGCGTGCGCCCACGACGACAGGGGCCGTACCGTCCGCCACCGCCCGCCAGGTCACCCGCCGCACCCGCGACGTCAGGTCCGAGTGCCAGACTGCCGGCGGCACGCCGAACCGGCGCTGAAACCGTTCAAGCCATTGCGACGACAAGGCAATCTCGGGCAGCAGGACCAACGCCTGGCGACCCTGCCGCAGGCACTCGGCGACTGCTTCCAGGTAGGTCTCGGTCTTGCCGGACCCGGTTACGCCGTCCAGCAAAGTGACGCTGAACGTCTGTTCGGCCACGGCCTCGCGCAAAGCAGCCGCGGCGGTAGCCTGGTCGGATGCCAGAACCCCGCCAGGATTGTCGGGGTCGGGGTGCGCGAACGAAGGCTCCAGGGGCAAGGCCGCAGGCACCAGCAGGCCTGCATCGGCCATGCCACGCACCACGCTGGCGCCCACGCCGGCCGCGCCCGCCAATTCTCCCGTGGTCCGTGGCTGTTTGGTTGCGAGTGCCTCCAGCACTTTGTTACGGGCCTCGGTGATGCGGATGTCGGGCATCGGAGCGGCGCGCACCCACCCGGTCGGCGGCCGGTTGCCGCCCTGCGGCACCACGCGCAGCGCCATTGCCATAACCTCGCCGGGAGCCGACAGTGTGTAGCTGGCGACCCAGTCGATGAACCGACGCAGCGCCGGCCGCATCGGCGGGCTGTCGATCACACCGGATATCGGCTTCAGCTTGTGGTCGGCGACACCGTCTTCGGCGGAGCGATCCCAGACGACGCCGATTTCCTCGCGCCGGTTCAGTGGTACCAGGACGAGGTCCCCAGGTTGGGGATGCAAGTCGGGCGGGACCCAATAGTCAAAGGGCCCCGGGAACGGATAGGGCAACATGACCGGGACGCGGCGGAGCAGCGGGCGTTGACCATTCGCCGCGCCAGCCTCCTGCACATCCAGCAGTGGCGGCTCGCCTGGGTCAGGTTCCTTTCGACGCCTGCCCTGCATCCTATATGATCATCCGTCGCAAGATGGGAGCGATGACATGAAGTTCTTCGTCGATACCGCCGACACAGCGGAGATCAAGTCACTCGCTGCCAGCGGCCTGCTGGACGGCGTTACCACCAACCCTTCATTGATGGCGAAGACGGGAAAGAAGTTCCAGGACGTGCTGGCCGATATCTGCGCCACTGTTCCCGGCCCGGTCAGCGCCGAAGTCGCGTCGACCGATTTCGACGGGATGTTAGCCGAGGGGCGCGTGCTGCGCGCCATCGCCAAGAACATCGCCGTGAAGGTGCCGCTGACCCCGGATGGGCTGCGTGCCTGCCGCCGCCTCACCGAGGACGGCGCGATGGTGAACGTTACCCTGTGCTTCTCGCCTGCCCAGGCGATCCTGGCGGCAAAGGCCGGTGCCACGTTCGTTAGCCCGTTCATCGGCCGATTGGACGATATCGGGGAGCACGGGATGCAGTTGATCTCGGATATCGTCACGATCTTCCGGAACTATGACTACTTCAAGACCGAGGTGCTCGTCGCCTCGGTGCGCAACCCGATGCACGTGGTCGAGGCGGCCAAGATAGGCGCCCATATCTGCACGGTGCCACCGGCGGTACTGCGGCAGCTGTTCAGTCATCCGCTGACCGACAAGGGATTGGCGGCGTTCCTCGCCGACTGGGCGAAGACCGGCCAGCACATCGCCTGACGGCATGAGCCTGCCTGAGGGGGAAATCGTGGAGGCGTTCCTGCGCGCCAACCCGGCGTGGCTGGCCGAGCATCCGGAACTCTACCGGGTGCTGGAGCCGCCGGTGCGAATGCATGGGGAGGGCTTGGCCGACCACATGGCGGCGATGCTGCGGGTGCAGCGGGAACGGGCCGACGGGCTGCTCGCCGCGGGACGGGCCACTGCAAGCCTGGCGAGCCGAGTGCAGGATGCGGTGCTGGCGCTGCTCCGCTCGACCGATCCGGCCGACTGCGTCAGCGGCGAGATGCCTGGGATCCTGGCGGTGGATGCGGCACATCTCTGTATGGAGGCTGAGCATCCCGGCGTGCGGAGGCTTCCGGACGGGACGGTGGCGCGGCTGCTCGATGGCCGGCAGGTGATGTTCCGTGGCGCACCTGCCGATGCCCGCTTGCTGCACGCCGAGGCGGCGGGCTTGGCGCGGCACGATGCCCTGGTGCGCGTACCCGGCGAAGGACCGCCGGCGCTGATCGCATTGCTGGCGCGCGACCAGCATATGTTGGACCCGGCTCAGGGTATCGGGCCGCTCGGGTTCCTCGGCCGGGCCGTCGCGGCCGCACTGGGTCGTTGATCGGCGATGACTGCCGCGGACGCGCGTGCAGCGTTCCTCGAATGGCTGGAGCGCGAACGCCGCGCAGCTCGGCTCACCGTAGAGGCGTACGGCGGCGATCTGGCCGCCTTCCTTGGGTTCCTGACGCAGCACCTCGGTGGTGAACCTGACCTCGCCGCGCTCGCTGAACTGCGTCAGGCTGATCTGCGGGCGTGGCTGGCGGAGGAGGCGGCTGCAGGCGCCGGCAACGCCACACGCGCCCGGCATCTGTCTGCTGTGCGCAGCTTCTTCCGCTTCCTGAAGCGGCGGTATGGCATCGACAATCCGGCCCTGCGGCTGATCGCGACCCCGCGCGCCAAGCGCCCGGTGCCGCGGGCGCTGGACGTAACGCAGGCGCGCGCGGTCACCGACGGCATTGCCGGACTATCGGACGTCGCTGCCATGCAGGCGCGTGACGCGGCGCTGTTCACGCTCCTTTACGGCTGTGGGTTGCGGATCGGCGAGGCGCTGGCGCTCGACGTCCGCGATGTGTCCGCAATCCAGCCTGTGACACTGCGCGTGCGGGGCAAGGGCGGCAAGGAACGGATCGTCCCGGTTCTAGCTGCGGTCCGCGAGACGCTCGCCGCCTGGCTGGCGCTGCACCCTGATCGGCAACCGGACAGCCCGTTATTCCTGGGCACGCGAGGTCGGCGGCTCGATCCCGCCGTTGCGCAGCGAACCCTGCGCAACTTCCGCCGGCTGCAGGGCTTGCCAGAGCACGCGTCGCCGCATGCGCTGCGCCACTCCTTCGCCACCCACCTGCTGGCTGGAGGGGCCGACCTGCGCTCGATCCAGGATCTGCTGGGTCATGCAAGCCTTTCAACCACCCAGCGCTATACCGCAGTCGACGAGGCTCGGCTGCTCGAGGTGTGGCGCAAATCTCACCCCAGGGCTTGACCAATGTGGCATATATCCCTTGGTTTGGGTCTGCTAGGGCCGCTGCTTCACGGGTCGGTGACTTGTTACCGGCCAGCACCCGTGAAAGACTGAACGGCTGCCCGGTAGGTTGAACCGCCGGCCGGGCAACGAACGGGGAAGAAGAGCTTCACGTGATGGCGGTGATGTCCCATCGAGATGAGAATCGTCGATGACCGCGTCGCTCGCTCAACTGCACCGCGACGCGCTGCCGGCCGGGACGGTGCTGAACGGCTATCAGGTGGTCGGCGTGCTCGGGCGCGGCGGGTTTGGCATCACCTATCGCGCCCACGATCTTCTCGATCAGTCTTTTGCCATCAAGGAGTTCTTTCCGCGCCAGTTCGCCATGCGGTCGGGCCAGGATGTCGTCGTCACCTCGAACTCCGACGAAGCGATATTCGTTGACTGCCGCAGGCGCTTCCTGACCGAGGCACGCCTGCTGGCCTCACTCGGGCGCAACGGCGGAACACCCGGGATCGTCCGGGTCGCGACGTTCTTCGAGGCCAACAATACCGCCTACTCGGTGATGGAACTGCTGTCCGGCGAGACATTGGATGATGTTCTGAAAAGCGGCCGCATCCCCATGCCTGCCGAAGAACTGCTGGCGGTGCTGCGGGGTATCATGACGCCGTTGGGGCGGGTGCATGCCGCGGGCTTCCTGCATCGCGACATCAAGCCAGCCAACATACTGATCCGCTCGGACGGCCAGCCGGTGCTCATCGACTTCGGCTCGGCGCGCGACATGGGGCCAAGTGCGGCCACCACCTATACTCAGGTCTATTCAGGCAATTACGCGCCCATCGAACAAATGATCCAGGGCGCCCCCCAGGGACCATTCTCGGACATATTCTCGGTCGGTTGCGTCGCGTATCGCGCGATCGGTGGCAACCTCATAGACGCACGCGCTCGCCAGCAGGCCGTACTCAACCACATGCCGGACCCTCTGGTGTCGGCGGTCCAGGTGGGACAAGGGCGGTATCCTTATCCGTTGCTGAACACCATCGACCAGGCGTTGGCTCTGCGGGCTACGGACCGTCCGCAGAGCGTCAGCGACATGCTGGACCTGATGGAGAGGTCGTCTGCCGACGAGGATGTTGCCACGCGGCGGATGCGGGTTCCCGTGGAACCGAGGCAGCGACCCACGCGCAGCGTTAGTCAAGCTCCACGAAAGCGAGCCTCGAGCTGGAGCGCGCTGATGTCGCGGCTCAGCGCGGCGGCGCCAGTCTGGCGACGGCTCAGCCGCGAGACGTTGGCGCTGGCGGCAATCGGGCTTGCCGTGGTCCTTGTCAGCATCGGCTCGTTGTATCTTTACCTGCATAGCGGCAAACAAAATCAGCTTGCCGCGCTGCATGTCGCGCTGACTGACGACGGGACCAGCGTGACGGCGCGTTTCCCGGAGACCACCGACAGTGCGATGTTTCTTGGGGCGCTGCCCCAGCTCGCCAAACAACGCGTGACACGCCTCGACCTTAGCAAGTCACGCGTCGCAAGGCTGCCGCCACTGCAACAGCTGCCGGAATTGCAAAGCCTCGATCTGCACGGGTCGGATGTCGCCACCATCGAATCACTTGATGGTCTTGCCGCGCTGCGCGAGCTGGATCTGTCGCACACAAAGATTACGACACTGCCGTCCTTGCAGGACCTGACCGCGTTGCGAAGGCTTGATCTCAGCGATACGCCAGTCGAGATGTTGCCGCCGCTCGATTCGCTCGCTGCACTGCAGGAACTCAATCTGTCGCATACCAATAGCCTTACGAGTGTTCCTCCACTGGACCAGCTGAGCGAACTGCGTCGGCTGAACTTGACCGACAGCGGGGTCACGAGCCTGCCGCAGTCCGAGACGTTGCGGCATGTGCTGGTATTTCCGGCAAGTCTCGTTGCTGAGCCGACTCCCCCGCCGCAACCACGCTCGAGTGCGCCCGTTCCACTGCCGCCCGTGCCATTGTCCCCCGCCCCATCGCCTCCGGTGGCTACGCTTGCGCCAGAACCAGAACCGGTTCCCACGTGGAAAGCGATCAAACCGCCTCCTGTAAAGCCTCCGCCGCCGGCGCAACCGCAACCGCAACAGCAGCAGGCTGCACCAATTCCGATTCCGCGACCGCCGCTGCCCCCGAAGGCGCCGGCAGGGTCACAGAAAGAGACGCAGGAAGTGGTTGCCGCGGCTCCAGGCAAAGCAGCTCCCAGCAAACCCGACGAAGGTCGCAGCGATGAGAGGCCTCTATCGGGTAATGAATCATACTCGGCGGGCTACAATGCACTTCAAGCACGGAACTACACCGAAGCCCTGCACCAGTTCCGCCGCTGCTCCGAGGGCCTTCCCCCCTGCATGTATTATCTCGGCGTGATGTATCAGTACGGTCAGGGGGTCAGCCGCGACTACCAGGAGGCGGAGGTGTGGTACCGAAAGGCTGCTACTCGCGGATTTGCGACGGCACTCTACAGCATCGGATTGCTGCACATAACTGGCGGACCGGGAGTTCCCCAGGACTGCAATGCTGCGCGTGAGTGGTTCCAAAAAGCGGCGGCGGCGGGGAATGTCACGGCACAACAATGGCTCGCTGCCAACTCGTCCTGTCGATAGCCGGGCAGCTAACTTTCTGGCGCACGAACGAAGCACAGTATGCCGACACGAGGCGTCCAGCACGCGACGGCGCGGCCGGTCGGATTGTCGCTGCGATTGAGGATCAGACGATCGGGCACCTGACGCCACTCGCCCTCGATCAGTACCTCGTAGTGACCGTCGGTGAGACGGGAATGCACCGGCCGGCAATCCGCCACTGAGCAGCACAGAGCATTCGTCCACGGCTGTCGCAGGCTGTTGAACCAGGGCGCGAGCGCCGGATCGGCATCTGATGGCGGTGCAGCCAATGCCGGGCGCGCAAGGCAGGCCAACGTGATCAGGCAGGCAAATCGGTGCATCAACCACCTCCTGACCGGCGAAGTGTAGCGCCATCGCGCAGCCGTCTGCGAAGCACAAATTCGATGGTGCAATCGGCTGCAAGAACACTGCTGGTTTGCATCGCATCGCTGGCACAAGGAGCAGCGAAGCGCGTCGTCACCCATCGACGGAAGTCCGGGAAGACCCGCCGACAACAAGTGTGTCCTCTACCGCAGGCACCGACGCGCATGCAGACATCGGAGTCGCGCGTTGCGAGGGATCAGGCGAACCAACAGTACACGGGCGATCGGGGGCAGAGGAGTGATGCGCTATTTCATCGAGACCTATCCATGCGGTCTCTCACGCTTGGCAACTTCGCGGCGCAATCATCTATTGCTGGTAGCGAACGGTGCGGGTGGGCCAGCGGCACACCCGCCGTATAATCGGAACCGATTCTCAGATCGCGATCATTCCCGTTCCCATTGCTGGTAGCCCTGCCACATATCCTTGAAGTGGAAGTGCTCTACGAGTGCAGCGCTGCCGCACAGAACCGCCGCCACAACGGCGAACCGTGCTGCCGCAACAGCCGCGGTTCTGCGGCGTGGGCGCGGCTGTTCCGTGAACCAGCACGCTTGGTACCAACCTGGGTCGACGTGGATCATCGGGCTCGCTCCATTGGTTTTCTTGGGAGCGCGCATAGGCCCTATGTGGCGAATGCGGTATGAAGCGATTCACACCGACGTCTGCGCGCATGTAAAACTCCTTCACATGAGTTGGTCCGGGCAGGGCGGCTTCGAACGCCGCGGCTATCATCACGGCAACCTGCGCGAGGCGCTGGTCGAGGCGGCGCTGGCGCTGATCGGCGAGAAGGGCCCCGCCGGCTTCACCATTGCCGAGGCCGCACGACTCGCCGGCGTCAGTCCGGGCGCACCGTATCGTCACTTTCGCGACGCCGAGGCGCTGCTGGCAGAAGTCGCCCTGCGCGGCTTCGACCGATTCGCCGCCTTGCTGTCGGCGGCATGGAACGACGGTCAACCCGATCCGATCCGAGCGTTCGAGGCGCTTGGCCGCGCCTATCTGGCATTCGCGCGGGAGGAACCGGCTTACTACGCGGCGATGTTCGAAACCCGGATGGCCTTCGACAATCATCCAGGTCTGCTCACCGCGGGTGATCGGGCCTTCGCCGTGCTGCGCGAGGCGGCCGAGCGGCTGACGTCTCGCTTGCCACTCGGTCAGCGCCCGCCGTCACTTATGGTGGCGTTGCACGTCTGGGCGCTGTCACACGGGATCGCCTCGCTGTTCGTACGTGCAGACCCCTCGCGTCGCAAGCTGCCGATGTCACCGGAGGATCTGCTCGAGGCCGGAGTGCTGATCTATCTGCAGAGCCTTGGGCTGGCGGGCGGCCCCCAATCATCCTGACCGATTCCACTTGACCATGGAGCGTCGCATTCCCATCATGTAAATGTATCTTACATTCACATGAGGCCCGCAAAATGTCAGGCTCGGCGAATAACGGTACCTACAGCAATCCGGCAGGGACGACGGCGTCGCCGTGGGGGCCTGGAGCGGGCTGGAACCAGCCCGGGTGGGACCATTGGCGCAACTGGTACACGATGAAGCCGTTGTGGATCGCCGTCATGATCCTCGGTTTCATCTTCTGGTGGCCGATCGGCCTCGCCCTTCTGTTCTTCGGTATATGGAGCAAGCGCATGGGCTATTGGGGATGCGGCCGCTCGGGCGGCTGGCAGCAGCAGAGCGGCTGGTATCCGCAGGGCGGTTGGAACCAGCAGGCTGGTTCGCCGCCTTGGGCGGGCTGGAAGAGCTTCTGGTGTGGCGGACCCCAGCGTCAGGCCACAGGGCCGTCCAGCGGCAACAGGGCGTTCGATGAATATCGTGCCGAGACGCTTCGCCGGCTGGAGGAGGAGCAGAAGGAGTTTTCATCGTTCCTGGAACGCCTGCGCTTCGCCAAGGACAAGGCCGAGTTCGACCAGTTCATGGACGAGAGACGCAACCGGCCGCCGGCTCCCAGTGAGCCACCGTCTGCTCAGCCTCAGGGCTGACGTGCTACCTCGGCCGCGGTCGTCGCCGCGGCCGAGTTGCTTCTGTGCTCCCACGCCGCGGCGAGCCGCCGGGCCAGCACATAGAACACCGGCGTGAAGACCAAGCCGAAGCCGGTGACACCCAGCATCCCCGCAAACACCGCCGTGCCCAGCGACTGGCGCATCTCGGCACCTGCGCCGACAGCAATCGCCAGCGGAACCACCCCCAGGATGAAAGCCAGCGACGTCATAAGGATCGGCCGCAGCCGCGTCCGCGCTGCCGCCACCGCTGCCTCGAACCGGGTCATGCCGTTCGCTTCGGCCTGACGGGCAAATTCGACGATCAGGATCGCGTTCTTCGCCGCCAGCCCCACCAGGACCACGAGGCCGACCTCGACCAGGATGTTGCGATCCAGCCCGCGCGCATTAACACCAATCATTGCCGCGAGAATGCACATCGGCACGATCAGAACCACCGCCAGCGGCAGTAGCCAGCTTTCGTACAGCGCCGCCAGCAACAGGAACACGAAGATCACGGCAAGGCCGAACGCAATAATCGCCGTGTTGCCCGCCAATTTCTCCTGCAGGGCAATTTCAGTCCATTCGAACCCGAACCCCCGCGGCAGGCGTTCCTTTGCGATCTGCTCGACCGCAGCGATCGCCTGGCCGGTGGAAAACCCGTGCGCCAGGTTCAGTTGCACCTCGGCTGCCGGGTAGAGATTGTAGCGCGGCACGCGGAAGGGGCCGGTGGTATCGCGGAATGTGGCAACCGAGCCGATCGGCACCATGTCGCCGTAGTTGTTGCGCGTCTTCAGGTTCTCGACGTCGCGCACGCTGAGCCGGAACGGATTGTCCGCCTGGGCAGAGACCTGATAGGTACGCCCGAGCAGGTTGAAGTCGTTGATATAGGACGAACCCATATACACCGACAGCGTGGAGAACACGCGCTCGATCGGCACCTGCAGCAATTCGGCCTTGGTGCGATCGATGTCGGCGTACACCTGCGGCGTGCGCGTGTTGAACAGGGTGAATGTCTGGGTGAAACCACGGTTCTGCGCGGCCGCTCCGGCGAGGCCCCAGGTAGCCTGTTCCAGCGCCGGCAGCCCTCGACCGGCACGATCCTGCACGTACAGCTTCAGTCCACCGCCGGTGCCGATACCTGGCACTGACGGCGGCTCCAACACGAACACGAATGCATCGTCGAGGTGCCCAAGTTGCTGGCGCAGATCGGCGAGAATGCGTGGGGCGGTCAGGCCAAGTGGCACGCGCTCCTCGAACGGCTTCAGCGGCACGAAGATCACGCCGGCGTTCGGCGCGTTGGTGAAGGTGGCACCATCGAAGCCGACGAACGCCACCGAGTTCTGCACACCTGGCCGCGACAGGATGATCTCGGATGCATTGCGGATCACCGCATCGGTGCGCGACAGCGACCCGCCTGAAGGCAACTGGAAGGCGGCGATCAGATAGCCGCGATCGAGTTGCGGGATCAGCCCGGTCGGCGTGACCTCCAGGCGGTGATACGCGAGATAGATCAGCCCGGCATAAGCGACCAACATGATGACGCCGATGCGGACCAGCCGGCCTACCAGCCAGCCATAGCCGGAGGACAGCCGCTCGAAAGCCCAATTGAACCCGGCGAAGAATCGTCGCACCGGCGCGCCCAGCCGATACGCTAACGTCTGCTGCGGCGCATGCGAATGCGGCTTCAGCAGCAGCGCCGCCAGCGCCGGCGACAGCGTCAACGAGACAAAGGCCGAGATGACCGTGGCGGCGGCGATGGTGATGGCGAATTGTCGGTAGAACGATCCCTGCAGCCCGCTGATGAAAGCCGTCGGGATGAAGACCGCGCACAGCACCAGCGCAATCGCAATCAGTGCGCTGCCGACCTCGTCCATCGTCTTGTGGGCGGCCTCGCGTGGCGACATGCCCTGGCGCAGATAGCGCTCGACGTTCTCCACCACGACAATCGCGTCGTCCACCACGATGCCGATCGCCAGCACCAGGCCGAACAGCGACAAGGTGTTGAACGAGATACCGACGATGCCCATGACCAGGAAGCAGCCGATCAGCGAAACCGGTATTGCGACGATCGGGATGATCGCGGCACGCCAAGTCTGCAGAAACAGGATCACCACGAGCACGACGAGTCCGATCGCCTCGAACAGCGTTCGCTCGACCTCGTTGATCGACTGCTGGATGAATTCGGTCGGATTATAGACGATTGTATAGTCGAGCCCGGTGGGGAAATCCTGCTTGGCCTGCGCCATCGCCGCTTTGATCGCCGCCGCGGTCGCCAGTGCATTCGACCCAGGGCGCTGATAGATCACGATCGCGGTCGCCACCGCGTTACTCAGGTAGGCGTTGATCGTGTAGTCCTTCGATCCAAGCTCGACGCGGGCGATGTCGCGGATACGGACGAATCCGGTGCGGTCGGGATCGGCGCGCACCACGATGTCGCCGAATTGCTCGGCATCGGTCAGACGTCCCAGCGTCTGCACCGCCAGTTGAAAGGCTCCCGGCGACATTGCCGGCGGCTGGTTGATCGCGCCTGCCGCCACTTGAAGGTTGGCTGCGCGCAATGCGGCAACCACGTCCTCTGCGGTCAACCCACGCGCCGCCATCTTGCCGGGATCGAGCCAGACCCGCATCGAGTAGTCGCGTGCACCGAAGACATTCACGTCGCCGACGCCATCAACCCGTGCCAGCGCGTCCTTGATGTAGAGCGTCGCGTAATTGGAGATATACTGCTGATCGCGCGAGCCATCCGGAGAGACCATGTGCACGACCATCATCAGGTCGGGCGATGCCTTGCGCACGGTGACGCCCAGGCGCCGCACGTCTTCGGGCAGGCGCGGCTCGGCGACCGACACGCGATTCTGCACCAGCACCTGCGCGGTATCAACATCGGTGCCGGGCCTGAACACCACGTTGATGTTCAAGGTCCCATCGCCGACCGCTTGCGAGGTGATGTAGAGCATGTTGTCGACGCCGTTCACCTCCTGCTCGATCGGCGTGGCGACGGTCTCTGCCAGTACTTCGGCCGAGGCCCCAGGATAGGTTGCACGTATGCTGACCGTGGGCGGCGCGATCTCCGGGTATTCGGAAATCGGCAGAGCTCGTTCCACCAGCGCGCCGGCGATGGTCAGCAGGATGGACAGGACGGCGGCGAAGATCGGCCTGTCGATGAAGAAGTGCGAAAAGCGCATTTCCGGGAGCTACTGGTCGGCGGCGAACTGACTGCCGGATGGATGGACCGCACCTTCGCGTGCCTCGACCGTCGCGCCAGGACGCACGAAGGGGTTGGCCAGACCACCGACCACCACGCGATCGGTGGGAGAGAGACCGGAGGCGACGACGCGCAATCCCCGCGCCATACCACCCAAGGTGACCGGCCGGCCCACCACCTTGTTGTCCTCGCCGACCGTCAGCACAACCTTGTGGGCCTGATCGGACACCACGGCCGCATCAGGGATCAACAGCGCATCGAGCGGGCCGCCGTACAGCCGCAACCGACCGAACGTCCCCGGCGTCAGGAATTGATCCTTGTTCTCGAAGATCGCCCGGCCGCGAATGGTGCCGGAGTGCGCGCTGATTTCGTTGTCGACGAAGTCCATGACGCCCTGGTGCGGCCAGTCGGTCTCATCGGCGAGCTGCACGCGCACCGGGTTGGGCGTGTCACGCGACGAGCCGCGCTGGCCGCCGACGCTCAGCCGTGCGTAGCGGATGTAGTCGGCTTCCGAACCGTCGAACACGAAATAGATCGGGTCCAGGCTGACGATGGTCGTCAGCAGGGTTGCGCCGTTCTGGCCGCCGGCGACCAGGTTACCGGGATCGACTCGCCGGTCCGAAACTCGGCCGCCGATCGGCGCGCGGACCTCGGACCATTCGAGATTGAGCTCCGCCGTGTGCAGTGCAGCCTCTGCAGCCATCTCTCGCGCCCGGGCGATGTCGAGGTTGGCCTTGCGCTGATCGAGTTCGCGAACAGGAGTGGCCGCGGTCTTCACCAGCTGAGCGGCGCGCTCGTAGTCCGCCTCATCCAGAACGACCTGCGCCTTGGCCCGCACCACGTCGGACTGCGCTGAATCGACCGCCAGGCTGAAAGGGCGCCGGTCGATGGTGAACAACAGGTCGCCCTGTTTGACGATGCTGCCGTCGCGAAAATGCACCTGGTCGATATAGCCGGACACGCGCGGGCGCACCTCGACGCGTTCCGTCGCTTCGAACCGGCCGATGAATTCGTCCCATTGTGCGACGCGGCTGGCGAGCGGCTTGGCGACCGTGACCTGGGGGGGACCGGCCTGCGCCAGCGCGTCGGCGGTCCACAGACAAATGGTGGCCCCAAGCGCAGCCAGCATGCCGGTGCGAATTTGCATGATCTCTCCCCCATCGCGGCGCAGACCGGGCATATGGCGCACGGTTTAGGTCCGGGAACCCACCATCTGGCGGGGTTGGCACAGGCTGTTAAGCTCCAGGTAATCACCGACGGTTCACGAATTAGCGAGACGTGAGCATTTGCCCCATCCGGGGCATGCGCTAGAAGCATCCCTGCGCGCGTTGGAGCAAGGCTTCGCGGCGTGCCTCGCGCGTCCATGTAGACGATGGCTTTCGCGGCGAAAGCAAAGGATTTTAGTCAGATGGCAGGCGTAGATATTCTCGCTTCGGCCTTCAGCGGCGCGAATGCGGCATTCCTCGCGGAGCAATACGCCCGTTGGGCGACCAACCCGGTCTCGGTCGACCCGACCTTCGCCGAGCTGTTTGGCGCGCTGAACGAAGACGCGCGGTCGGTGCTGGAAGAGGCGACCGGCGCGTCATGGGCGCCGCGTCAGTTCGCGACGAACGGCGATGCAGAGGCTGTCCGGCGAGCGCCGACCGCGCTGTCGAGCGAGCAGGTCCGCGCTGCCACGATCGCGTCCTTGCGCGCGCTGATGCTGATCCGGTCATATCGCGTGCGCGGACACCTGGAGGCGAGGCTCGATCCGCTGGGGCTGCAGATCCCGCCGTCGCACTCCGAGCTCGATCCGCAATCCTATGGTTTCACCGACAACGACCTCGATCGGCAGATCTTCATCGACAACGTACTCGGCCGCGAGACAGCGACGCTGCGCGACATCGTCGCCATCCTGCGCGACACCTATTGCGGCCCGATCGGCGTCGAGTTCATGCATATTCAGGACCCGGACCAGAAGTCGTGGATCCAGCGCAAGGTTGAAGGCGCGCCCTGGCGTACCGCGTTCGACGCTTCGGCCAAGCGCAAGATCCTGACGCAGCTGACCGAGGCGGAAGGCTTCGAGGCGTTCTGCCAGAAGCGCTACGTCACCACCAAGCGCTTCGGGCTCGAGGGTGGCGAGATCACCATCCCGGCACTGCACACGATAATCGAGACCGTCGCCGCGCAGGGTGTGGTGGAGGTCGCCATCGGCATGCCGCATCGCGGCCGGCTCAACACGCTGGTCAATATCGTGAAGAAGCCGTTCACCGCGGTGTTCTCCGAATTCGGCGGCGAGAGCTTCAAGCCCGACAGTGTGCAGGGCTCTGGCGACGTGAAGTACCACCTGGGCACGTCGACCGATATCGAGGTGGGCGGTCACAAGGTGCATCTCTCCCTGCAGCCGAACCCTTCGCATCTGGAGGCGGTGGATCCGGTGGTGGTGGGTAAGGTGCGCGCGCGGCAGGACAGCGCCGGCGACACGCAGCGACGCAGTTCGGTGATGGCGATCCTGATGCATGGCGATGCGGCATTCGCCGGCCAGGGTCTGGTGTACGAGACGCTGGCGATGAGCCAGCTGATCGGTTACCGCACCGGCGGGACGATCCATCTGGTGGTAAACAACCAGATCGGGTTTACCACGGTGCCGGCGCACGCTTACTCGGGCCTCTACTGCACAGATGTCGCGAAATCGATCCAGGCGCCGATCCTGCATGTCAACGGCGACGATCCGGAGGCGGTCATTTTCTGCGCGCGCATGGCCGCGGAATTCCGTATGCGCTTTGCCGCCGATATCGTGCTCGACATCGTCTGCTATCGTCGCCACGGGCACAACGAAACCGACGAGCCGGCGTTTACACAGCCGATCATGTATCGCGCCATCGACAGCCGGAAGACGACCCGAACCTTGTATGCCGAGAGACTGGCGGCGGAAGGCGTGCTGTCGGCGGCCGACGCGCAGAAGATGTGGGGCGATTTTCAGACCACGATGGATGCCGCCAACCAGGCCGCACAAGGCTATAAGCCCAACAAGGCTGACTGGTTGGAAGGCCACTGGGCTGGATTTCATCCACCTGAACCCGACTTCGAACTGCACGAAGCGAACACTGCCGTGGCGGAACCGACGCTGCGCCAGATCGGTATGGCGCTGTCGCGCGTGCCGGCCGGGTTCGATGTGCATCCTCGGATTGCTCGCCAGCTTGAAGCCAAGGAGGCCGTGCTGGAGGCAGGCGATGGCATTGACTGGGCGACTGCCGAGGCGCTCGCGTTCGGCTCTTTGCTGCTTGAAGGGAATCGCGTTCGCCTGTCGGGCGAAGACTGCCAGCGCGGCACATTCAGCCAGCGTCATGCCGTGTTGATCGATCAGACGAACCAGCACGAATACATTCCACTCAACAACATCGCGCCTGAGCAGGCGAAGATCGAGATTTACAATTCGCTGTTGTCGGAAGCCGGCGTCATGGGCTTTGAGTATGGCTACTCGTTGGCCGATCCACGTACGCTGGTGCTGTGGGAAGGTCAGTTCGGTGACTTCGCCAATGGTGCGCAGGTGATCATCGACCAGTTCATCGCCTCGGGCGAGACCAAGTGGCTGCGCATGTCAGGCGTGACACTGCTGCTGCCGCATGGGTACGAGGGGCAGGGGCCAGAGCATTCATCGGCGCGCATCGAGCGCTATCTGCAGCTCTGCGCCGAGCGCAACATGTGGGT
>JBKPSV010000376.1:0-3032 GCA_046735215.1 Pseudomonadota bacterium | reverse complement strand
CGGGTTGAGATCGGGCGAGTATTTCGGCAGGAAGAACAGCTTGGCGCCGACCGAGCGGATGATCCGGCGGATTGCCTTGCCGCGGTGGCTGCCGAGATTGTCGATGACGACGAGGTCGTCGGGACGCAGTGTCGGCAGCAGCACCTTCTTGACGTAGAGCCGGCTCGCCATTGATCGGACGTTCGATCAGCCATGGCGCCTCGACACGATCGAGCCGCAGCGCGGCGAGGAAAGTCATGGTCTTCTATCGCCGATGCGGCACCTTGGCCTTCAGCCTCTCGCCGCGTGGCGCCCAACCTCGCAGCGGCGCCATATTAGTCTTGGTCCAGGTCTCGTCGATGAACACCAGGCGCGACGGATCGATCCGATGGCGATAGCGCAGCCACTGCGCACGCCGGCGCGCGACATCGGGGTGGTCCTGTTCGCTGGCGATCAGCGTCTTTTTTGTGACTGAGCTGCTCCGCGTGCACGAACTCCCGCACCACACGGTAGTCCGCCTTCAGGCCCCGCTCGGCCAGCTCGGCGACCAGGCCACGCAGTGTGAAGTCACCGCCCCGGCAGCGTTCGAGCAGCCACAGCCGCCATGACCCGATCAGCTTCTTCGGCCGGTAGCCGAGGACCGCGACAACGAGGGAAATGTAGTCCTTCGAATTCTGCCACGAGGGGACGAGCAGCCCGTGCAGAGCTTCCCGCCAAGGAACCGCCACCATGAATGTGGTGCCGAAGTAGGCCAACAGACTCAACGTCAACCACTTCAATACCTTGACGTAGCGTGTATATTTCTAGGACCACCTGCATGCCGATGCAGATCAAGCCAAAGGCGACCACGTACGGCCAACGTAAGCCGCCGGCCAGCATCTGCGACACCGCGCCGATGGAGCCAAGATCGGCTCCGAGATTGATCACATTGGCCAGGAGAAGCAGCCCAATACAGCCTTGGGCGACCCACGGCGGATAATGATGCCGGATGTTGCCAGCCAAGCCACGGCCTGTTGTCCGACCCAGGCGTGCACTGATCTCCTGAGTAACAGCCATGAGCGGATAGGTGAAGGGCGGCATAAGCCAAAGGAGGGCGAAACCCACCTGGGCGCCGGCCTGCGAATAGGTGGCGACACCGCTTGGATCATCATCTGAAGCACCGGTAATCAGCCCCGGACCAAGGATACCCAGGAGACGTGGTCTGGACGTTCCGACGACGGGATCGGACCCCTCCGCAGACGGGAATTCTAGATCGGCGTCTGCCGCCTCAGACATAGGACGTTTGGAGTTGCCGTTCCTTGTCAGCGGCCATTCGTGTGGCGGCAAGGGGCCACATCACGGTCGAAATTAGGCCCCCATCAACTTCCGGCGAACCGTTGGCCGGTTAAGTGCCCGGTCACAATCAGGTGCTTCGCAACTATCCCTCGCTGTCAGAGTTCTCGCTTGGCAGCGGAATTGAAGCAGACAAAATGGCTAATGATCCGAAGATACGCGGCTCACATGACCGTCAACGCATCAATATGCACGAGCGGTACGAGGTGGAGTACTGGACCTCGAAATGGCAGATCAGCCGCGAACAACTTGCCGAAGCGGTGGAAAAGGTCGGGCCGATGTCGGCGGCGGTCGCCAAGCAACTTGGAAAGGAACTGTAGGCGCCGACCCGGCCGATACCGAAGCAATGGCTCTGAGCGGCAAAGTCAAGACCTCACTCGATGAGACGCGAACCCTAATGCTCGGTGCGCAGATATTGCTCGGCTTCCAGTTCAATGCGGTATTTCGACCGCGTTTCGATGCCTTGCCGCCCTCAGCGAAACTTGCGGACGGCGTTGCGCTGGGGCTCATGCTGGCAACCGTCTGCCTCCTGATCGCACCCTCCGCCTTCCATCGAATCGTGGACCGGGGTGAAAGTACCGGCCGCACCCAAACCATCACCTCAGTCTGTGCGGCCCTGGCGTTGGTTCCATTCGCAACAGCATTGGGCCTGGATTTGTCAATAGCGCTCAGCCGCGCTCTGCAAAGCGCGGTAGGTGGCATACTTGCTGGTGCAGGTTTCGCGCTCGTAAGTGCTTCCGCATGGTTTGGGGTGGGCTGGATCATGAAGACACATTATGGCGCCAAGGAACGTCGGAGAGCAGAAGCCGAACGCGACGTGAGCGAGACTGCGCCGCTGCACTCCAGGATCGAGCAGATGCTGACGGAAGCGCGTGTGATCCTACCCGGTGCTCAGGCACTGTTCGGGTTTCAGTTGGCGATAGTGCTGACCGAAGCTTTCGAGAGGCTTTTGCCGGTGCCGCGAATACTACACGGCGTCGCACTACTCTGTGTCGCGCTGTCGGTGGCCATGCTTATCACCCCGGCCGCCATCCACCGGATCGTATGGGCAGGAGAAGACAGCGAGAGCTTCCTGAGAATTGGCGGGCGCATTACGATCGCCGCACTCGTACCCTTGGCTGTCGGCATGGCGGCTGATTGCTACGTGGTGCTGTCACGCATGATCGAGGGATCAGGACTCGCTGCGGGTATCGCTGCTGCCTTCTTGTTGTTATCTCTTCTTAGCTTGTGGTTTGCGTGGCCACTCATCGAACGGTCCCAGCTATCCGGCAGAACCCGGCGTGTAGAGCCAGATCAACAATATCAGGTCGAAGGAAGATGAAGCTGCCGCCCTTACTCACGCAGCTACCTCCAATAGGTCCAGATGAGGACCTCATAGCCGTGATTGAAACCCCGAAAGGGAGCCCAAACAAGTACAAGTTCGAGGAAACGTACGGGGCATTCAGGCTGAACACGGTGATGCCGAAGGGCAGCTTTTGGCCTTATGATTTCGGCTTCGTCCCGTCCACGATTGGTGAGGATGGCGATCCATTGGATGTGCTGATACTTAGGGATGAGCCTGCCCCCATGGGATGTCTAGTGAGCGCGGTTGCGCACCAGCCGAATTTGCCGGCGGCGCTTGAGGCGCTGATCGATGACGCCGTGACCCGTGCTCATCGCTACGCTGGGTGAGCCGCAGTCTGCGTCACCTGGTCAAGGCATTGGCCGCGCAAGGCTTCAAG
>JBKPSV010000375.1:0-8701 GCA_046735215.1 Pseudomonadota bacterium | reverse complement strand
CTCCGGCACGCCGCTCGACACGCCGTCCGGCTTCATGGTGGGCGCCTACCACATGGTCGTCCCGTCGTCGGGCGAGAACTTCGACGTAGCCATTCCGGCCTTCAGTCTGGACAGCCCCCACCAAAGCGGTAGGGTGCACTAGTGCGATGACCACAGGCGGAACCGCCGAACGTCTGAATCACGCGCTCGACCGCTCACAGGGTTGTGCCTTGGGCTGAGCGGTTTATATCCCGACTGGCGCGCTCGGATATTGCGTGCGAACCCAATCCACCGTCCGGGAGAAATTGCGTGAATATCGTCTCGCCTGTCGCTCGCGCGGCGACCGCGGCCTCGACAGACCGTCCGACCCGAGCAGAAGCCGAAGCGGCTGTCCGTACGCTGTTGCGCTGGGCCGGCGACGATCCGACCCGCGAAGGCCTGCTTGAGACTCCGGCCCGGGTCGCTCGCGCCTACGAGGAGTTTTTCTCCGGCTACGAGATCGATCCTATCGCTCTGCTCGAGCGCACCTTCGAGGAGACCGACGGCTATGATGAGATTGTCCTGCTGCGCGACATCCGGCTGGAGAGCCATTGCGAGCACCATCTGGTGCCGATCATCGGACGCGCGCATGTCGCCTATCTGCCGCATCATCGCGTTGTCGGCATCAGCAAGCTGGCACGCGTGGTCGACGCCTATGGGCGGCGGTTACAGATCCAGGAGAAGCTGACGGCGCAGATCGCCAACACCATCCAGCAGGTGCTGGAGCCACGCGGCGTCGCAGTAGTGATCGAGGCAGCGCATCAGTGCATGACCACGCGCGGCATCCACAAGCCAGGCGTCACCATGGTGACCAGCCGCATGCTCGGTGCGTTCCGAGACGATCCAACGACGCGCCGCGAGGTGCTGGCAATGATCGGCAACGGAAAAGGTCTGGGCGGCGAGCACTGAACTGTGCAGCGACCGTCGGAGGCGGCTTGGGCTTGAGGCCGGCTGCCCGGCCGTAAGCACAATCGCCGATCGAAATGGGACAATGATCGCTAGAGCCGGATGAGCACAGGCCAATTCGCCCATTCGACTCTAGCTCATTGTTTCATCGCGTAATTCAGATCTCCGGCGATTCCGCCTTCGATCATCACGCCCTAGGCTTCGTGGAACACCAGAGTCCTGATCTCGATGCTCTCACGCGGCGGCGCATCGGCCGGCGTGGTCGGATCCTCGAAAGCCGTATGCGGCGCAAAGCGCGCGCGCCCGTCCGTCGCTGAATCGTAGCACTTCAGCAGCAGCGCCTCATCGGGTTGCATCTCAGGCACATAGAACCAACGGTGCGCCGGGTTGTAGTTCACGCCGTAGGTCTCGCCGGTGCGCTTTTGGTAGACCAGATCCGATGGCACCAGGTCCTCGGAAGCGACCGACGCCGCATCGCATACCGCCAGCGGTGTATCACGCAGCGGACCACGGATCGGCCGCCACAGGTTGATCACCTGCACCCTGCCGCGCAGCAGCGCTTCAGCGTCGTCGCCGAAGAAGTCGCGCACCCGCTGCGGCCCGGACGTCGCCGTGTGATCGACATGCACGCTGGTGGCGGGTTGCCGGGGTGCTCCGGCCGTGCGGTCCGCAGTGTCCTTCACGCGCCGCCGCAGCGTGTGGTCGAAAATGAACACCTTGCTCGCGCCCGTCGCTTCAGCGATCACCCGCTGCACCTCAGGATAATACACCCGCCGCACTTCGTCCTCGTCCCAGAAATCCTTCACCGCGCTGGCGGCGTGGATCAGGGCGAAGCCCTCGCGGTCCAGCGAAATGTCGTCGGCCAGCGGCCGCGCATCATGGATCGGTACGGTGTGCGGGTCGCGCACGGTATTGGAGCGCGCCACGCCAGGAGGCGGCTCGTAGGTGTAGTTCCGGGGCCGCTCGTCCATCCGCCCGAGGTAGTTCAGCGTGGCGTCGATGTGCGGCAGGTCGTCCAGGCGGTTTGCGTTCATCGGAAAGCTCCTCCTCGGTGCCAGTCTTAGCAGGGCGGTAGTGAGCGCCAGAATGGGATGGATAGCTCACGATATACGTCGGCGCTGGAGGCGCCAAAGTCCGCCAACTCGCGCTCGGTCAGTTCGGCCAGTGCGCGCCGTTCGTGCACACGCTGACGCCATTGCCGGAAGGTGGCCAGCAGCCCGCGCCGGGCCGCCCTCTCGGTCACCAGTGGCTGAGAATATGTCAGCGATGGGTGGACAAAAGCAGACATCGATCCTGCTCCTCATGGAGAACTGCCGATGAAGTGGACCCCGCTGGTTCGGTTCGCAAAGGATACTTTGTCAGGCTTCACATGAGCTGACGTCATGCTACATCCCGCCGCATGGCAACTTTGCCCTCGTTGTCTGGCCTGCGCGCCTTCGAGGCTGCCGCCCGCCACCTGAGCTTCACTCGCGCTGCTGACGAGCTGAACGTCACCCAGACGGCGGTGAGCCATTTGATCCGGCGGCTCGAAGAGCAGCTTGGGGTGCAGTTGTTCGTCCGCCGAAATCGCGCGCTCGAACTGACGCGTGAGGCGGCTTCCTATCTTCCGGCGGTGCGCGGCGCATTCGAGGACCTTCGTCGTGCCACCGACCGTCTCCGACGCCCCGAGCGCGAGGGAGTGCTGACCGTCAGCACGACGGCCTCGCTCGCCGCCAAGTGGCTGGTGACGCGGGTTGCGGCGTTCCAGGATGCTAATCCTGGGATCGAGGTCCGCATCACCACTTCGTCGCATCTGGTCGATTTCCAGCGCGAGGAAGTGGACATGGCGGTGCGCTACGGCCGGGGCAACTGGCCGGGCCTGCGCACCGACTGGCTGATGGCCGAGGACATGTTCCCGGTGTGCAGCCCGTCGCTGCTGAACGGCGACAACCCGCTGCGCAGTCCCGAGGATCTGGCAAATCACACGCTGCTGCACGCAACCGCCTCGCGCGAGGACTGGCAGCTGTGGCTCACCGCCGCAGGTTTGCCGGTGTCGCTGGCGACGCGCCGCGGACTGAGCTTCGACCAGAGTTTCATGGCCATCGAAGCGGCGGTCGAAGGACTCGGTATTGCGCTCGGCCGCACGCGCTTCGTCGAGGCGGACATTTCTGCCGGACGGCTGGTGGTGCCGTTCAACGTGGTGCTGCCGGCGGATGCCGGCTTCTACATCGTGGCACCTGAAGCGACCGCCGATACGCCAAAGATCGCCCTGTTCCGCCAGTGGCTGATCGACTCTGTGGGGCCGGGCGCGGTGGCGCCTCCGCCACCTTTATGAGCGGGCAAGCCAGCCGGGTCTCTGCCAACTCCATCGGCAACTCCCGGAAATAGGACTGTTGGATCAAGCCCCGCCAGCATCCAGTAATAAGGAACTTTTTTCGAATGCGGATTAGAAAGAAGCGATGATGCGGGGTGTCGGTTAGCTTGCAGGGGCTTTGGCTCTCGGATTGGTCGCAATATAGCAAAGTTCATACTACGCTATAAAGTGGCCACCGCCCGTTTCCAGTTGAGTCCTCCTGACTTGGCGAACTGCCAGACACAAACCAAGCCACAAGATATCGCGGCCCCGCTTCGGACGGGCGTTAGGGAATCTTCCGGATGCATCTCCAACCGGCATCAAGGCGCTTGAAAACAGCCCTCGTCTACGACTTCGATGGCACCCTGGCGCGCGGAAATATCCAGGAAAGCTTCATCAAGGAGGTTGGTCTCTCGCCCGCAGAGTTTTGGGGCCAAGCGAAGCAGATTGCCCAAAAGGCGATGCCGACGAGATATTGTGCTACATGCATCTGATCATCAAGAAGGCCAAGGAGCGAGAGATCCAGGTAACGGCTGAGCAGCTTCGGCAGCATGGAAGGTGCGCGGCACTATTCCCCGGCCTTGCAGATGGCAGCTGGTTCAAGCGCATTGATTCGTTCGCTGATAAGCACGGTTTGATGCTAGGGCATTATATTGTGTCCTACGGCACCTTTGAGATGATAGAGGGATGCCCAATCTATTCGAAACTCAAGCGAGTATTTGCCTCCAGGTTTATATACGGTGATCAGGGCCAGGCTGTATGGCCGGGTTTCGCAATCAACACTACGAACAAGACACAGTTTCTGTTCCGGATCAACAAAGGGTTTTCTAATTCATGGAATACTGATCGGTTGAATGAGTATGTACCCGATCGTGAAAGGGAAGTCCCGTTTCGCAGGATGATCTTCGTGGGAGACGGAGATACCGATATTCCGTGCATGAAGATGACGACCGATCAAGGCGGATATTCTGTGGCCGTTTACGACCCTAAGCGGAACTCTCAGGCGATCAACAAAATACACAAGCTCATTGCGCAGAATCGCGTAAGCTTCGTGGCACCAGCTGATTATACTAAGAACAGCCAGATCGATATCGTTATAAAGGGCATCATGGGCCGGATTGCACTGTTATCAAAGGAGCAACTTCCGGTCGCGGTTCGCTGCTCGTTCTGTCGCTCAGAACCTGTCCAATGCAATTCCGCGGCTGCCCGCACAATGAGGGACCCGCTACCATGACTGAATCCGGCACATGATATGGGATCTGCCCGGCTGACCGGTTGCGTGCCATCATGTGGCGCTGCTTGCCTGAAACAGGCATGACCACGACGCGCACCGCGGACGCGGTGCTATGAGGAGGCACCCGAAATGACCGTGACATTTCGCCAACTCGCTCCTGTGTTCGCCGCCGAAATGGCGGGGATCGATTGCGGCCAGCCACTCAGCCGCGATCAAATCGCCGCAGTGGAAGCCGGGATGGACAAATACGCGGTGCTTGTGTTCCGTGACCAGAACATCACCGACCAGCAGCAACTTGCATTTACCCAGCAGTTCGGCGCGCTCGAGAACTATAAGGGCGGCGGGCATATCCGTAAGCGTTCCGACAGCCGCCTCGGCGCCGGCATCGCCGACTTCTCCAATCTGGACAAGAACGGCAACATCATGTCCGACCAGGACCGCGTATGGTTCTTCAAGCTGGGCGATCGGCTATGGCATTCGGACAGTTCGTTCCGTCCGGTGCCGGCGCGCTATTCGCTGCTGTCCGGCCGCGTGCTGCCGTCATGGGGTGCGAACACCGAATTCGCCGATATGCGCGCAGCATACGATGCGCTGGATGACCGAACCAAGGCAGAGGTCGAGGAACTGGTCTGTCTGCACTCGCTGATCTTTTCGCGTGAGGCGATCGGCTTCACCGATCTGACCGAGGAGGAGCGTGTCGCGTTCAAGCCGGTACGTCAGCGGCTGGTGCGCGTGCATCCGGTCACGGGACGCAGGTCATTGTTTCTGTCATCGCACGCCGGGGCGATCGAAGGCTGGACGCTTCCGGAAGCGCGCATGTTCCTGCGCGACCTGACCGAGCACGCAACGCAGCGCGAGTTCGTCTACTCGCACGCATGGCGTCCCTTCGACCTGGTGATGTGGGACAACCGCACGACAATGCACCGTGCGCGACGGTTCGACCGCCAAGAAGTGCGCGATGTGCGCCGCACAACGCTGGCGGGGGACGTGATTACCATCGAACAGGAAGCGGCAGTGGCGAATTAACCAATTTGCCGATCCTCTCGTATGCAACTGCAAATTCTTGAAGTGAGGCGATTGCAATCCGCTTGACATCTGGCGGCATCAGGCGCAAATTTTCAATCGTTCCACTGCAAGGGAGGGTGCATCGCAGCATGACTCCACCGGGCAGTCTCGGAGTTGCCGACCAACGTGGCATCGGCGACTGACCATTAAGCCCACGCTATCGTCTGGCGATCAGAGCCAGGCGCGAAGTTATAGACTTCGCATGATGACCCCCGTTCAACGCTGAGGGCGTGCGGGGGTCTTTCCGTTTCTGAAGCGCCTCGGTTCCCCTTCGCCGCTCGCTTGCGTGATCGGCGCAGCGGGCACTACGTTTGCTCATCCATCAAACGGGAGGGCAGGCGATGATCATCGAAATGCGCACCTACACGCTGAAGCCAGGGAATATCCCGACCTTCGAAGAGCGTTTTGCCTCTGCGCTGCATATACGCGAGAAGTTCTCGAAACTGGCTGCCTTCTGGCACACCGAAGTGGGCCCGCTGAACCAGGTCATTCACGTCTGGCCCTACGATAGTCTCGACCAGCGCGCGGCTGTGCGTGCGCAAGCATCCAAGGCCGAAGGCTGGCCGCCGAATACGCGCGAGCTGACCATCGAGCAGAAGAGCGAGATATTCCTGCCAGCCGCGTTTTCGCCGCCGCTGGAACCGCGCAGTCTCGGCGGGATTTACGAAATCCGCATGTACACCTACGCCCCAGGCACGCTGCCGGCGGTGATGGAACGCTGGGCCGAGAAAGTGCCGGAGCGGATCAAGCTCTCGCCACTGGTCGGCGCTTGGTACTCGGAGCTGGGCGGCCTCAACAAGTGGTGCCACATCTGGGCCTACAAGGATGCCGCGGAGCGCTCGCGCATCCGCTCCGAGGCGGTATCGAAAGGCATTTGGCCGCCAGGCTCGCCACCCGGGGCGCTGCTGAAGCAGGAGAACATGCTGGTAGTGCCGGCCGCGTTCTCACCTCTGAAGTAGGCTGGCACGATTTCTGCTCTGCCTCCGGTGGGTTTATCCCACTGGAGGCTAGAATGTTTCCACTGGTTGCCATCGGCGGCGCAATCGGAGCGGTGATGTCGATCGCAAAAGGCGCTGAGTGGCTGTCTGAGCAAATTCAGTGAAAAAGGCGCCGCCTCGGCGGGCGGAAAATCCGACCACACAAAACTGACCGAGGCCCAGGCGGCCTCGTTTGCGGCCACGCTCGCGGCACAAACTGCCGGGCAGAGCGTGCCGGCGAGCACCGCTATGTCCGCACCCGCCACCATGGCGCCCCTGCAGGCGACCGGGCCGGACGAAAATGCCGCGGCGCGGGCGAAGGCCGGCGTGCTCGCCTACAGTCATATCGGCGAGCACCACGGCCATCGAGCCGGCGCAATCAAGCACCCGGGCAGTGAAGGAGGTGTCGCCGCCGCTTAGTCGGAGGCTGCCGCCTACTCGCCGGCCTTGGCTGTTCGGCGTCCTTGCCGCAGAAAAGCGGCGGCATGGACGGGGAACGGGCAATGGACGACAGCGGGTTCTGGCAGCGTGCGCGGCGCCACATGCTGGGCTATGGCGGCGACTTCGTCCCCTTTGCGCCGGTGCGCGCCGAGGGATCGTTCCTGTATGACGCGAGCGGCCGGAAGGTGCTGGACTTCACCTCGGGCCAGATGAGCGCGATCCTGGGGCACTGTCATCCAGAGATTGTCGCAACCGTCCGCGACCAGGTCGGCCGGCTGGACCACCTGTTCTCCTCGATGCTGAGCGAGCCCGTCGTCGCGCTGGCGGAGCGCTTGGCCGGCTTGGTGCCCGACCTTCCGCGGGTGATGCTGCTTTCCACCGGCGGCGAGGCGAACGAGGCGGCGATCCGCTTGGCCAAGCTGGTGACCGGCAAGTGGGAGATCGTCGGGTTCGCGCAGTCCTGGCATGGGATGACCGGCGGCGCGGCGGCGGCCACCTACAAGGCGGGGCGGCGCGGCGTCGGGCCGATGATGCCGGGCAACTTTGCGATCCCGGCACCGAATGCCTACCGGCCGCGGTTCGCCGGTGTCGGCTGGCGCGAGGAACTGAACGACGCATTCGAATGGCTCGATCGGATGTGCACCGGCAACCTGGCCGCGTTCATCGCCGAGCCTGTGCTGTCGAGCGGCGGCATCATCGATCTTCCGGTTGGCTATCTGGACGCGCTGGCAGAGCACTGCCGCGCGCGCGGGATGCTGCTGATCCTGGATGAGGCGCAGACCGGCGTGGGGCGCACCGGGCTCATGTTCGCCTTCGAACGCGACGGCGTTGTCCCCGACATTCTGACGCTGTCGAAGACGTTGGGCGCCGGGCTGCCGCTGTCGGCGGTGCAGACCACCGATGCGATTGCCGCCGAAGCCGATGCCCGCGAGTTTCTGTTCTACACCACGCATGTGAACGACCCGCTGCCCGCGGCGGTAGGACTGAAGGTGCTGGAAATAGTCCAGCGCGATGGCCTCGCCGAGCGGGCCAAGCTGATGGGTACGCGGCTGGCAGCCGGATTGCGTGGCCTGCAGCAGAAATACGAATGTATTGGCGACGTGCGCGGCCGCGGCCTGCTGATGGGTCTGGAGTTCCGCGCCTTCGGCGGACGCGATGCCGCAGCGATTTCCGACGCGGTCACGGATCTTGCGCTGACACTGGGGCTGTCTGCGAACATCGTGCGTGCAGGCGCCTCCCAAGGCGTGATGCGCATCGCTCCGCCGCTCACGGTCACCGAGGGGGAGGTGGAGTTGGGCGTAGAACTGTTAGGGCAGGCCGTGGAGAGGACAGTTGCGAGCAACTGACCGTGCTGATGGATGCGCCGGATCTGCTGTTGATGCCAACCAGTGGCAAGGTGCAGGCGGGTTCTGAGGTGGCTATATTCTTTTTGTACCAAACTTAGACAGCGACAGGCGGGCCAACTTGCCGAGTAAGGACTTCCACTTAGCAGCCGTCTGATTCTCCTCGAGAACTGACCCAGACAGCAACGAATAGCCATAGCTGAACTTCCCATGGACGATGGAATTACGGAAATCATACAGGGCCTTATACCAAGTGCCCTATCCGATCACCGTTATTGCCCAGGCTCGTCTGGTGAGTGAGGCGATGCGGTTGGGCATTCGCATCAGCTTGTTCCAGCCGTCGCAGCACGCCGCGATGATGGCATCGTAGCTGTCCCAGACACGG
>JBKPSV010000374.1:0-28333 GCA_046735215.1 Pseudomonadota bacterium | reverse complement strand
CGCCGCGCCGGCGATTGGCGCTTCTGCCAGGTGCAGGTGGGTGGCAAGACCACCGAACCGATCGGGCGCCGTCGCTACTGGCCGATATTCGAGGCGGTGCTCAAGCATGGGCTCTCAATCGGCATGCACTCGGGCGGAACGCAGGCTTACGCTCCATCTCCTGGAGGGTTTGCACAGTTCTACGTCGAAGATCACCAGTTGGGTACGCATTCGGTGCAGTCGCAGATCAGCAGCCTGATCCTGGAAGGCGTGTTCGACGTGTTTCCCGACCTGAAGATCGTGATGATCGAGGGCGGTTTCGGTTGGGTGCCACAGCTCGGTTGGCGCATGGATGCGCACTGGACCAAGATGCGGAGCGAGGTACCGACGCTGAAGCGCAAGCCTTCCGAATATCTGAAGACCAATCTCTGGTATGCGACGCAACCTGTCGAGGAACCGGAGCGGCCCGACGATCTACGTCAGACCTTCGAATGGATTGGCTGGGACAGAATGGTTTATTCCAGCGATTATCCGCACTGGGATTTTGACGATCCCCATCAGGCCTGGCGGTTCCAGATGACGGCGGAGGAAAAGCGCAAGCTGCTGCACGACAATGCATTAGCGGTGTACTCGTTCCGCTAATCCGATAGCGCTGCAAGCTGGCTGGCTCAAGTTCTGGCGCCCTATGGTGTGGTATGGCGTCGAGTTTCAGGGCGTATTCCTTGCCTGGCCCAGCAGCGCCACCACCTCGGCGGTGGAACGCACATCGGAAAACCGCGCCATTACACTCACGAGCGTGGCGTTGTGCTCTTCGTCGCTCAGGGCGGCATTCGCGTCCGACACCATGACGCATTTATAGTTCATCATCATGGCATCGCGCGTCGTCGACTCGCAGCAGACATTGGTCACGGTTCCGGTGACGATTATGGTATCGATGTCACGCCTGCGCAGGATCGCGTCCAAGTTGGACGATCCCGGCACGAAGGCGCTGAACCGGTATTTCTGAATGGCGATATCTTCCGGCCTGACGTCGAGGTCGGGCCACAGTTGGTGGCCGTAATTGCCGGATGTGAACGCCTCTTCCATGCGCTGACCCCAGTCACCGGTGGCGAAATGATCGCGCCACACCGACCAGGCGATCGCCGTCTCGGCATCGAAGGTGTGTTTGGTGAAGACAACGAGGCCTCCACCGGCCCGGACCGCAGTGGCAAGCGTATTCACATTGTCTACAATTTCCCGCGCTACCGGCACTTCCGCTGGTTGACCCGAGGGCCCAATCCGGTAGAACCACTCTATGCATTCTTGGCTTCCTTATGGAGGATACACAGCCACTGATCTCAGCAACTGTCGCCGAGTTCTTGGCTCGCGCCAAGGGCAGTTCGCCGTCTTGCTCCAGCCCTCAACCGAATCTTTGAAGGCGACGGCAAGAGGATCAAGCAATACTATGGCTTCGGCGAGACCGTGCTCGCAGTCGCCGATGGCGTCGTGGTCTACGTCGACGACGGCATGCCCGATGAGGCGCCTGCTGTCCCGATGGTCCCCAAGTCAAAGTCAGACTATGGCGGCAATAACGTAGTTGTCGAAATCACGCAGAACGTCTTCGCTTGGTACGCGCACTTGCGCCAAGGTAGCATCACGGTGGAGGTCGGGGATGCTGTGCGCGCGGGCGCTTATCACCGAGCTGGGAAATACCGGCCCCTCCGGCATTTCGGCCTTCTTGACAAGCCCGACCCTATCGTCGGACGGAGCCTGCCGTTCGTCTTCAGCGGCTTTGCCTTGGACGCCACGATCGATTTCGACGCCTCGAAGCCTGATCGACTGGTAATTGGGCAAGATACACGACGGGTTCGGTCGGTCTATCCGCTGTCCGGCAGCATCGTGGATTTTCCATAGCATGATCGGCAGCGCGCCGACCCGCAATCCTCCGCTCATGCGTCGTCACCATCGCGCCAGGCGGTGCCCAGCGGAGGAATACGACGTATGATGGTGCGGGTTTCGCAATGCAATGAAAGGTAGCGAACATGGGAAGGCTGGACGGCAAGGTCGCGGCGGTGACGGGCGGGGCATCGGGGATCGGCGAGGCGACGGTCAGGCGCTTCGTAGCCGAGGGCGCGAGCGTGGCATTCTGCGATCGGGACGGCGAGCGCGGTCAGCGCGTGGCAGCCGAGCTCGAAACCGCCGGCGCCAAGGTCGCCTTCACGCAGGCCGACGTTGGTACCGAGGCAGCATGCCTCGCCTTCGTCGACGGTGCCGTGAAAAAATTCGGGCGCCTCGATATCCTGGTCAACAATGCCGGCATCCGCAAATACGAGAAGATCGATGAGGCGAGTGCCGCGAGCTGGAACGAGATCCTCAGCGTCAACCTGATGAGCTACGCCTTCTGTGCCAAGGCAGCAGTTCCGCTGATGCGCCGCAACCAGGGCGGTGCCTCAGGGGGAGCTATCGTCAACGTCGCTTCTGTTCGTTCCGTTGTCGCCGGCGGCGGCAACCTGCAATACGACACCACCAAGGCCGCGGTCGCTGGCTTGACGCGGGGGCTCGCCGCCGACCATTCGGCCGAGGGCATTCGTGTAAACGCTGTCGGCCCTGGCCCGATTTTCACGCCGTTCCATCAGCGCCGCATCGCAGCCGCCGGCGAGACCGTAGAGCAATACAACGCCAAGGCCGCACAAGGCACCATGCTGAAGCGCCCGGGCAGGGCCGAGGAGGTCGCCGCTGCGATCCTGTTCCTGGCCTCGGATGATGCGTCCTACGTCACCGGCGCCCTGCTGTTTGTGGACGGCGGCATGACCGCGATGTGAGAAATGCTCAACCGGCGCTCACAATGCCTTCCCGCGCGGCTTGAGCGCTGGTGGGGCAGGCCTGTGCGCAGCTAGAAGATATTTTCCGGCGACAGGCCAAGCATGACCTGACCGACCGTCTCGTAGTGCAGGATCCGCCCCTGGCCCTGTTGCGCGACTGTGTCAATGTCGCGCAGCCGGCGTTCGAATGGATTCTCCTCGAACACCGCCATCGAGCCGCAGTCGTGAAACAGCGTGTTGACAATCTCCCGTGACGACTGAATGGCCCAGGTAGAGGCCAGGCGCAGGCGGGTGCGCTGATCCATGTCCATGGCGCCACGCTCCTCGATCGTTTCCAGCGCTTCGTCTGCCGCTGCGTGCAAGAAATAGCACGCAGACCGCCATCGCGCCTCGGACTGCGCAACGTGCGACTGGACGACATTGTTCTCCGCCATCGGTCTGCCCGCGCCGCGGCGAGTCTTTTCGCGTGGCAGAGCCAGGAATGCGTCCATCGTGCCTCGGGCGATACCAAGTGCGACACCACCGAATCCAATCGAATAGAGTTGGTTGCTGGTGAAACGATAAAGCGGGCTGTCGGTCCGGCGGTCGCGTGGGTCGTCGCGGTAGATGGCACGCTCGTGCGGAATGAACAGATTGTCGACGGAATATTCATTGCTGGCCGTGCCGCGCAGCCCGAGTGTGTGCCAGATATCGTGGTACGTGGCGCTCGACTTGGGATACAGGAAGGTCTTGGTTTCCTTGGTGCCGGCCACCCGCAGATGCGCCCCAAGCCAGGTGGCGTTCTGGCTGCCGCTCATGAAGCGCCATTTGCCAGTGATCCGGTATCCGCCTTCAACCGGTGTGGCCTCGTATGGCGAGCCGGGCGGCCCCCAGGCGACGATCCCATCCGGTCTGCCGAAGATCTCCTGGGCAATGTGCGCATCGAGATACGCGCTCGTGGTCGAGCAGCCGTTGCTCTGACACACTACCCACCCGGTCGAGCCGTCCACGGTGGCGAACGTCTCGGTCACCTGGGCGAAGATCGACGGCTTCAGCTCCATTCCACCAACCGACTTCGTTTTCAGCATGGTGAAGAACCCGCCATCGATCAGGGCTTTGACGACCGGTTTGGTGAGTTTGCGGATTTCGTCGTGTTCGTCCGAGGCCGCGGCGATCAGAGGTATAAGGTCGCGGGCTTTCTGCACCTGCGGATGGACGGTCGGCATTTGTGTCTCCTGCTCCGCGACAACGCGGTCCCGATCGATTACCGACGGGCTGGACGCCCGGGTCAAGCTTTGGCCACACAATGCGGAAGTCCGGCGCGTCGACCGCTTGGCGGGGCCGGCCGAGGTTGAACATCGGGACTACTGTGCTGAAAAAGAGAGCGAGCCACAATCTGCCATTCCGCTCAAGGGAGTCGCGCTAGTCTTCCAAATCAGACGCTTCGCATTATGGTGTCGTCCGACCTCCTGGTCACCGGGTGCACCCTCCTGCCGCGCCGCCAGGAACACATGACCGCAAACGTTGAGGACACCATGACCAAATATCTGCATACGATGGTTCGAGTCAGCTCGCTGGAGGATAGCATCGCCTTCTTCGGAGTACTCGGCCTGCACGAACTTCGCCGCCGTGAAGACGAAAAGGGCCGCTACACCAACGTGTTCCTCGCCGCGCCTGGCGACGAAGCGGCTCCCTTGGAACTTACCTACAATTGGGATCCCGAGCCTTATGCTGGCGGCCGCAATTTTGGGCACCTCGCCTACGCCGTCGACAACATCTATGACACCTGCAACGCCTTCATCGCCCGTGGCGTCACAATCAATCGCCCCCCGCGCGATGGCCGCATGGCCTTTATCCGCACTCCGGACGGCATCTCCATAGAGTTGCTGCAGGCCGGCAACGCGCTGCCGCCAGCCGAACCGTGGACCAGCATGCCCAATTCTGGCGCTTGGTAACGTTCGAGCTGCCGACACGATGATGGGTTAGCCCGGCGCAGGATTTCGCCATCTTGCGTCCCGACCAGCGCCTGGTGGCGAGGCTGCGAAAATGGCCTCCGACCGAACGGTGCTGCACCGGCTGCTTTCCCAGGTCGATCATCCCGCGGTTATCCGACCACCGCCGAAAGGGTTGCGACGGACATGGCGCCACATCCTCAACGACTGACAGTCACGCGTCGTGCGTGGCCACTCGGGCGACCGCTTGCCACGGCGCGCGGGGTCGAGGCCATGGTCGATGTCGTCGTTGCCGAGATCTCCGACGTCGAGTCACGCGGCCGCGGCGAAGGTGTGCCGCTTCCGCAATACGGCGAGAGCATTGACAGCGTTGTCGCCGAGCTTGATGCGATGAAGGGCATGGTCTTTTCCGGGCTCGACCGTGACGCATTGCAAAGCGCCATGCCACCTGGCGCAGCGCGCAACGCGCTTGACTGCGCGTTCTGGGACATAGATGCGAAACGCGCTTATCGCAGCGTCGCGGAACTGGCGGGGCTCGGCGCGGTGAAGCCAGTCGTGACGGCGTTCACGCTCGACTTCGATACGCCGGACAGGATGGCTGAAATGGCGGCGGCCAACAGGGCCCGGCCGGTGCTCAGATTGGAACTAGGGGGAAACCGCGATGTCGAACGGGTACAGGCGGTGCGCCAGGCGGCGCCGGCGGCGCGCCTCATCATTGATGCCAATGGGAGCTGGAATGAGACCCAGCTTAGAGAATTCATGCCGGCCCTCGTTGACGCAAGGGTCCAACTCATAGAGCAGCCGCTGCCTGCCGGTGCTGATGACGCGCTGGCGCAGTTGCAGCGTCCGATCCCGCTTTGCGCTGACGAATCCTGCCGGACACGGGCCGATCTCGACAGGCTCGACGGGAAATACGCCGCGATCAATATCAAGCTCGACAAAGCGGGCGGCCTGACCGAGGCGCTCGCGCTGGCAGCGGAAGCGAAGCAACGTGGCTTGCGAATCATGGTCGGTGGTGTGACCAGCACATCGCTTGGGATCGCCCCGGCGTTGCTCGTCGCACAGCAGGCGGAAATCGTCGATCTCGCCGGGCCATTGCGCTTGGCGGTCGATCGCGGTGCGCGACTGCGCTACGATGGCAGCACGATCCACCCGCCCGATCCGAGTCTCTGGGGAGGGCCAACCTGATATCGGATGATAACCGCATTGCCGTCCAAGTTGAGGCCGACGGGCCGCTGTAGCTCTTAGACTGGATCCAAGCAGTTGAGGCGTCCCACCCACTGGTTCGGCCGCTTCGGTGCGGCCCGCGAGGTGGGTTGCACCGCAGATATCCGGCTGCCTGTCCTCTTGAGGCTAGTCCGCATACAATGATGCATCCACACGCCACGGAGATGAAGGGACTGCGATGGAACCCAATCTCGTCAGCTATTCGCCTATACTCCATCGCCCGCCGCTGCGCTGGCCGAACGGCGCGCGCCTGGCGCTATGGGTCGTACCCAACATCGAACACTACGAGTACCTGCCCAAGTTCGTCCGCACCCGCGATCCATGGCCGCGTTCACCACATCCCGACGTTCTCGGCTATACGCAGCGCGACTATGGCAATCGCGTCGGGCTTTGGCGTCTGTTCGACCTGACCGATGCGCTCGGGATTCGCTGTACCGTCAGCCTCAACATGGCGGTGCTGGAGCACTTCCCCGAAATTCTCGGTGCCATGGAGCAGCGCGGCTGGGAATACATGTCGCACGGCATCTACAACACGCGCTACCACTGGAACTTTTCCCCCGACGAAGAACGCGCGGCGATGGAAGAGAGCAAAGAGATCCATCAACGCTTGACCGGCCGCCGGCTCCGCGGGTGGTTCAGTCCTGCGATCACCAACACGCTGAATACGTTCGACCTCGCTGCCGAATGCGGTTACGACTACACTGCCGATCTGTATCACGACGACCAGCCTTTCCCGCTGAACGTCAAGACCGGCCGGCTGATCTCGATGCCCTACTCGGTGGACATCAACGACGTGATTCTGCACCGCCGCGGCCAGGAAGCGGACGACTTCGTCTGCCAGATCCGCGACTATTTCGACACGGTCTATGCGGAAGGCGCCGAGCAGGGGCGCGTCATGTGTATTGCCCTCCACCCCTATTGGGTCGGCCAGCCGCATCGGATACGCGCGTTCCGTGGTGCGATGGAATACATCCTGTCGCATCCTGGCGTTTGGCTCACCACCGCAGGAGAAATCACTGACTGGTTCAATCAGCATCATCTGCCGCTGATCGAATCACACCTTGCCGCGCGGGAGGCCGCCAATGGCTGAGCCCCTTAACACACCGCAGGTGGGCGAAATCCGTCGTCCCGGAATGGACCATCTGCATCACGCGTTCCGCACGCTCACCGAGGCGCCGCGCTTCATCTGGCCCGACCACGCACGGATCGCGTTCACCGTGACGCTGGTGCTCGATTATTGGGAGGTGAACCCGCCGGAGGACTCCGATCGCGACCCACGGATTGTCTCGCCGCTGGGCAAATTCTTTCCCGACTGGCTGACCTGGAGCCAGCGCGAATACGGCGCTCGGGTCGGCATCTTTCGTGTATTGGATGTGCTGGATCGGTTCGGTGTGACGCCGAGTGTGGCGCTGGGCGCGACGGCTGCGAAGCGCTATCCGGAATTGGTGGACGAACTGGTTCGCCGCAACGCCTGTTTTATGGCGCACGGCACCTACGCGACGCGCCGCATCACCGGCCAAATGAGCGAAGCAGAAGAACGTGCTTTCATCATCGAGAGCCGTGATGCGGTGCGCACCGCCACCGGCGAAGCACCACTCGGCTGGTGCGGCCAGGACTTCAACGAATCGGAACGAACCCCGGCGCTGCTGGTGGAAGCCGGCTTCACATATACTACGGACTGGGCGAGCGATGATCGTCCCTTCTTGCTGGGCCGACACCTGATCGCGCTGCCACCGCAGCCGGAATGGAACGACATGGAATGCATGTGGTTGCGCCGTGTGCCGCCGCAGGTATGGGCCGACAACATCGCCGACGCCTTCGCATTTCTTCACGACGAAGGTGGCAGCTGCTTCAACCTGACCCTGCATCCATGGGTCAGTGGGCAGGCGCATCGCATTCGCTGGTTGCGCGAGGCGCTTTCCCGGGTGCTGGGTCGTGGCGCGATCTGGCGGACGACTACTGATGAGGTGGCCCGCGTGGCTCGCGAGCAGCTATAGATGCCGCGTCATGCGAACTCGGCGCATCCATGTCACCGGGGCAGCCGGCGCTGGTGTCACCACATTGGGCCGCGCCCTCGCCGACGCGCTCGCTATCCCGCATCACGACACCGACGACTACTTCTGGCAGCCGACTACACCGCCGTATACACAGCGGCGTGACGTGCCCGACCGACTGCGGCTGATGGACGAAATGTTTGCTGGCCGTCCCGATTGGGTGCTGAGCGGGTCGCTGGATGGATGGGGCGGCCCAGTGATCGCGTTGTTCGATCTAGTTGTGTTTCTCTACGTCCCAACGGGCATTCGCATGCAGCGCCTGCGTGAGCGTGAGGCACGGCGAGGCTGGGTAGACCAGGAGTTCATCGAGTGGGCCTCGCATTACGACGATGGTACGCGTGAGGGCCGCAACCTGCCACGACACCAGCGCTGGCTGGACACCCTGATCTGCCCGGTCCTTCGGTGCGATGGCACGCTGCCGGTAGCCGAGTTGGTCGGCCACGTGATCGAGGCGACGCGATGATCGACATTGCCGAAGCGCGTTCTTGGTTTGCCGAGGAATTGCGACATGTTGCCCACGTACGATCGCAGGCGGTGGTTGCGGCATTCGCCACGGTGCCGCGCGAACACTTTGCCGGCCCAGGGCCGTGGCGACTGTTGAGCCCATGGTACCTCAGCGACTACTGGACCACCGAAGACACCGACCCGCGCCATCTCTGCCACGATGTGCTGATTGCAATCGATGCGGCGCGTCGGCTGAACAGCGGGCAGCCGAGCCTATGGGCGTTCTGCTATGACCAGCTTGGCCTCACCACCGACCAGCATGTCGTGCATGTCGGCATTGGCACTGGCTACTACACCGCGATTCTCGCCGACATTGTTGGCCGTGGCGGCATGGTCACCGCGATCGAGATCGATGCGGCGCTTGCTGGGTGCGCACGCGGCAACCTGGCGGACGCCTGGCCGCAGGCGAATGTCGTGACGGCCGATGGCTTCACATTTCGCCCCGATCGGCCAGCCGATGCCATCATCATCAACGCCGGCGTGACGCATCTGTCGCCTGCCTGGCTTGATTCGTTGACAGAAGGCGGTCGCCTGCTCGTGCCACTGACGGGTGAAGATCAATGTGGCACATTCGTGCTGATCACGCGCCGGCGATGCGCTACGCATCGCTACTCTGCCCGCAACGTCTGTCGCGTCGGCATGATCGACTGTGTCGGTGGCCGCGATGCCGCGGCGGAAGCGAGGTTGGCGAGGGCGCTTCAAGCCTCGCGGTTCACGCCACCAGTGCGCTCGCTCTGGCGTCCGCCGGATGAACCGGATGATACCTGCTGGCTTGCTGGTGAGGGTTGGTGGCTCTCGACAGCGCCACCCGAAGAGTGAGGACTGGCGATGCTGCAACTCCGACCCAACTGCGAGTACTGCGACAAGGATCTGCCGCCGCACGCGACCGACGCCCGCATCTGCAGTTTTGAATGCACGTTCTGCGTCCAGTGCGTGGACACGGTGTTGTTGAATGTCTGCCCGAACTGTGGTGGTGGCTTTGTGCCGCGCCCGATCCGGCCGGCGGTTGAACGACGGCCTGGGGTGAGCCTGGCAAGGCGGCCAGCCTCCTCCCAGCGGGTGCACTTAAAATGGGATCGCACTGAGGTAGCCGCCTTCGTTACGTCCGTCTGCGACATCCCACCAGAACAGCGTTGAGCGAATGGCTCACATCGCCACCACCTTCCCGACCTCGGCCGGCGATTGCCGGACCAAGGCATCATAGCCTTTCAGCAGCGTTTCGGTGATGCGTCCGGGCGTGTAGCAGTGCTCGCCGATCTGCCTTACCGGCGTCACCTCCGCGGCGGTGCCGGCTAGGAACACCTCGGTCGCGCGACCGATCTCTGATTCCGTGATGTGTCGTTCCACGACCTTGATCTGCTGGCGTCGCGCCAGGCTCATCACTGACCGCCGCGTGATGCCGTCCAGGAAGCAATCCGGGGCCGGGGTGTGCAAATCGCCGTCCATTACGAAGAAGACGTTGGCACTGGTGGTCTCGGCGACGTTACCACGCCAGTCCAGCATCAGTGCATCGGCACAGCCCCGCTGTTCGGCTCGATGCTTTGCCAGTGTGCCGATCATGTAAAGGCCGCTTGCCTTCGCCGCGGTGGGTGCGGTGTCCGGCGACGGCCGCTTCCACTCTGCCATGTCCATGCGAATGCCCGCCATCCGATCGCCTCCGAAGTAGCTGGGCCAGGGCCACGCGGCGATCGCCAGGTGGATCTTTGTGTGCTGTGCCGCCACTGCCAGCATTTCGCTGCCACGCCAGGCGATCGGGCGCACATACGCGTCAGTCAGGCGGTTCGCAGCCAACACCTGAATGCTTGCCGCCTCGATTTGTTCGGCGCTGTAAGGGATGTCGAACCCCATGATGCGCGCCGAATTGAACAGCCGCTCGGTGTGCTCGCGCAGCCGGAAGATGTTGCCGGCATACGCCCGTTCGCCTTCGAACACGGCGCTGGCATAGTGCAGTCCATGCGTCAGAACATGCAGCTTTGCGTCGCGCCACGCCACCAGGGCTCCATCCCACCAAATCCAGCCGTCCCGACCGTCGAAAGGAACTAACTCCACAGCCCTATTCTCCGTAATATCGTTGCCGTCCGAAGCGGAGTTCTATGATGATCATGCCGATAAGTCAATATTGCTGACATAATATCCCGCGACTTCAGGAATCCCTGCCATGCCCGATTCAAAGGCCGATCCAGCCGAAACCGCTCTTCGCCTGGCGCAGGATCTGCTGTTCTTTGCTTACCGCGACTTCACCAACGCGGCGGATGTTGCGCTGGACGAGCTGGGCCTCGGGCGTGCTCACCACCGTGCGCTGCACTTCATCGGGCGCAATCCAGGCATTACGGTCAGCGACCTTCTGGGCATCCTGCGGATCACCAAGCAGTCGCTCGCCCGCGTGCTGAGCGAACTTGTGGAGCGCGGTTACGTGGCGCAGTCACCCGGCCGCGCCGATCGCCGCCAACGGCTGCTGACACTGACCGAGCCCGGCGCGGCGCTGGAGCGCAGGCTGTTCGATCGCCAAAAGGAGCGCCTCGGCCCCGCGTATAGCGAGGCCGGCGCCGGTGCAGTGGACGGGTTCCGCCGGGTCTTGCGCGCCATCATGGACGACAGCGCGCGCACCTATATCGATGCACATCACTCGAGGGGCAATTGATGGCGGAGGACGCCCACATCCTGGTGGTGGACGACGACGCCAGACTGCGCGTGCTGCTGTCGCGCTATCTGGCGGGCGAGGGCTTCCGGGTCACCACCGCCGAGACGGCGTCCGAGGCCCGTGACAAGCTGCGGTTCATGCATCCGGACATGATGGTGCTTGACGTGATGATGCCGGGCGAGAACGGCCTGACACTTACCGAGTCGTTGCGGCGCGAGCAGGGCAGCGACGTTCCGGTGCTATTGCTCACCGCGCGTGGCACGCCGGAGGATCGCATCGCCGGCTTCGAGGCCGGTGCAGATGACTATCTGGGAAAGCCGTTCGAGCCGCGCGAACTTGTGCTGCGGATCCGAGCCCTGCTGCGACGTGCGCCCACGCCGGCGCAGGAAGTGCCGCGCGGCCCGGTGCAGCTCGGTGCCCTCAGCTTTGATGTAGGGCGGGGCGAGCTCACGGGTCCCGAGGGGAATATCCGGCTGACCGGCGGTGAAGCCGCATTGCTGGTGGCGCTTGCGCGCAAGCCGAACGAGGTTCTGTCGCGTGAGGAAATCGGTGCCGCACTCGGCATGGATGATTCAGGTGAACGCGCTATCGACGTGCAAGTGACCCGCCTGCGTCGCAAGGTCGAGACAGACCCGCGCGAGCCACGCTTCCTGCATACGGTTCGCGGGCGTGGTTATGTGCTGAAGCCGGGCGCCTGACATGCCGGACCTGCAGCAGCCCGCGCGCATTGTAAATCGGAGCATTCGTAAGGTGCTGCCGCGCTCGCTGCTGGGGCGCAGCCTGCTGATGATCCTGCTGCCGCTCGTGCTGCTCCAGGCGGTTGCGCTGCAGATCTTTTATGGTAGCCATCTCGATCTCGTTTCTCGCCGACTGGCCAGCGCAGTCGGCAGTGAGATCGGCTTTACGCTGGAGCTATTGCGCCGCTACCCGGAACCCGCCGATCGCGCCTGGATCCTGCAGTGGGCGAATAACCAGTTCGAGCTCGATATGAACATCGAGCCCGGCGCCAAGCTGCCCACCACGCGTTCGCCTAACATTTTAGGCCCGATGGACGACGATCTTGCCCACTCGCTCTGGGAGAAGGTTCGCCTACCGTTCTATGCGGACTGGGTGTCCGAGCCGCGTCTAGTGGTGGTCCGCGTGCAGTTGCCGGATGGGGTGCTGAACGTCAACGCCCCGCGCAAACGGCTGTATGCCGGCACTATCTATATCTTTGTGGTGTGGATCGTCGGCATGTCGATGCTGCTGTTCGGCATCGCCGCGCTGTTCATGCGCAACCAGGTGCGGGGGATTCGACGCCTCGCTTCTGCGGCCGAAGCGTTCGGGATGGGGAGGGACATTGGTCCGATCAAGCCGGAAGGCGCGACGGAAGTGCGTCAGGCGGCCACTGCGTTCAACCGTATGCAGGAACGAGTTGGCCGGTTCCTTGCTCAGCGGACGGAAATGCTGGCAGGCGTGTCACACGACCTGCGGACGCCGCTGACCCGGCTGCGTCTGGCGTTGGCGATGCTGCCGGCACGGGATGAGCTGCGCGAGGACGTCGCCGAGATGACGGCTGACGTTGAAGAGATGGAGCGCATGGTCAGCGGCTACCTTGCGTTCGCGCGCGGCGAGGGGAGCGAGCAAGCCGAACCGGTCAACCTGTCGGCGGTTCTCGAAGAGGTCGCCGCCGGCGCGCGCCGATCGGGGGCGGAGGTGGCGGTAGATGCGCCCGCGACGCTCACCCTGTCACTGCGTGTCAACGCGGTACGCCGAGCGCTGACCAATCTGGTGGACAATGCTCGCCGTCATGCGCACCGCGTTGCGCTGGCTGCCATTCGGCAGGGTCGGATGGTGTCCGTCACGGTGGACGATGACGGCCCCGGCATCCCTCTCGAGCGTCGTGAGAGCGTGTTCCGGCCGTTCGAGAGCGATGCCGCCGGCGGGACCGGTCTTGGCCTGACCATTGCCCGTGACATCGTCCGTGCGCACGGCGGAGAGATTGTGCTGGAGGACAGCCCCCTGGGTGGCCTGAGGGCCAGGATCAGGCTGCCGGTCTAACTCTGCTCAGAAAATCAGCCAGATCGTTAGACCGATGGCTATCCACGCGACAGATCCGATCAGGCAGCCCAGCAACAATCCCCGCGCCGGAGCCAGGCCATCGACATTGGCTTCCACTGGTCCGAGTTCATCGGCCACGTCGATGGTGTATGCGTCGGTGCCAGCGCGCCGCAGCAGATCAACCAGGTGTGGATTTTGGTAGTCGACACGCCCCGGGCGTCTCCGGTCTGCGCGGATGGCAGTCTCCAAGGAGGAAACTTCGCTGATGTCTCTTTCAGCCATTGCTGCCGATCGCCGCTGTCTGCTCCGATCGTGCCAAGAAACGGGTTAGAATTTGGTTTCAATCCAGCGGGGTGAGGCAATTGTTACCCATCCCCCGTCAGATGGTCTCGTACTCTGCCGAGATCTCCTTGTTGGTATAGTCGGTCAGCAGTGCTGTCGAAATGATGCCGATAATCGCACACAGAAGAATGTAGAACGCGATGGGCCAGGCCGAACCATACGTCGCGAACAGCCATGTCGCGATGAAGGGCGATGGCCCACCTGCGATGAGCGATGCCAGCTGGTAGCCAAGGGAACTGCCGCTGTAGCGCAGGCGCGGGGTGAAGCTTTCGGCGATCAGTGCCGCTTCAGGCCCATACTGCGTCATGACCGGCAACAGCGAGACGGCAATCGCCGTGAACACGATCCATGGTACCCCGCTGTTCAGCATGGCGATGTAGACGAAGCCGAACACGCCCATGAACGAGGCGCCAAGGATATACATGTTCTTGCGACCGATGTGGTCGGACAGGTAGCCGGCGCAGACCACCCACATGAAGCCCAACACGGTCTGGCTAATGACACCCAGCAGCACGAAGTCGCGTGAATATCCCAATACGCCCGTGGCATAGGTGAAGATCCAGGCTCCCACGATATAGCCAGGTGCCTGCTCCGGCAGGCGCAGCAGCGCGGTAAGAATGATCTGCTTCGGTTGACGCTTCCACACTTCAAGCACCGGAACACGCTCGGTACGCTCCTCGTCCAGGATGCGTTGGAATACCGGCGTCTCCATGATCCCTAGGCGGATCCACAGTCCGACGCCCACCATGATAGCGCTGAGGAAGAATGGGATTCGCCAGCCCCAGACGAGGAACTGATCGCCCGCGAACCAACTGAAGAACAGCACGGCACAATTCGCCAGGAACAGGCCCGCGGGGGCGCCGAACTGCGGCCAGGCAGAGAGAAAGCCGCGATGCTTGTTGGTGCTTGCCCACTCCATCGCCAGCAACACCGAGCCGCCCCATTCGCCACCGACCCCGATACCCTGGATCAGCCGGATCGATGTGAGCAGCACGGCGCCCCAGATACCAATACTGTCATAACCAGGGACGCAGCCAACGGCGACGGTGGCAATGCCTGTTACCAACAAGGTTACGATCAGAGTTGCCTTGCGACCGATGCGATCACCCCAATGCCCGAAGATGAACGCGCCGATGGGTCGCCCGACGAATCCAATAAAGAATACGCTGAACGCCTCCAGCACGCCGACCAACGGATCGGACTTGGGAAAAAACAGTTTGCCGAACACCAATGCGGTGACGGTGCCGTAAAGCAGGAAGTCGTACCACTCGATCGTGGTGCCGATCGTGCTGGCGATCACCGCACGACGCAGCTGCGCTTTATGTTCCCCTTCGGACATCCCACTCGGGGTGACGGCCGCATTGGCTGCTGTCATCCTGGACACTCCCTGACCAAGTCGGCGCTCATTCGGCGCACATTATTCCTTGACGGCACCAACAATGCCGCGCTGGGACATCTCATTCGGCCAAGCCGAAGTGAGTAGCAAACTATACTGTGGTTTTATCAAACCAAGGCTGGCTAAGGGTCTCTGTCACACACTCTTGAATGCGGTTTATCAAAAGTCACTTGGCCTTCTCAGCCAGCGCCTTCACCTCATCCATGGCCTCGGCGAAGCGCTGGTTGATCAGCGCCAGCGCCTCGGCGTTCGACTGCTCAATGAGGTCGCTGAGTTCTTTCATGTGCGTAACAGCATGCTGATAGGCCTGCTTCAGTAGTTCCGCCTGTTTTGCCGCCTTGGCTTGGGGCGCATCGGCCGTGGCAAGCTCCTTCATCGCATCGGTTACCTCAGTCATGCTGCTCTGCACGATCTCCATGTGACGCCGTGCAACGGCTTGTGCGCCCTCCAGCGCGACCCGGTTGGCTGCAGCCAGCGTCTCCAGATTCTTTCTGTTTGCCGCAAGCAGCGCTTCCATATCCGGCACCGCCGGCAGCTTCATGTCGGCGAAGAACTTGGTGAAATCCATCGGGAACTGCGGACCGACTGCCATGGCTGCCTCCTTTTCCGAACGGGAGTGGCAGGTTGCACGTGCTGGGCAGCACGCGCAATCTGCTGCAATGATTACGAATCTCACATCACATACCGGCGCCGAGGTGGTCGGGATCGATCTGACCGAGCAGGTGGATGCTGCGTTGCGCGATCGGCTGAACCGCGCGTTCGTCGAGCACTCGGTTCTGGTATTTCGGGACCAGCGCCTTTCGCCGAGCCAGTTGCTGGATGCGGTGCAGCTGTTCGGAGAGATATTCCCGCAGCACAACACGCGCTTCGCGCTGCCGGAGTGCCCGCAGATCCACTACATCTCGAACCAGGATTTCTTCCCTGACGGCAAACGCTACATCCCTGGGGAAGGCTATCACACCGACCACTCAAACGCGGCTGAACCGCCGAAAGCGACGGTGCTGCACGCGGTGCAACTGCCTGACCACGGCGGTGACACGCAGTTCGTGAACATGCACCGCGCGTATGAAACTCTGCCACCGGGCACGAAGGCGCGGATCGCTGACCTGCGTGCGGTGCACGTGTATCAGAGCCGACATAGCGAACGGAAGCTGATGGGGCTGAGCGATGCAGCACGACAGAAGGTCCCGAATACCGTGGCGCACCCGCTGGTACGCACCCATCCCGAGAGCGGACGCAAGGCGATCTACCTCAACCCGATCCGAACCGAAGGAATCGTCGGGATGGAGGAGCGCGAAGCGCTGACGCTGCTGGACGAGCTGCTGGCGCATGCGACGCAACCACAGCACGAGTACCGGCATCGCTGGCGGCAAGGCGACCTTGTGATGTGGGACAACCGCTGTCTGCTGCACAAGGCGAACGGTGACTACGACATGCGACAGGTCCGTTACCTGTATCGCATCATGCTGAAGGGCGACGTGCCGACTTAGCGTCCCGCTGTTGCTGACTATGCCCCCAGAGCGGCAACCTTTGGCGTTGCCGGGCTGGAAAGTTCAGACGAGGACACCGGCAGCCACAGCTGAACACGAGTGCCCCGACCAAGCTCGCTCTCGATAGCGAGATCACCGCCGGACTGTTTGGCGAAGCCATAGACCATCGGCAGGCCGAGCCCGGTGCCATTCAGTCCTTTGGTGGAGAAGAACGGTTCACAGGCTTTGGCAAGGACGTCCGGACTCATACCGGCTCCAGTGTCGCTGACCCAGATACCGACCATATCATTGGAGAATACGCTGTCTTCCGATCCCGCAGGGGGCCCATTGCTGTTCGCTGCCTCGATGCGCAAAGTTCCGCCCAGGGGCATTGCGTCTCTTGCATTGATGGCGAGGTTCAGCAGCGCCGTATGGAGATAAGTCGGATCGGCGAATACGGGTGGCGTAAAGGGAGCCACGCTGATACTCAACGCGATCCGTGGGTCGAGAGTACGCGACACGGCAGAGCGGAACTCGCTGAAGAACTTGTGGAGATCGACCAGGCGCGGCTGTAGCACCTGCTGGCGCGAGTAGGAAAGCAGGTGACGAGTAAGAACCGCTCCATGTTCGGCAATGCGAAGGACTGATTCGACGAGCTCGTAGGCCGCGGCGTCACGGCACTCATCCTGCAAGAGTTCAAGATTGCCGATGATACCTTGCAGCAGATTGTTGAAGTCGTGTGCGACTCCAGCGGTCAGCTGGCCGATGGCTTCAAGTTGTTGTGCATGACGGACTTCGCCCTCAAGTTGGCGCTCGGCGCTGATGTCCCTGACCGACAAAATTCGGTAGAGTACGTTATCACCGTCGCGGACGCTCGTCAGATGGATGCGCGCGGGGAAAGTCGAGCCGTCGGCACGGCGGCGCTCGGCGTCAAACATCGTGGCTCCGTCCCGATCCGCGATCTGCTGCATCCTGCGGGCGTGATCGAGCGCCGCGGGGGCGTACAGGTCAAAAACCGACATCTGCGACAGCGCCGCGCTGGACATGCCGTGGAGCTGGGCAAATACCTCGTTGCTGAAGGAGAGCCTATTTGTGGGCGGGTCGACGACGCCGATGCCGAAGGCGATATTCTTGACCACATCCATCCAGCGATGCAGTTCGCGCGCCGACAATTCTTCCGAGGCGCGTTGCTCGCTCATATCGAACACTGTCACGATCCGGTACAGGAGGGAACTATCCGGACCCCTAACGGCGCTGGCGTGTACCTTGGCAGGAAAGAGTGACCCGTCGGCGCGTCGGCGGTAGCACTCGAAATCCGCGGTGCCTGTAGAGTCAGTCAAGTCCCGCATCTGTCGGACGCGGTCTATCTCCTGCGGCGCGTAGAACTCGAACAACGACCTGTCTTGGACCGAGTCGGCGGATATGGCATGCATATCGCAAAACGTCTGGTTGGCCAGAGCTATCGTATCTGTCCCTGGTTCATTCAGGCTCAGGCCGAACGCAGCGTTGTTGATGACATCCTGCCATCGCCGAAGTTCATCGCTCGCGCGAGCGCGTTCCTGCAGCCTGATCACGCGCTCACGAGCGTAGTCGTAAGCTGTCGACTTCGATTGCTGCGCTGCAATCGAGAGACCCATGACCGCCGACACAGCCGTGAACATCCCCAGCGAGTAGATATCCCCGGGCTGTGCGATAGCGAAAGAGTGTACGGGTGGTATGATGAAATACCAGACGGACAGCAGAGAAAGCACTAGTGACGCCAGCCCAAGCCGAAGACCACCGAGGTAAGAGCAGATGATGACCGTCAGGAAGAATGTCGGGAATTGCGCACCCGATATATAGGGGGTGAGCATCACCCGGACTTCGGTCGCGACGGCGACCAGGATCACCATCAGTAGCCAGACGCCGGGTCTGTCCGCCCCGCCCCTGTCCCGCTTCGTCTGGGCTGGACCATTGCCTTCGGCTATGGGAGTCACACCTGTGTTGAGGAACCTAAGGAGGGTGTCTAGAACCACGACAAACTGAGGTGCCAACTTGGCGAACATGCCAGCCCTTCCTTATGCCGGATCCGCCAAAACAGCTCCCTCGTCAGGGAACGACGGTAAACTCGAACCATGACCGCAACGCGTCTATAAGCGCGTTTCGGCGAAAAGGCTTGACCAGTAGTGCAGTATTAGGTGGCAACCTTTCAAAATCCTCTGCACCCGGAAAGCCAGTAATGATGACAGTCTTCAGGTCGGGGATTGTTTCCTGAGCTTTCTCCGTCAGCTCCATGCCATTGAGACCAGGCATGGCATAGTCTGTGACGAGCAGCATAAACTTGGGGTCAGAGGAGAGCGCGGCCAAGGCAGCCTGACCGTCGCTGGTACGAACCACGGCAAACCCTGCTGCTTCAAGAAATTTGCCGGTGGTCGTAAGCACGTCTGGTGTATCGTCGACCAACATCGCAAGTGGCTGAGCTGCCCCTTGCTCTGGTAATGCAACACGCCATCGATGACCATCAGGATAGGAGGACATCGGCCTCGATTCCGGCATTCCTTGCGACTCTCTCCGACCCTTCGCCTGTCTCCCTCACCTCATTGCAATCGGGGCTGTTGTCATGTTTTCAGCCTCAGTTATGTCGAATAGCGACTTTACCATGTTGATCAGAGCTGTTCGTCGGAACGGCTTGGCGAGTACGGCCGTTTGTGGCGGAAGCGCACTTAGGCCATCGGCGTTTGGATAGCCGGTGATGACCAAGGTCTTCAGCTCAGGGCGAATCTGGGTGGCCTGAGCAATCAACTGGGCGCCATTCAACCCGGGCATCGCAAAGTCGGTGACCAACACCGCAATGCGTGGATCGCCCGCGATGATCGCCAGCGCTTCATCACCGCTCGCTATCTTGCGGACCACAAATCCAGCGTTCACCAGGAAGGCTCCGACACTGACCAGCACATCGGCTGCATCGTCCACCAGCAGAAGGTGCTGATCGGAAGGTGCCGTGCGTTCAATGCCCTTCATTTCGGGCAAGCCCATCGCAGGTGTGTTCGATACCATACCATAGGCGGTAATCAGGTGGGCCAGCTTGAGGATGGCTGAACGAATCGCGGGGTTTGCACTGGTGTCGGAAAAGACAAACTGGCGCCCGATTGCATGGGCCGCCATCGCCAGCGCTGCTTGTGTCGGCGCTTGATAGGGCGGTCTCCCCGGCACGGAGTAAGCAGTCCTGCTATCCATCTCTTCTCGGCACGCCTCGACCAGGCACTGTCGGTCGGCCATGCTGAGCGACCGCCGCATCGCAACTTTGCCGTACCGGTCCGCAAGTCGGTGCAGCCGCGACTCGTCCGTGCTGGCTGCCATCTGGCGCAGCTCGTTTGCCCGCTCGTGCAGTCTGGCGATGGCATCCTGGGATAACGGAATCTGTGGCCCTTTTGGCCAACCATTGCACAGCATTTTTGTGTATCCTCAGGCTCACAGCGCCAGCCCGCGAGCTGTGGCCAAGCCGTTATTCAGAAACCATTAACGCGCGACGAACGCCTCGTCGTCTTCGCAAGGCTAGCCGCACTACCCCTAAGATTTGGTTAGTAATGCCTACGATCCGAACGAGGACCGCCTGTTCGCGAGCGAATGCATGGGTAACCCGTGCAAGGAATTATGCCGACTTGGAAAGAAGCGTGGAATACCCGGCCTGGGTTCTTTTTGCTACATCCGTTAATCAGCTACCTTGGCTCGCCTGCTGTTGTGGTCGGCGATGTATGATGGAAGACGGCCAAGCCAGTAACTGCTCCTTAGGCGACACGGGATACATTGCGCCCTCATCGAAGTCGTCGAAATTCCCGGCGTAAGAGCGACGAGGCGACATTGAGCGCTTCCGTCGATGAGTAGGTTCGAGGCATAGCAGATGTCGGTAGGCCTGATCGGTTCCGCAGTACCAAGTCTCACCGGTTCGGTGACAGGCAACACTGCGATGGAGAGCAGCGGCCCGCGGGTGGTGGTTGCTGATGACGATCCGCGAATATTGATGACAGTCGCCAGCTTCCTCTTGAAAGCTGGGTTTGCCGTGCATAAGGCTGCAACTGGCGAAGAGGCCCTGCAGGCAATCGCAGATGATCCGGGTATCATGCTGCTTGTTACCGATTTCGCGATGCCTGCAATGTCGGGTGCGGCGTTGATCTCTGAGGCAGTTCGTGTCCGGCCACACCTTCGGGCAATGCTCATGACAGGCTATCCCGATGCAGAAGGATTGGGTCATCTGCCGTCGCATGTGCCCGTTCTGGTGAAGCCGTTTCGCCGGGCGGAGTTCTTGGCAAAGATAGACTGCCTGGCTGATGGGATCCGGGAGGCGGAACCAGTCTGACCGGACACCAGCGCCAGCAGCCTGATATTCGCGACAGGCCCAAGGGCGGCCGGCCAGGCGCAGCGTCTATTTGGCGGCAAACATTCCGTCGAGCGCTGCATCCCACAGCTTGATGCCGCCAGTAATTCCCGCCTCATTCGATACCAGCCGCACGTTTGCAGGCAGTTCGCCTTCGACATGCCGCGCGTTACCGCCGCCGATGTAGAGCACGTCGAAGTCGGTGAGCACGGCGATGCAGCCGATCGCCTTGTGCACACGCCGGCTCCATCGTTTGCGTCCCGCGTTGCGCCGTGCCGCATTACCGATGTACTGGTCATAGGTCTTGCCGCCGCGCACCGGATGCTGGCTCAGCTCGAGGTGCGGGGCTGGCCGACCGTCCTCGAACAGCGCGAACCCCATTCCGGTACCGAGTGTGATGACGCATTCCACGCCATTGCCACCAATAACGCCGAGACCCTGCACCGTCGCATCATTGGCGAGCCGCGCCGGCACACTCAGCCTGTCCCCCAGTGCCTCAGCGAGCGCGAAGTCGTGCCAGGTTGCAGTGCCGAGGTTCGGCGCCGTCAGCACGCGCCCACGGCGCACCACGCCGGGGAACCCGATGGACATGCGGCGGAAGGGGCCGAGTTGCACAACCAACTCGGCGAGCGCCGCGAGCACCGCATCCGGTGTGCTGGGGGACGGTGTTTCAACGCGTGCCGGACCGGCCACCATCTGGCCCTCCGGCGTCAGCACGCCCGCTTTCAGGTGAGTGCCGCCGATGTCGATCGCCAGCGTCAGCGGCTCGCCGCTGTCGGTTGGTCTGCTGCCACTGACGCGACGCGCGGCCGACGGTGCCGTTTGTACCACGAAACGTGCTCCTATCGACGCTGAAACATGCGCTACCCTAGTGCGCGCGCCGGGCAAAGCAATCGATTCGGTGAGTTCGGCGATGGCGCCGATGCGGCCATTCCTACAGTTGTCGCGCCAGCCGCCGTCCCAACAGCCAACCTGGGATCGCTGAGACAGGCGCGCCCGGCAACATCAACAGCCAGCCCAGGGGTTGGCCGTTGACGATCAGGTCCATGCCGATCCCCAGCATCATGCCGCCGACCAGGCAGCCCATGACACCGGACGAGATGCCAAGCCAGACGATGTCGGGGCGATTTACCACGCAGAGGTTGCTAGGAGGCGATGGCGCGTTTGACAAGACGGAAGGGGCTCCGTAGAAGCGGCGCCCGGGTTCCCGATGCGTTCGTGCGGAGGGGCCTGTACGGCCGGGAATGTGGACGGAATCTCGGGTTCCGCGCCCGTCACGCAGTGTGCGTGGCCTACCGGTGCAACAAGGGCCAGGCGAAAGGGCGAGGCGCCGATGACCAAGCGCGTCGAGAGCAAGTACAAGATCAACCGCCGCCTGGGAGCCAATCTGTGGGGGCGACCCAAGTCGCCGATCAACAAGCGCGAATACGGGCCCGGTCAGCATGGCCAGCGGCGCAAGAAGGCCACCGACTTCGGCACCCAGCTGATGGCCAAGCAGAAGCTGCGAGGCTACTACGGGAACATCAGCGAGAAACAGTTCCGCCGCTACTATCAGGAGGCCGTGCGGGTGCGCGGCGACTCATCGCAGCTGTTGATCGAGCTGCTGGAGCGGCGGCTGGATGCGGTGGTGTACCGCATGAAGTTCGCCATCACACCTTTCGCCTCACGCCAGTTCATTTCGCACGGGCACGTGACCGTGAACGGCAGACGGGTGAACATCCCGTCCTATCGCGTGAAGGACGGCGACACGATCGAGGTGAAGGAGCGCTCCAAGCAGCTCGCCATGGTGCTCGATGCGGCGCAGAGCAACGAACGCGACGTCCCGGAGTATCTGGAGGTCGATCATCGGGCAATGAAGGGAAGGTTCGCCCGTGCGCCTAAGCTGACCGACGTTCCCTATCCCGTGCAGATGGAGCCGAACCTGGTGGTCGAGTACTACTCCCGCTGATCGGGCGGGCGCGTCCACAAGCACATCTGTCAACACGACCAAAGCGGCGATCAACAGAGCGTCTTCGCCGACTTTTCGTGGGCCCGCGGGGCGCCAACCCATTGGCTTCGCCGCACCCGATCGGTCCCTCTGCTGTCCCGGAGACTATAGAATTTATGGTCATACTGGCGCGGAAGGACCAATCCTGACCGCCTCGTATACATCTCGATCCGGCGCCATAGGAGCAGCGAGATGAGCCAATACGCCTATGTCAAACTAGGCCCCCAGCGATACCGGGAACGCTTCGGTTTGAGCTTCGAAGACCTGCGGCTTGGAATGCGAATCTGCCACCGGCCCGGCGTCGATGTCTCGCAGCAGGACAACCGCGAAGAGGCGGTAGATCTGCTCAATAATGCCCAGCTTCACTACGACAGCCACTACGCAGCACGGACCGAATGGAAGCACCCCCTCGGCGTCAGCACCATGACGGTGCAGCGACTGCTGGGCATGGCCTCGCGCAGCTGGTATCGGCGTCGCAGCATAACCCGCATCGACAGTATCGCACTGACTGCTCCGGTATTCGGTGGCGATACGCTGTATTCGATGTCCACGATCACAGTGTTGGAACCCGGCGATGATCCCGATGTCGGGCTGGTCGGTTGCACACTCGAAGGTGTGAACCAGCGCGATGAGAGAGTGAGCAAGATCGACCTCCGCATGGAGGTGTATCGGCGAGGTCGGCATCCTGAAGATGAGGCAGGTATTGAGCCGGCGGCAGAAGAGCGGTTCCACCTGTACCACGCGCAGGCGGACGGCATGCTGGTGGAACAGACAGGATTGGTGTTCGAAGATCTGGTTGCGGGTGAAACCTTCGTCCACTGGCCCGGCCGGAGCTTCGACTTTGCCGAAAGTCGGCTGCATGCTCTGCGCTCTCTCGATATCAACCCGCGCTGGAGTGACACCAACTATCTCGCCAAACACAAGGCGCTGCAGCCAGCGATTTTCGAACCACTGGTTATCGGTGCGGTGACGGCTTTGACCACGCGAACACTTGGTCGTGTGGTTGCCAATCTGGGTTGGACCGGGATCGAGATGCCACGCTCCGTAAGGCCAGGCGAAACGATCTATGCCGAGTCAACCATCATGGATGTGCGTGATTCGCATTCGCGTCCAACGCAGGGTATCGCGCAGGTCGAAACGCGTGCCTTCGTAGGCGACGGCGAACTGGTTTGCCGCTATCAGCGCGCCTTGCTCGTCTATCGCCGCAACGCCGGTCCTTACGCGGCTGCCGGCTACTGATCCGAACGAGGGGAATATGCCGAATACTGTCGCCGAGACCATTGTTGAAACTTTGCATGCCGCCGGCGTGCGGCGCGTTTATGGGGTTCCCGGTGACTCTGTCAATGGCTTCACCGACGCCCTGCGCCGTCAACGCGAGATGCGATGGGTGCATGTTCGCCACGAAGAGGCAGCCGCATTTGCTGCCGGGGCAGACGCGCACGTGACCGGCGCACTGGCGGTCTGCGCGGGAAGTTGTGGCCCTGGCAATCTGCACCTGATCAACGGCCTGTTCGATTGCCACCGCGCGCGCGTGCCTGTGCTCGCCATTGCTGCACAGATCCCGAGCATTGAGATCGGCCGCGGTTACTTCCAGGAGACGCATCCGCAGAACCTGTTCCGGGAATGCAGCCATTATTGCGAACTGGTCAGCAGCCCCGATCAGATGCCGGGCCTGATGGAAACCGCGATCCGGGCGGCCGTCGCGCAGCGCGGCGTTGCAGTGCTCGTGGTCCCGGGCGATGTGGCATTGGCAAGAATGACGGCCGACGCTGTGGTCTCATCCTCCCTGTTGCCAGCGCCGGCGGTGGTCCGGCCGGCTGACAGCGAGCTCGGCGCGTTGGCCGCGCTGCTCAATGCGGCAGGCGGCGTGACATTGTTGTGCGGGCGTGGCTGCTTCGGTGCGCATGACAATGTGATGCGCCTGGCGGAAGCGCTGAAGTCGCCGATCGTTCATGCTCTCGGCGGCAAGGAAGCTATCGAGCACGACAATTCCTATGACGTCGGCATGACCGGGCTGATCGGCTTCAGTTCGGGCTACCATGCGATGAACCAGTGCGACATGTTGCTGATGCTGGGGACGGATTTTCCCTATCGCCAGTTCTATCTGAGCAAAGCAAAGATCGCGCAGATCGATCTGCGAGGGGAGAATCTGGGACGGCGCTGCCGGCTGGACCTCGGATTGGTCGGCGACGTGAATGCCACGATCGAGGCACTGCTGCCGCGGCTCCAGCCAAGGACGAACCGGGTCCATCTGGATGAAAGCCTCGCCAACTACCAAAGGGCGCGTCAAGGTCTGGATAAGCTCGCAGTCGGCCGGCCAGGGAATAAGCCAATCCATGCGCAGTTTCTTGCGCGCACCATCAGTGAGCTGGCGTCCGACGATGCTATCTTCACCTGCGATGTCGGCACCCCGACGGTCTGGGCAGCGCGGTATCTCCATATGAACGGTAAGCGACGACTGATCGGATCGTTCATGCATGGCTCGATGGCAAACGCTCTGCCGCAGGCCTTGGGCGCGCAGGCGGCATTCCCCGGTCGTCAGGTCATATCGTTCAGTGGCGACGGTGGCTTCACCATGCTGATGGGAGAATTCATCACGGCAATTCAGGAGAAACTGCCGGTCAAGATCGTCGTGTTCAACAACGGTACACTCGGCTTTGTCGAGCTGGAGATGAAGGCGTCGGGATTTCTCGACTTCGGTGTCGACCTGCACAAGCCCGATTTTGCCGCGATGGCGAAGGCGGCCGGCGTGCATGCACATCGGGTCGAGGATCCTGGTGATCTCGCTGATGCCGCCCGCGAGATGCTGGCGCATGACGGCCCCGCATTGCTCGACGTGGTCACCGCCAGGCAGGAGCTGGTGATGCCGCCGAAGACGGAGATGTCGCAGGTGGCGGGCTTCAGCCTGTGGCTGATGAAAGCAGTAATGAACGGGCGCGGCAACGAAGTCATCGACCTCGCGCGCACCAACCTGCTGCGATAAGTTCGCAACACGACCCGGACGGCACCGCTGGCCGCGCGGAAGCAGCCACTCGATCAGAAGCCTTCGCGGATCACATCCCGGGCGAAGTAAGACAGGATCAGGTCGGCGCCGGCGCGTTTGAACGCACCCAGCGTCTCGCGGACGATCACCTCCTCGTTCACTGCACCGGCCGCGGCAGCGAACTTGATCATCGCGTACTCACCGGACACCTGGTACACCGCGAGCGGCAGCAGCGTGCGTTCGCGCAGCCGTGCCAGAACATCCAGATAGGCGAGGCCCGGCTTCACCATCAGCATGTCGGCGCCTTCGGCCTCATCCTGGATCGATTCGCGCAGTGCCTCTCGACCGTTCATCGGGTCCATCTGGTAGGCCTTGCGGTCGCCCTTCAATTCGCAGCCGGCAGCGACGCGGAACGGGCCATAGAAGCCCGACGCGAACTTGGTTGAATACGCCATGATCGGTGTATCCGCGTGTCCAGCCTGATCCAGCGCACTGCGAATCGCCGCAACTTGGCCGTCCATCATCGCCGAGGGCGCCACCATGTCGGCACCGGCGTCTGCAGCGGTCACCGCCTGACGGGCCAGGTTGTCGATGGTGATGTCGTTGGCGACGTGGTCGTGCTCGATCACGCCGCAATGGCCGTGGTCGGTGTATTCGCAGAAGCAGATGTCAGGGATCACCACCAGGTCCGGCGCGGCCCGCTTGGCGCCGCGTACCATGCGCGCCACCAGGCCGTCGCGGTTCCAGGCATCGCTGCCGTATGCATCCTTGTGGTGCGAGATACCGAACAGCATCAGCGCCTTCACCCCGTCGCGCGCCAGACCCTCGACAACGTGCGGCAACTTGCGCTCGGGGATGCGGGAAACGCCCGGCATCTCGGCAATTGGCAGCAGGTCATCGATGCCTTCCTCAATGAAGACCGGCTGGATCAGATCGTCAGCGGAGACAGTCGTCTCGCGCACCATGCCGCGCAGCGCAGCCGATTGGCGCAGGCGGCGAAGACGGGTGATCGGAAAGGGAGGTGCCATGGGGTGCCTCGCCGGATAACGACACCCCATGTTACAGCCGGTTCGGGCGCCGAACCAGCAGGAGGCAGGCATGCGCGTACTGGTGATTGGATCGGGAGGCCGCGAGCATGCGCTGTGCTGGTCGATTGCCGCCAGCCCCCTGTTGACCAAGTTATGGTGCGCACCGGGCAACCCGGGCATCGCGCAGGTGGCTGAGTGCGTGCCGATCGGGCCAATGGATTTCCCGTCGCTGGTGGCATTCGCCCAGGACAACGAGATCGACCTCGTGGTGCCTGGGCCGGAGGCGCCGCTCGTCGGCGGCATTGCCGATGCAATGGAGGTGGCGGGTGTGCCATGCATCGGACCATCGCGTGCCGCGGCGCAGTTGGAGGGAAGCAAGGCATTCACCAAGGAACTGTGCGACTCGGCGGGGATTCCGACGGCGCAATGGGAACGGTTTGACGATGCCGCCGCGGCGCGCGAGTTCGTCCGGCGACGTGGTGCACCTATCGTGGTGAAAGCGGACGGGTTGGCCGCCGGCAAGGGCGTGGTGGTGGCGGCGACCGAGGCTGACGCCCTGGCGGCGATCGACGCCATGATGGAGGCGGGAGCGTTCGGAGAGGCCGGCTCCTCAGTCGTGATCGAGGAGTACCTGGAAGGGGAGGAGGTGTCGCTGTTCGCGCTGTGCGACGGCACCGTTGCGCTGCCGCTGGGCGCAGCGCAGGACCACAAGCGAGTGGGCGAGGGCGAGACTGGCCCCAACACCGGCGGGATGGGAGCCTACTCGCCGACCCCTTCGTTCTCCGAGGCCGCGCAGGAGACGGCGATGGATGGCATCATCCGGCCGGCGCTCGCGGAGATGGCGCGCCGCGGCACGCCGTTCCGCGGGGTGCTGTATGCCGGGCTGATGCTGACCGCAAGCGGCGCCAAGCTGATCGAATTTAACGTGCGATTTGGCGATCCGGAATGCCAGGCGCTGCTGCCGCGATTGATGTCGGACCTGCTGCCGGCGTTGCAGGCCGCGTATGACGGCGAGTTGGCCAACTTCGACCTGCGGTGGCGCGACGAGGCGAGCATCGCAGTGGTCATGGCGTCGCGCGGTTATCCCGAGAAGCCGGAGAGCGGCAGTGAGATTCGCGGGCTGGCGCAGGCGGCTGCCGTGCCGGGAGTCTTGGTCTTTCATGCCGGAACCGAGGCTGACGCGACAGGACGGCTTCGCGCCGCCGGCGGGCGGGTGCTGAACATCTGTGCCACTGGCCCTGACCTGCGTGCGGCGCGTGAGGCGGCCTATACTGCGGTGCGGGAGGTGAACTGGCCGGAAGGCTTCTGCCGGCAGGATATCGGATGGCGGGGGCTGGCACCGGCGCCTGGCAAGGGGCTTGTGGGTTAGAGCCGAATCCCACTTCACCGAAGCGCCCGCATGATAGATCATCCTACGAATTGCCGATTTTTAGCTAATTATTCCCTTTCGGGGAAGGCTTCTTGCATCTTGACACAAAATATAACTCCATTGGTCGACGCCGTTGGAGACCTGGAGCCGTGAGCCGTATCCACATCCTGCACGAGAATTCCGCCTGGCTGCCGCCGCTGGCGCAGGCTCTTGACCACCGGCATCTGC
>JBKPSV010000373.1:0-4646 GCA_046735215.1 Pseudomonadota bacterium | reverse complement strand
TCGGGCGGTTCTGATTCTGAAAGTGCCGGTGGAGCAGCAGGGAGGCTGTGATGGCGGCACCTTTATCGCAGGATCTACGGAAGCGGTTGGTTGGTGAGGTTGAGCAAGGTAGTTCGGCACGACAGGCAGCAGCGCGGTTTGTGCTCTCGCCGGTGTACGAGCCATCGTCGATAACAAATACGCTGCAGCCGGCGGTCGACGATCGGAGCGCCCTTCTACGAGGCAGCAACCACGGGCCGATGCGTAGATCCCATCAGATGCCGATTCGTCGGAGTCCTCAGTGTCCCCAAGCTGATACTTGGTTGCGCGCGTGGGGGGAGAGGCCGCACCCTGCTTGATCATTCTGGCGTCGGCGGTGTACGCTTGATTGGCCGCAGGGGAGGCTCTCGGCGGTTCGGGGGGCTCATAAATGATCTTTGGTCGTGCACTGCTGGCGCTTGCGCTGGCTTGTTTTGCTACCCGTTCCTTTGCGCAAGAGTCACTACTGGACGTCGTGTTGAAGCGCGACAAGATCATCGTCGGGACCTACAGTACGTCCCCACCGCTTGCCTATGTCGATGAGAACGGCAAGTTGGTCGGTTTTGAGATCGACATGGCGCATGAGATCGCGAAGGACCTGCTGGGAGACCCCAACAAAGTCGAGTTTGTTGTCCTGCAATCCGATGGGCGCTTCCCGGCGGTGCTCTCGGGCAAGATCGATTTTGGCCTGTGCTCTACCACCATCACCGGCGATCGCGCGGCACGAATTGCGTTTACGCGACCTTACATCGACACGGGTAACAGCGTGATTGTGCGCAAGGATGCACACATCAAGACGATCCAGGAGTTGAACGATCCGAAGTTCACTTATGCTATCCTGAATGTTCCGCCGGCGATTGAACGCGCCAAGCAGGTATTGCCAAATGTCAAGCAATTGCTGCTAGACAGCCCGTCGTCACTGTTCCTGGCGGTCAAGACCGGGCGCGCAACAGCGTTCAACATCGATAAGCCCATTGCTGATTTCTACGAGCACGAAAACAACGACCTGATGCGGCTTGACGTGACTGGAACACCGTTTGCCTATGTGCAGCAGGATGCGATCTTCCTGAAGCCAGGCGACTTCAAATGGTGGCTGTTCTTGGATACTTGGGTTGGAGAGTTGCGCGAGGGCTCACGTTACTCCCAATACGTCGCATGGTACCAGAAGTGGCTGCACAAGGATCCGCCGCCGCAGCGCTTCTACGACTTCAATAAGTACTGAGCGTGCCGTTCGATGCCCGCTTCATTGCTCGCCTTATCCCGGCGCTGCTGCAGGGTGCCGAGATTACTGTTGAACTGGCAATACTGACCTTCGCGATCTGCCTGATCTGGGGCCTTCTCGTCGCCTTGGGCAATAGTTCGCGTGGTCCGTTGTCATGGATCGCCGGCACCTACATCCAGGTCGTGCGCAACACGCCGCTACTAATCCAGATGTACATCGTGTATTTCGGCTTTTCAATGATTGGGCTCGGTCTTTCGGGCTTCGCCTCGGGGCTACTCGCGTTGTGCATCCAGAACGGCGGCTACATGGCGGAAATCTACCGCGGCGGTCTTCAGTCGGTCAGCGCGCGGCAATACGAGGCGGGGCGCGCACTCGGGATGCGCCACCTGACACTGTATCGCATCGTAATCGTCCCACAGGTTGTTGCCCGCATCATTCCCCCGATGACCAACCAGGCGATCAGCATTACCAAGGATACCTCGCAGGTTGCGGCCATAGCGGTGATGGACGTGATGAAGGTGGCGCAGGTCTGGGTGGAATCCTCTGCCAACACATATGACGTGTTCCTGGGCGTCGCCATCGTTTACCTGGTGCTGACCTCGACCGTCAGCCTCGCCGGGAAACTGTTGGAATACAAGCTTGCCTTCGCACAATGAAGGAATTTACCCCGCTCCTCCATGGCTACTGGTATCTATTGCGCGGCGCTGGCATGACGCTGCTCATGGCGGCCGTTTCTGCGGTTCCCGCCACGATTTGCGGCGTTTTGCTGGCTGTGGCCCAGGTCTTCGGCAACCGGGTCGTCAAATCGATCGTGGTCGCGTACCTGTTTCTGATTCGCGGCATCCCGCTGCTCGTCCTGTTAACGTTCACCTACTACCTGCTGCCCCTCACCGGCATTGACCTGCCGCCATTCTGGGGTGTGGTGGTCGTGTTTGCGGTCTACTACGCGGCTTTCATGAGCGAGGTGTTTCGCGCCGGTATCCTGTCGTTGCCGCGCGCACAATGGGACGCAGCGCGCAGTCTAGGCATGACACGGCGGATGATGCTGCAGATCGTGATCTTTCCCCAGGCGCTACGGCTGGCCTCGCCGCCGTTCGTCAGCCTGTGCGCGAACCTAGTGAAGGCGACGTCATTGGTCTCAATCGTTGGGCTTTGGGAGCTGACAATGGCAAGCCGGGAGATCGTCGAGCGGACCCTGGCACCGTTCCAGATCTTTCTGGGAGCGGCAGCGGTCTATTTCTGCATCTGCTACACACTGGCACTCTATGGTCGACATCTCGAGCGACGTGTCCTTCAGGGTCACTGAGCCGCGAATGGCGTCTCGGCCGATGCTGACGATGGACGGAGTTTCCAAGCGCTTTGGCGCCCTGGAGGTGCTGCGCAGCATCTCACTCTCGGTGAGTGCTGGCGAAGTGGTCGTGGTGATCGGTCCAAGCGGTTCGGGAAAGACGACGCTGCTGCGCTGCATCAACATGCTCGAAGATTATGAGCAAGGGCTCGTTGCCATTGATGGCGAGCCAATTGGCTATAGGATGGATGCGGACACCGGCCAGCGTCGGCGTATGTCGGAGCGGGACATCGCCGCCGCACGCGAGCATATCGGCATGGTGTTCCAGAGCTACAACCTGTTCCCGCATATGACGGTGCTGCACAACATCACGGCCGCACCGATCCGCGTGAAGGGTGTGCCGCGCGGACGCGCCGAGGAACGGGCGCACGAGCTGCTGGCGATGGTCGGCCTGTCCGACAAGGTAGCGGAATATCCGGTGCGGCTGTCGGGCGGCCAGCAGCAACGGGTTGCGATCGCGCGCGCTCTCGCGATGGATCCGAAGATCATGCTGTTCGACGAGGTGACCTCGGCACTCGATCCCGAGCTGGTGGGCGAAGTCCTGGCAGCCATGCAAGAATTGGCGCGCGCCGGCATGACCATGGTGGTGGTCACACATGAGATGAACTTCGCCCGAGATATCGCCGACCGGATCGTGTTCATGGACGGCGGCGTAATTGTGGAACAAGGCAAGCCCGATCAGTTGTTGTTCTCTCCCGCGACGGATCGGGTCCGAGCTTTCCTGAAACGTTACAACGACCGCTACAGGATCTGAGAGAGACATATACCATCTGCGACCCTTACCTCTTTACCGTGGCGCAATGGATCGAAGCTGCTACTCGCTTCCCCAAGGTGATGGATCACCGCCCTGAGGATGCGACTTGGGAAAGCCCAGGTCTCGGTCGGTTTCGAAGGCCGCGACGCAATTCACAGGTTCACTACAGCCTGAACGGCCAGGTCTGGATGGCGATACGACTCGGGCGCAGTGGTATCTCTTTATGCCGTGCACGGTGGCGGACGGGAATGCGCCATGTGGCGGGCCAGCATTGACCACGAGCGATACCGACGTGTGGATGGGTCTTGGCTCTTTGCGGAGAAGCGCTCGCAGCCGTTAATGAACGTCCCGTTCAAGGACGGGTGGGAGCAGCAGCGATTCATCTAAGGTTGGGCGGCCCTACACCCGCCTGACGTTCCAAAACAATGGCCCGGTTGCCTCCAGCTTCCCGGTTAGGCTCTTGCGATACGCGGTGGGGATCTGGAACTGACCGAGATTTACCGTCGGTACCTGCGCATAGTTCTCGAGCTGAATCGCCATCGCGATCTTCAGGCGTTCGTCAGCATCCTCCGCGTCCAGCCAGGCCTGGGTAAGCTCCTCGATCTTCGGGTTCTCATACCAGCCGAACCAGCCCGCCGCGCCGAGCCCGCGGAACGGAGCGGTAACCACCGGATTGAGGATGAAACCGCCGGTGAACCAGGTGTGGAAGATCGACCAGCCGCCCCTCTCCACCGGCTCCTTCGTTGCCCGACGCTGCACCACGGACCCCCAGTCCGTCGCCTGCAGTTCCACATTGATGCCGATCTTCTTGAGCATGTCGTAGGTGATGTCGCCCAGCGGACCGATCGTGGCGAAGTCTGTCGGGTTGATGAGAACCGCTTTCTGGCCGTTGTAGCCTGCCTCTTTTACCATCCTCTTCGCCGTCTCGATGTCGCCCTTCTGCACCGGCAATTCGACCTCGACGCCGTAGGTGGTGCCACAGGGATATTGCGAACGGCAGATACGCCATGCCGACCGGTCATCGCCCATGATCGCCCGCATGTAGTCTTCCTGGTTTACCGCTGTCTGTATCGCGCGCCGCAGACGGACATCGTTGAACGGCGGATGCAGATGGTTGAATCGCAGTCCGCCGATATAGCCTTGTGGATTGGACGGTGCGATGACGATGTCGCTGTTGCGACGCAGCAGCGGAACCAGATCGGCCTGGGCCTGTTCGTACCAGTCCACCTCGCCACTCTGCAGCGCGGCCGATGCAGTGGCGGCATCGGGGATGATCTTCCATTCGATGCGCTGGAAATGCGCAA
>JBKPSV010000372.1:0-9667 GCA_046735215.1 Pseudomonadota bacterium | reverse complement strand
AGGTTATTCCGACCCGAGCTGCCCTTGTCGCCGAAATCCGCGGAGTCAATCTAGACCAACCGCTCGACGACGCTACCTTTACCGCCAATGAAAACGCAAAAAATAACCATGGCGTCATCTACTTCCTCGATCAGAGACTTGCACCGCCGCAACAGGTAGCATTTACGCGCCGTTTCGGTGAGATCGAGTTCAATATATTTGGTGAGCGCTGGAGCGTGCCTGGTAATCCGGAAATCGTCGTCGTTTCTAACATTACCGAGGGAGGTCGAGCGGTAGGAGTGCGTCGTGCCGGAGAGAATTGGCACAGCGACATGTGCTACACGGCACTGCCGCCCCGTGGCACGATGCTTTATGCGATTGAAGTCCCCGAACTACATGGCCTTACGTTGGGCGACACAGAGTTTGCCAGTGCGCAAGCGGCGTGGGAGGCGCTACCTGATCCGCTCCGCCACCGGATAGAAGGGCGGCGCGCTGTGTTCGATTTCACGGGTCGGAAGCGTGCCTTCCCTCCTACTCAACAGGAGATTGATAGGAATCCACCGGTGACCCATCCGATCGCTCGAACGCATCCCTACACCGGGAAGAAGTGCTTGTACATCATGCGTGACGATTGCACGGGCATCGAGGGTCTGGAACAGGACGAAGCCGAGGCGCTGATTGCCGCTCTCGCGGATCATATTTGTGAAGCCCGAATTCATCTACAGGCACCGGTGGCGTCCGGGAGACTTGCTCATGTGGGACAATTGCATGGTGCAGCACCGTGCCATCCAGGACTACGATTTGCCGCAACGGCGGTTAATGCATCGCACGACCATGGGCGGGACGGCGCCCGTATAGGCGACCATTTGGGGCCGGCGTCGACCATCTGGGCACACGATAACGGTGGCGCAAATCGACGGTGGGTCGACTTGCGCTACCACTCCGCGCCCGTGCAGGCCATTCACTCGAAGCGTGGACTCGCTTCAGCAGATACAGCGCTGCCGGCGCTCACGGCTGCAAGGGCGGAAGGCGAACGTTCACTGGCGTAACCTGAGTGGCTACGGTGCGCCAAAAGCACGTGATTAAGGTCGAAAGCTAGACGCTGGCGAAGACGATCGTGCACGGGCTGTTGGTCTTGATGACCTGACCGGTCGGCTTCAGCGCCCCGCTTGCTTCTATTCTGAATTGCACGATCGTGTCGGTACTTTTCTCTTGCAGTTGCCCGAAACCCTCGTCGGCATTGGCCGCATAGAGAAATTTGGCCGCCGGATCGAGGTCAAAGAAGCGCGGCGAGTTCCCATGGGTCGGAGCCCAGCCCATCGGCGTCAGCGTTCCGGCGCCTCGATCGACTGCAAAGCTGGCGATGCTATTGTTGCACCGGTTCGACGCGTAGACGACGCGGCCGTTGGGCGCGACGGCGATCTCGGCGCTGCTCAGCTCGCCAGTGAAGCTTGAAGGCGCGGATGGCAGGACCTGAATCGCCTGCAGGCTGCCGCGCTGCGCATCGAACCGATAGGTGACGACAGTGGAGTCTAGCTCATTGACCGCGTACGCGATCGGCATCTTCGGATGGAACGCAATGTGCCGCGGGCCGGCGCGCTTGCGCGTGGCGACGAACGGCGGATCGTTCGGCGCAAGTTTCCCGGTTGCGTCGAGGCGAAACACAAAGATCCGATCCAACCCTAGATCGGGTACGGCGATAAACCGACCGCTCGGATCGAACACGGCTTCGTGCGGATGCGAGCCCGTCTGTCTGAGGCGATCTGGGCCAGGTTCACCTTGCAGGGTGACCAGATCGGCGCGCGACCCCAGGGTTCCGTCCTTCTCGATCGGCACAACGCCGACCGAGCCGGCGGCATAATTGGCGGTGATTATCCAGCGACCGGTGGGATCGATCGCCAGGTGCACCGGGTTCTTGCCGCCGCAGGATTGTCGGTTGAGCGCCGCGATGCGCCCGGTTTGCTTATCGATCGCATAGGCGCTGACCTCGTCGAGGTCGGCATGGACCGCATAGAGAAAGCGCTGCGCCCGGTCGAGCGCCAGGAACGACGGGTTGACGATTTCGAGGAGCTGTACGTGGCTCCAGGCGCCCGTGGCCGGGTCCACCCGGTAGACGTTGATGCCGCCGCCATGTCCTTTGCGCTCCGGGGTCGTGAAGGCGCCGACATAGGCGAACAGCGCCGTCGCGCCGCCGGCGCGCGGCTGCGCCTCGGCATGTCCTCCCCGCAGCACCGCCGGGCCTGCCACGGCGATGGCGGCGGCAGCCTCAAGCACAACGCGCCTGTCGATGCGCCTGTCTGCGATGAGTGATGCTTCGGCCATTGCCCCTCCATGTCGCTTCGAAGCCGCGCTGTTGGTTCAATGGCAGAGTGCAGACTCCCATTGACGCAGGTCAAGGGAGCCGGTCTTCGCGTGCGCCAGTAATTTTGAAGCCGGGATGACGGCAGAAGCCTTTACCTTTCACCCACTTGGCACCGCAGAGCGATTAGGGGCGGCTCGGTCGCTACCTAGCCATCTTATTCCTGGACAAGCGTGTATAAGACTTCACGATAAGGCGGTATAGTGAAGGCAGCTGCGCTTTCGCTCAGCTCCTGCATGGCCCTGCTTGCCTTGAAGCGGTCTAGATCCTGGATGCTGTCCCACCACTAATTACTTCAAACTCGCCTGCTTCTGCCCCCAGCCGGCGCATGCGTTGGATTTTGCGGCAACCAGGTTGACTAAGCATGCCGGGAAACCCGACATCCCTCGTGTAGCGCTTCCAGTCTTCAAGATGTTCCGGTCGTACCCGCATCGTCAGGACACGCATCAGCATACCTACCTCCCCGAACGCAGCTTCGACTTGGCTTCGGAGGGGAGTATACATGTCCGCCAACGAGGCGGCAGCCGAAGACTAACCGGAGTTGGCCGCGAGGTAGGGGCACATCGATCAATGTTCCTGCAAGTGCTCACGAAATGTACGCCCGGCGTATTCGGTACGAAAAATATCGCGCCGCTGTAACTCAGGTACGACCGCCCTGCAGAATGCTTCGTAAGCTGACGGTGTAAGCGACGGGCAAAGAATAAAACCGTCACAGCATCCCGAGTCGAACAGATCTTGCAGTCGGTCGGCAACCATCGTCGGTGTGCCAACAAGCAGTGGGTTCATTCGCGTATAACCATAGCGCCGACCGGCTTCGCGCAGCGTCAGCGAATCTGGCCGGCTGCCCTGCAGAATAACGTCCAGCATGCCGCGCGCCCCCTCTTTCAGATCGAGTTCACCGAGCGGGCGGTCGATGTCCTGCCCTGCCAGATTGCTGCCGGTCGCATTGGACATTTCGGCTACGCCAAATTCTGCGTTCACCAGGCTGCCCAGATAGGCAGCCTTCTCCTGTGCAATCGATTCTGTGTCGCCCAGGACGACATCGATGCCTGGCAGGATGCTACAGTCTTCCGGCCGACGGCCGGCGCGTTCGACTCGTCCCTTTATATCGGCGTAGAAGGCCTGCATATCCGATTTGGCGTGCTGCAAGGTGAACACCACCTCCGCCCTTTGCGCAGCGAAATCGCGGCCGCGCTCGGATGATCCTGCCTGCATGAGAACCGGCCGGCCTTGTGGTGAGCGCGGCGTCGGCAATGGCCCGCGCGCGCTGACCCATCGCCCTTCAAAATTTGCGTGATGTACCTTTGATGGATCTCCGTAGATCCCGTTCTGGCGATCGTAGACGATCGCGCCAGGTTCCCAACTCTCCCAAAGTTTGCAACAGGCCTGCACGACGTCGTCGGCATGGTCGTAGCGCCGCTCGGGATTCATGATGGCGTTCAGTCCAAAATTCTGCGCCTCGCGCGTCAGCGTTGAGGTCACCACGTTCCAGGCCGCCCGTCCTTTGCTGATGTGATCGAGTGTCGCAAAGCTTCGAGCGATATGGAACGGTGGATAAAAAGCGGTAGACATCGTCGCCGACAGCCCAATCCGTTCCGTTGCTCGCGCCATTGTCGCCAGGAGCTGCAGCGGCTCCAGCATGTAGATCTGCCCACCATTGCGTACAACGGCGGCGAAGCTGTCGTCGTAGAATTCCATCAGTGCAAGGGTGTCGACAAAGAACAATCCGTCGAACTTGCCCCCCTCGAGAACACGCGCGATATCCTCATATCGCGCCGCATCCAGCGCGTTGATGGCATCGCTTTCTACGTGTCGCCACGCTCCGTTGTGGTGCCAGGTGGGGCCGGCAATCACGTAGCCCATCAGATGCATGCGCCGCTTCGGCATCGGTCCCCATCCTGCGCTCGTCGGTGTCAGCTTGGCATCCAGCTGAACCGTTCGCCATCCTCCTAACGGTTCGGCGACCAGCCATCAAAATACTACGGCATGCCATCCCGCAAATCGTCCTGCATGAAGGATTGGGAGCAATCCTTCGACACAGGGCAGTTGGTGGCTATCCGGGTCGAGCGTAACGGCTGGGGACGGGGGGCAGGCCGAGGTTTTCGCGCAAGGTATGGCCCTCGTAGGCAGTGCGGAACAAGCCGCGGCGTTGCAGTTCTGGGACTACCATATCGACGAAATCTGCGGCTGACCCGGGCAGGTAGGGGGGCTGGATGATGAAGCCGTCCGCGGCTCCCTGTTCAAACCAGATCTGCATGGTATCGGCCACGTCGACGGGTGTGCCGATGACACCGAGATGCCAGAAGCCTGCTGACACCGCGGCGTAGAGCTGGCGCATCGTCATGCCTTCGCGCCGAGCGCGCTCCATCAGTCGCGCAGTCACCCCGGGATCGCGGGCGGCCGTGAGATAGACATCCATCACCTCCGCTTCAGGTACCTTGTCGTCTGGTCCGTAGGCGGAAAGGTCTGGGAACTGATTGATCAGCAGCATCCCGTTGGCGACACGTGGATCAAGCAAATCCTGCAGGTGGTCGAATTTTGCCTGCGCTTCTTCGCGCGTACGGCCGATGACAGGCATGATACCGGTCATGATCCGCAGCGTGTCGGGGCTGCGACCGAACTTCGATAAACGGCTCTTGACAGAGGCGTAGTAGTCCCTCGCCATATCCAAATGCGCGAAGGCGCTATAGACCATGTCCGCCACTTCAGCTGCTAGTTCCTGTGCATTGGCAGAGGCGCCTGCTGTAATGATGGGGAGCTGGCCTTGCGGCGGGCGTGCTGTGTCGAGCGGCCCACGGACTTTGAAATACTTCCCCTGGTGATTCAGGAAGTGAACCTTGTTACGGTCGAAATAACGACCGCTCTCCTTGTCGCGCATGAAGGCGTCGTCGTCCCAGCTATCCCACAGGCCACGCACGACGTGGAGAAACTCGCGCGCGCGGGCGTGCCGTTCATCTGAACTCAAAGGGGCGCTTTGGCCGAAATTCGCAGCCTCTTCGCGATCGGTGCTGGTTACCAAATTCCAGCCCGTGCGGCCGTTGCTGATGTGATCGATCGACGCCAGCCGCCGGGCAACGTTGTATGGGTGGTGGAACGAGGTGGACAGGGTGGGCATCAGCCCAATATTTGTCGTGGTGGCGGCCAGCGCGGCGCAGATCAGACTTGGTTCCAGCTTCAGGTGGCTCTGTTCCATGTCGCGGCGGATATTCGTCTTGTCCATGTCCCGCACCACGGCGAGATCCGCGAAGAACAGGAAGTCCATCAGCCCGCGCTCGGCGATTTGCGCGCTACGGATGTGATGCCTGATATCGTGATCGGCGTCAGTCTGGGATTCAGGCAGCCGCCATGCGGCATAGTGATAGCCGAGATTAGCGACTGACAGACCCAGTCGCATTTGACGTGTCGTCATCAGGCGCTGAACTCGGGGCGACCGTCCTTCATGGCGCGGCTCTCTGCACGCTTGAGGCCGAGATTTCCACGAAGCGTGGTGCTTTCGTAGTCTCGACGGAACAGATCGCGACGCTGCAACTCCGGAATCACGAGCTCGATGAAATCCTGAGAGTCGACAGGAATGCAAGGAGACTGAATGTTGAAGCCATCCGCGGCGCCGGTGGTAAACCACTCCTCCATCAGATCGGCGACGCTGGTAGGAGTACCGACGACCCCCATATGCCAGAAACCAGCGGAGACGGCTTCGTACAGCTGGCGGATCGTCATTCCCTCGCGGCGGAGTGTCTTTAGCAATGGCGATTGGCCATGACCCTTTAGGGAAGCAGGCATCGGTAGGTCCGGCACCGGACCGTCGATGTCATAGCCGGTGTAGTCGGGGAACCCGTTCACCACCAGCAGCCCCAGGCCAAGGCGTGGCAGGATAAGCTCCTGCATGCGGTCGAACTTGTCGCGCGCTTCCTGCATGGTGCGCCCGACGAAGGACATGATGCCTGGCATAATCAGCAGGTCATTATGGCTCCGGCCATATTTTGCGAGGCGGCCCTTCAAGGAGGCGTAATAAGCCTTCGCCGATTCTAAATTTGGCTGCCCACCATAGACGACATCCGCAGAGCGGGCAGCCAGCTCCTGGGCGTTTTCGGACTCACCGGCGGTGAAGATGGGGATGTGGCGCTGCGGACCGGGGCCGATATCAAGCGGGCCGCGGACCGAGAAATGTTGACCCTTATGGTTGAGCTGACGCATACGGCTGCGATCGAAGAAGATGCCCGTGGCCTTGTCGTGCAGCAACGCATCGTCATCCCAGCTTTCCTCGAGGCCGGTAAATACGTCGATGAACTCGGTCGCGCGAGAATGCCGCTGTTCCGAGGACAGCACCTTTTCCAGGCCAAAGTTCCTGGCCTCATCGAGGCTGAAACTCGTGACCATGTTCCAGCCCGCACGGCCGCGGCTGATGTGGTCCAGTGTGGTCAGCTGACGCGCGAGGTTGAACGGCTCGGTGTAGGTCGTGGAGCCCGTGCAGACGAGGCCCACATGCGTTGTAACCGTGGACAACGCGGCCAACAGAGCCAGTGGCTCGTGCTTGACTAGTTGATGCTCCAGCTCGCGAGCGATCGTTGGGTCGGCAAGATCGCGGACAGCAGCGCTGTCAGCTAGGAAGATGAGATCGAACTTGCCGGCCTCCGCCAGTTTGGCGCAGTGCTTGAAATGCGCGAACTGCATATTTCCGGCAGCTGGCACATCCGGGTGGCGCCAGGCCGCATAGTGGTACCCTAGGTTGGCGATGGACAAGCCTAGCTTCATCTGGCGCATGGTGGCCCCTTTGGGTGGCACAATGGAGCCAAGTCGACGTGGATCATCTCAGCTCAGTAGCCAGGCGTTGAATTTCTCACCGGTCTTGGCTCCGTTCTCTGCCCACCAGTCGAAGTTCTGGAACACCCCGCGTGCGAGGTTCTCCTCTGAGGATGGCAGTACCGCCAGTCGCGCGCTGTCCAGCAAAGGCAGAGCCTTCTGGTTGGTCGGTCCATACGGAATCTGCTTGGAGAAATTGGCCTGCTGCTGCGGCTCCATCGAGAAAGCGATGAACTCCATTGCTTCCTTCCTGTTCTTTGCCCCGCGCGGCACCACCAAAGAATCCGAAACGAACAGAGCCTGATTGAAATGGAAATCGATCGGCGCACCGGCTTGCTTCGGATCGTACAAGCGGCCGTTCCATGACATGCCAGCCGCAACATCGCCATCGATTAGAATCTGAGCCGACTGCGCGCCGCTGGTCCACCAGAAGATGTCGGGCTTGATACGATCAAGACTCTTCAAAGCGCGATCGACGTCGAGAGGATATAGCTTGTCGAGCGGCACACCATCTGCCATCAGCGCTATTTCCATCATTTGGTATGGCTGCTTCCACATACCACGTTGTCCGCTGAACCGCTTCAGATCCCATAGCTCCGCCCAGGTATGCGGCACCTGCGCCGGTTTCACATTCTTCGTGTTCCACGACACGCACGCCGCCACCACGTCAATCTGCAGGTAGGAATCGTGTGCCGCGTTCTTGATCAGGTCGCTCTTGTTGATCACTCCGTAGTCGAGTGTCTCTAGCAGTCCCTGACTCGCGAAATTTGCCGCAGCCGTGGAATCAAGCTGTGCCACGTCCCAGTCTGCCGCATTCGCCTCCACCATCGCCTTAAGCTTGGCATAGACGTTAACCGTCTTGACGATCTCGATGCCGGTCTTCGCAGTGAATGGCTTAAAATAAGCGGCGTCCATGGCCGCCTCGAGCGCACCGCCGGTGTTGGCCACGACGATGCTCTTCGCCGCCGCGCGAGCGATATGCGGCATCGCCAATCCCGATGTGCCTGCGACCAACAGGGTACGGCGAGTGAGTGAATATGAAGTCATGGTTGTCCCCCTTCGTATTGCTGGTTCATGCCGGCAGTACCAGCATGTCCGTGGCATCCCACCCCACATGCACCGCGTCATCCATCGCCAGAACCGTGGCCCGGCGTTCCGCCGACGCACGCACGCTCAAGGTGCAACCAGGCGCGACCGCCACGCGATAGCGCACACTGCCGGCGACCTGCACCAGATCAGTGATGCGGCCAGGGAAGCAGTTGTCGCGCCTCGTCGGCATGGTCGCGATCGTGATATCTTCTGGCCGAACGCAGGCTACGGTGCCAGACGCCCCACTGCGCGCCAGCACCGACAGCGACTCTTCCGTGCCATACCGCGTAAGGCCAGATCCATCCGCGCACGCCTGGAGCAGGTGGAACATGTTCGCCTCGCCCAAAAAGCGGGCAACGAAACTGTTGCTCGGTTGCTCGTACACCTCGTGCGGGGATCCGATCTGCTCCGCCTTGCCGTGGTTCATGATCGCGATGCGATCCGCCATCGACGCCGCTTCCTGCTGGTCATGCGTCACGTACAATATCGTCGCCCCAACGGTACGGTGGAATTGGCGAAGCTCCTCCTGCATCTCTTCTCGGAGGTTCTTGTCCAGCGCGCCGAGTGGCTCATCCATTAACAACAGTGGCGGATCGTAGACGGCCGCCCGCGCCAGCGCGACGCGCTGTTGCTGTCCGCCGGACAATTGCGCTGGCATCCGTGGTCCAAATCCGCCCAGCCGCACCATCTCCAGCGCCCGCTCCACCCGTGGAGCAATTTCCGCCCTCGACAATCGCCGCATCTTCAGCGGAAATGCGATGTTCTGTGCCACGGTGAGATAGGGAAACAGCGCGTAATTCTGAAACACCATGCCGATGTTCCGCCGATGCGGCGACATGCCAGTGATGTCCGCACCATCCACCAGGACGCGACCGCCACTCGGCGCTACGAAGCCCGCGATAGTGCCCAGCAACGTGGACTTCCCCGAGCCGGATGGTCCCAACAGCGCAAAGAATTCTGCCGGCGCGATGCTCATGCTGGTTGGCTGCAACGCCATCACCGTACCGTAGCTTTTGCTGACCTGATCGAATGTCAGGGACGCGCCGCGCGTCATGCGGCCTGCGCGTCGGAACGTCGCAGCAGCGACACAGCTGCCATCAAGACCAACGTGAACAACAACACCAACGTAGCGACGGCGGCGATCACCGGTGTGATCGTCTGCTGCAGATGTTCCCACAACAGGCGCGGTAGCGTCTCCGTATGTGGGCTCGCCAGGAACAGCGCCAACATCAGCTCGTCGAACGAGATCGCGAAAGCGAAGATGCCGCCGATTGCCAACCCACTGCCGATCATCGGCAGCGTGACATGGCGGAACGCCTGCCAGCCATTTGCGCCCAGTGTCATCGCGGCGAATTCCAACGCCGGATCATAGCTCCGTAGGCTGGCCGACACCGTGGTGAATACCAGCGGCATCGCCACCACCGCATGCCCCAGAATCAC
>JBKPSV010000371.1:0-23078 GCA_046735215.1 Pseudomonadota bacterium | reverse complement strand
GACTCGCGTCTGTCTTGCCAGATCACGATGCGCGAAGACCTCGACGGCCTTGTGGTCCGCATGCCGGAAGGACAGCACTGAAGCCAGACCGTGGAGCACGGCCATGAACGCACCCGTCAATCCCAATCTCGTTGCAGACGCCCGGACCATCCCGCTGGAACGGATCGACGTCAGCGATCCGCAGCTATACCAGGATGACACGTGGTATCCATATTTCGAACGGCTGCGGCGCGAGGATCCGGTACATTGGTGCGCCGACAGCCGCTACGGGCCATACTGGGCGATCACCAAGTACAAAGACATCATGCATGTCGAGGTGAATCACGGTGCGTATTCCTCGGCGTCCGAACTTGGCGGCATCCAGATCGAGGAACAGCCGAAAGGCATGGAGCGGCCGAGCTTCATCCGTATGGATCCGCCGAAGCATGACGATCAGCGCAAGGTGGTCAGCCCGATCGTCGCGCCTGGCAACCTCGCGAACATGGAACCTCTGATCCGCGAGCGCACGCAGCGGATACTGGAAGAATTACCGCGCGGCGAAGTGTTCGACTGGGTGGAGCGCGTGTCCATCGAACTCACCACGATGATGCTGGCGACATTGTTCGATTTCCCGTTCGAGGAACGGCGCAAACTCACCTACTGGTCCGATGTGGCGATCTGCAACGTGAACGCACCGGACGCGCCGGTACGCTCTGAACAGGAGCGCTTCGCCGAGCTGACGGTAATGGCCGAGGTGATGGCGGGCCTGTTCAATGAACGTCGGAAGGGACCGCCGAAGTTTGACCTGCTGTCGATGCTGGCGCACGGCACGGCGACGCGCGAAATGCCGCTGCGCGAATGGATGGGGACGCTCGGGCTGCTGATCGTCGGCGGCAACGACACGACGCGCAATTCGATGAGCGGCGGCCTGTGGGCTTTGCATCACCATCCTGATGAGTATCGTAAGCTGCGAGAGAATCCTGCGCTGATTCCGGGGATGGTGTCGGAGATCATCCGCTACGTCACGCCGGTGATACACATGCGGCGGACCGCAACGCAGGATACCAAGATCGACGGCCAACATATCCGCCAGGGCGACAAGGTTGTGATGTGGTACGTCTCCGGCAATCGCGACCCGGAGGCGATCGATGAGCCTGACCGGTTCATCATCGACCGTGCGCGGCCTCGGCAACACCTGTCATTCGGTTTCGGTGTACACCGCTGCGTCGGCAACCGACTGGCCGAACTGCAGCTGCGCATATTGTGGGAGGAGTTGCTGCCGCGGTATCCGGTCATCGAAGTGATGGGCGAGCCGCAGCGCATCTACTCGAATTTCATTCACGGCATCCGGTCACTACCGGTCCGCATCCCGGCGTAGGACTGCTCGCCCGCCGCGGACTCATCATCGTCAACCCGAGGAGATAATGCGCGTAGATGACATGTTGCATTGCGCAGCTCGCATTCTCGATATGCGATTGTGTGTCTTTCCGAGCACAAAATGACAAGGGGGTAAACGCATGACCGGCTTTCCACCCCGTGGAGACACGCCAACCGTCTATAACGTGTCGCCCTGAAATTGCTGGAGCCTTGGACCGAGGACCTAATCGCCTCCGGCAAGGTGCGTGATGGAGATCGCGTTCTCGATCTGGCATGCGGCACGGGCGCGGTAGCCGGGCGCGTCAAGTCAGTAACTGGTAAGCTCTGAACCGTTGTCGGGCTGGACATCAACGAGGCGATGTTGGGCGCTGCCCGCAGGATCCCCGATGTCGAGTGGCAGCATGGCAGCGCGCTCGACATGCCCTTTTCGGACGGCGATTTTGACGTGGTGCTGTGCCAGCAGGGGCTGCAATTCTTTGCGGATCGGGCCGTGGCTATGCGGGAGATTGCGAGAGTCCTGGCGCCTGGCGGACGGCTTGCGGCAAACGTGTGGGGCGCAATCGACCGCCAGTGGAATCCCGTCACATTTGTCACTCTCGCAGACTCGATTCCAGGTCCATGTCTGTTCACCAATGACGATGCCACGTCGGGGCATAGTTCACGCGGATCTGGAAGCCGCGCCGTGTAGCAGGAGAGAACGATGGAAGCCACTGCGAGAGATGGAGTTGGGGCCCCTAAGATAGTCGATCGGAGTACCTTCCAGGCCGAGCTGGATGCGTTGCGGGTTCGAGAGAAGGCTCACACCAAAGAAGGCGACGCCATTGCGGCGGCCCGCCGCCGGCTCCCCATGGTCGAGGTGGACGCTGCCACGCCGCTCATCGGTGAACGCGGGCCAGTGACACTATTGGATGTGTTTGATGGCCGCCGCATGCTCATCGCCTACTATTTCATGTGGCACGCCGGCCATCCAGCGGCGGAGCAATGCGAGGGGTGCACCTTCTATACGTCGCAGGTCCGCGAGCTGTCCTTTATCCACTCGCGCGACGCCACCTACGCCACGTTCTGTCAAGGCCCGTACGAGGAGGGCATCCGCTACCGCAACTTCATGGGCTGGGAGATGCCCTGGTACTCTGCCCCGCAGGGCTCGCTCGAAACTCTGCTGGTTGGGCGGCGGATCGGCATGATGCACATCGTTTGCTACCTGCGAGAGCAATCCAAGGTCTTCGAGACCTACTGGACGACGAGGCGCGGCGTCGAGGCGATGGACAACAGCTACCGGCTGCTCGACCTGACTGTCTATGGACGGCAGGAGCAGTGGGAGGAGTCGCCGGCAGGCTGGCCACAACGACCGGACGGCGAGCACAATTATCGCTTTGATGGGCGTCCCTTCGCCCAGTGGCCTCGCCTGAAGGCCGGATTTTCGGACGACCTGGGAACCGGCGGGCGCTGAGCCGCAGCGCCTGGCGGCACTCACGACGGGCGCCTCTGGCACTGCCGAGTGCGCCGTCGCGCTTGCCATGGGTTCGAAGGAGTTCGGTCGAGAATGAAACTCTATATGTTTCCGCTATCAGGGCGGGTACTTGGCATCATGGCGTTGAAAAACCATCTGGCGCTCGACTGCGAGGTGCACTTAGTCGATCTAGGACGTGGTGACCAACTTAGCCCTGAGTACATCGCTCTCAATCCGAATAAGAAAATGCCGACACTGGAAGACGAGGGTTTCGTGCTTTGGGAATCGAATGCCATCCTATTTTACATGGCGGCCAAGCATCCCGACAGCCTACTCTGGCCGTCTGATCTGCGATGTCAGGCAGATGTTCTGCGCTGGCTCGCGTGGGAAAGCGCGCATTGGGATGCCGATTCAATCGGGATGGTCTCTTACGAGGAAGGCTCGAAAGCTGTACTCGGCCTTGGCGCCGCAGCCCCTGCTTTCATTGCGCGAGGTGAGCAGAACTTCGTCCGCTTCGCGGGGGTGCTCAATGATTCTCTTAAAGGGAAGACCTGGCTGATCGGTGAACGGCTCACGATTGCCGATTTTTCTGTGGGCGGGCTTGTGCCGTCGGCCGAACACATGGGGCTGCCCGTCGGCGACTTCCCCGCGATTTGTCGCTGGTATGAAGGACTGGCAAACCTGCCCGCTTGGCAGAATGCGCTTGCAGCCAGAGACGCGGCTCTGGCTGCATGGCAGTCGAGAAAGGCAGGTTAGTTTACGTCGCGGCCGGGTCGGGCCTGAGCCAATCTGTCAGCCTGCGCAGGCAACCACCTGGCCATTGTCCCAGATACCCAGGCACACACACTCGCCGTCCTGCTCGATGAGGATATAGGGGTCGAGCACCGTGTGCTCCCGCTTGAGCTCGCCAAGGATCAGCCGCGCGCCGGGCACATCGTCGTGCACCAGACGGGCGACCCTGGCGATCGGCTCGGGAATATCGCTGTCCGCGAGGAAACCGACGGAGACCTGCCGTTCCTCCCAATGGGAGCCGGCGCGCAGCTTGATCAGGCCTGTGCCGGTGATCAGTGCCACCATGCACATCCACACAAAGCTACCGGTGATCGCCAGGACGCCGGAATGTGCGCTGAAGCCGCCGCTTGCGCCGGCGACCGCACCCGCCATTGGGCTCGCAACCACGAGGAGTATCGAGAGAATGGTCTGGTTGCGATACCAGAAGCTTGGGCCGTAGCGACGCTGTTGTGAAACTTTATGTTCGGCAAGCGCCTCCCAGGGCACCGCCTTGAGGCCATGATCCTCGAGTGAGTCGGATATTGCTCTCTGTCGCGTGACGGCGACCAAGGCATCGAAGGGCATCGGGCCATTCCTTTCGATGTGCTGCGGATCTTAGGCTATATGGACAATGCGCTGAGCGCCACATTAAGTTTGTGCCATAACATTGCTGCGAGATTGCCGCGGTGGATCAGGAATATCTCGCCGGTCCCTCCGGCGCGCCCATCGAACGCCCTGCCGCGCTGCCGTCGGGCAATGCATTGTTCGGCAGCGACCTGGTCGCGGAAACGCTGCGCGCGTTAAAGATTCCGTTCATCGCGTTGAATCCAGGCGCGAGTTATCGCGGCCTGCACGACAGTCTGGTCAATTACCTGGGCAATGTGCAGCCGCAGATGCTGCTGTGCCTGCACGAGGAACACGCTGTCGCGATTGCCCATGGCTACGCCAAGGTGACCGGCAAGCCGATGGCGGCCGCGGTGCATTCCAATGTCGGGTTGATGCACGCGACCATGGCGATCTTCAACGCCTGGTGTGATCGGATGCCGGTCTTGGTACTTGGGGCGACCGGACCAGTCGATGCGCCGAAACGTCGGCCGTGGATCGACTGGATCCATACAGCGCGCGATCAGGGCGCACTGATCCGCAACTACACAAAGTGGGATGACCAGCCGGCGTCGGCCGAGGCAGCGCGCGAAGCATTGTTGCGCGCCTATTGGATGTCGTCCTCGGCGCCCAAAGGTCCCGTTTACGTCAATCTCGATGCTGGGATGCAGGAGGCGCCGCTCACCGAGCCGCCACCGTCGCTCGATCCTGCACGGTTCACGCCCGATGTTGCCGCGGCCGTCCCGCCGGAGCAGGCAAAAGCGGCCGCGGCGATGCTGGGAGAGGCACAGCGGCCGGTCATCCTGATGGGCCGAGGCTCACGCGGTGAAGCAGCGTGGGCCAATCGCGTGGCGCTGGCCGAAGCATTGCGCGCCCAGGTGGTGACCGACCTAAAGATCGGCGCCGTGTTCCCGACCGACCATCCGCTTCACGTAGGCGCGCCAGCGACGTTTCCAGTGCAGGAGGCGGCGCAGGCAATCGCTGCCGCCGACCTGGTGCTGAGCCTTGATTGGGTCGACCTCGGCGGTGCGCTGAAGGCGGCGTGCGGCACCGTGGCGCCGGCAGCGAAGGTAATCACGGTCACGCTCGACCATCAACTTCACAACGGCTGGAGCATGGACCACCAGGCGCTGCCACCTGCCGATCTGTTCATCGCCGCTGATGCCGATACGGCCATCACTGCTTTGCTGCGCGAGTTGCCACCGGGTCGTGCAATGGACGTGGCATCGCCGACAGTGCCAGAGCCGGCCATCGAACCTGGCCAGATCAGTGTGGCGATGCTGACAGGTACGCTGCGCCGCGCGATGGGCTCGCGCCCGGCGTCGCTGCTGCACGTGTCGCTGTCATGGAATGCTGCGTTATGGCCGTTCCGCCATCCGCTCGACTACATCGGCTCGGATGGCGGCGGAGGGATCGGCGGTGGTCCGGGTATCGCGGTTGGTGCGGCATTGGCGCTGCGCGGCACCGGTCGACTGCCGGTCGCGGTGTGCGGCGACGGCGATTTCCTGATGGGAGCCACCGCGCTTTGGACAGCGGTGCACTACAACATTCCTCTGCTGCTGGTGGTCGCCAACAACCGTTCGTTCTTCAACGACGAACTGCATCAGGAGCGTGTGGCGCGCATGCGAAACCGTCCGGTTGAGAACCGCTGGATCGGCCAGCGGATCGGCGATCCCGAGATCGACCTAGCACAGCTGGCCCGTGCGCAGGGGGCGCTGGGGTTCGGCCCGGTGATTGCGGGCAATGAACTGGTGGATACATTCCGCACAGCGATCGACGCCGTCGTTGGTGGCGCGGTTGCGGTCGTGGATGTGCGTGTCGCCCCGGGCTACGCCCCGGCGGCTGTCGCGGGATTGTTCCGCGGATGATGCCGGATCAAGTCCGGCCATGATGACAGAAGGTCAGGCTGACACCCGGAGCCATGCATGACCGTCTGCTGGTTCGGTCAATTCCCCGCTGCCTCACCGGATCTGACCTGGCTCGCAGATGTCGTTGCGAGAGCACCAGCACTGCGGCAGGGCGTGATCTATACACCATCCGACACGAGTGATCCGTATCTGGACGATGGGCCGCCGCCGCAACTGGTCTTGCAGCTCTACTTCGATGACATCGCCGCACTGGAGGCGGCGCTGGCGCCAGGCGGGCACCTGCAGCAGCTCGGTGCTCTCAACATGACGGATGCCAGGCAGCAGGCGATGCTGATACGGCGATTCCCCGTGCCTGACCCGGTGTTTTGTACCTCGCCGAACGAACAGCCGTGCACATATCTTGTCGCGTACGAAGGCTCGGCCGATGACCTGCCAGCGTGGCTCGCCCACTACATCGACGACCACCCGCCGATCATGACGCGGTTCCCCGGCGTCCGCCAGGTGGAGGTATACACCTGTATGGACTGGTGCGGCGGTCTTCCCTGCCCTCGTGTTGCGCACATGCAGCGCAACAAGGTGGTGTTCGACAGTCCTGCCGCGCTGACCGCGGCCCTGAACTCATCGGTGCGGCATGAGATGCGCGCCGCCTTCCATCGCTTCCCATCGTTCACCGGACCGATCACGCATTTCCCGATGACAACCAGAACGGTGGAGAGCCAACATGCCGGTTGATCCGCAGATTCAGGCGCTGCTCGACCTGGGTGCCGGCGTGCCGGCGACGAACACGCTGTCCGTACCACAGGCACGAGCACAGTACGAAGGACGCATCCGCCTGATGGCGTCGCCGGCCGCAGTGGACACAGTAAGGGAACAGGTGATCCGGGGGCCGGGCGGCGGCGAACTGCGCCTGCGTATCTACAGACCAGCGGGGGACGGCCCATTCCCGCTTCTGGCGTTCTTCCACGGCAGCGGCTTCGTGCTGTGCAGTCTGGATACGCATGATGGCATGTGCCGCAACCTGTGTGCCGGTGCGGGCTGCGTTGTCGTCTCGGTGGATTATCGCCTTGCACCTGAGCACAAGTATCCAGCGGGTCTCGATGACTGTGTGTTCGCAACGCGCTGGATCGCGGAGCATGCGGGCGAACTGGAGGGCGATGCCACACGGCTGGTCGTTGGGGGCGACAGCGCGGGTGGCAACCTCGCCGCTGCGGCGGCGCTGCGGCTTCGGGACCAAGGCGGTCCCCCGCTGGTCGGCCAGCTACTCATCTATCCTGTCACCGACTATCACACTCCGGGCACGCCATCCTATCGCGAGAATGCCGAAGGTTACGGCCTGACGCGCGACACAATGGTCTGGTTCTGGGACCATTACCTGACCGGCTCCGCGCAGGCTGCCGATCCATATGCGTCTCCGCTGCGCGCGTCGGATCTTGCCAATTTGCCGCCCGCCTTGGTGCAGACTGCCGAATACGACCCGTTGCGCGATGAGGGCGAAGCCTATGCGGCAAAACTGCGGGAGGCGGGCACCCCGGCGAAGCTGACGCGTTGGGATGGCTTGAACCACGGTTTCCTGTTCTGGGTTGGCCGCGTCGACAAGGCAGGCGAGGCCATGGGCGAATGCTGCTCGTGGTTGCGGCAGGTCTGTCGTTAGCCGAGTCTGTCACTAGGAGGACGCCATGCAGTTCGGACTGTTCGGTGCCGCGCAGGCACAACGTGGCGGCCCCGACGTGGACAGCGCCGCTGGGTTCAAGGACTACATCGAGTACGTCATCGAAGCCGAGGCCCTTGGCTATCAGAGCGCGTTCATCGTCGAACACCATTTCACCGGTTTCGGTCAGGTGTCCGCCACGCTCAACCTGCTGACCTGGATCGGCGCGCGCACGCGCACACTGCGTCTCGGCACGGCGGTCATCGTGCTGCCCTGGCACAATCCCGTGCTGCTGGCCGAGCAGGCGGCGACGGTCGATCTGCTGTCCGGCGGGCGGCTGGATTTTGGCATCGGCAAGGGCTATCGGCACAATGAGTTCGTCGGCTTCCGCATTCCCATGGAGGAGGCCGAGCCTCGCTTCGAGGAAGCGGTCGACATCATCACCAAGGCGTGGACCTCCAACGAGCGCTTCAGCTTCCAGGGCGAGTACTGGCAATTCGACGACATCATCGTCGAGCCGCCGACCATCCAGAAGCCGCACCCGCCGTTCTGGCAGGGCGCGGGTCATCCCGAATCGATCCGGCGGGTGGCGCGGCGTGGGCACAACCTGCTGCTCGACCAGTTCGCATCCCTGGACGAGACCGGCAAACGCTTCGCCACCTACCGTGAGGCGATCATGGCGAACGGGTTCCGGTTCGATCCGGCCCGGGTGGGCGTGGCACGCGCGTTTTACGTGGCGCGGAACAACGCGGAGAAGGAGGCGGCGCTGGACCGTCGCCTGGCCGCGCAGCGGCGATTGCACACGATCTCTCAGCGACCGGACGGCAACAACACCGCCAGCATCATGGCATTCTCCGATACGCGCGCCGCGAGCGAAGAGAGCGCGCTCTACGGCAATCCGGATGAGATCGCACGCAAGTTGGAGACGCTGCGCGATATGGGGGTGGAATACATCCTGCTGAATGGCGGCGGCACATCGCGCGAGAACCTGCGGCGGTTTGCCAAGGAGATCATGCCGGCGTTTCGCACGGAACCCGAGATGCGGGCGGCGGGGTGATATCCACCCCGCCGTTGACGAGTCAGTCGCAGAGCAGCACGTCGAGGACGTAGTAGCACTTCTTGCCACTGCTCGCGGTGTCGGCCGCTACCCGGGTCTCGAAGGCGGCATGATCGGCCGGTGCGATGCCATAGCCGTTGACCACCCAGTTGCCCTTCTGGACGCCGTTGGCCGCCAGCGCCTGCGCCTCGGCCGGGGATGCGGCGTGTCCATTCACGACGTAACCGGTCGCGGCAAAGCCCGGAGCGCTGAACAGGCCGAAACCCAGTACCAGGGCGATCGCGGTGAGGGTCTTCTTCATGGCCTGCTCCATTCGCTTCAGCGTTTGCTGACGCGATGGAAAATGCCGGTCAGGAACCCGGAATGCGCTGAAGTGCTTCGGTGAAGCATTTCACCAGCGGCCGTTGGAGGGCCCGCCTTTCGTGCGGATAGCTTCGTCGCTACGCTCTCCCACAAGGACATTGGAGGCATGCATGCCCGCAGGCGAGGCCCTCGAGGCCGACTTCGTGATCGTCGGCGCCGGCTCCGCCGGCTGCGTGATGGCGGCGCGGCTGTCAGAGGACCCGGCGACGCAGGTCGTACTGCTGGAAGCGGGCGGTGAGGACCGCAACCGCTGGATCCATATTCCGCTGGGCTACGGCAAGACCTTCGCGGATGCGTCGGTGAACTGGTGCTACCAGGCCGAGCCGGATGCCGGCGCGAACGGCCGCAGCATTTTCTGGCCGCGCGGCAAAGTGCTCGGCGGTTCCTCCTCGATCAACGGCATGGTCTATATCCGCGGCCAGCATGAGGACTTCGACCTCTGGCGGCAGTTCGGCAACACGGGCTGGTCCGCCTCGGACGTGCTGCCGTATTTCAAGCGCGCGCAGCACCAGACCCGTGGCTCCGACCAATTCCACAGCACCGGCGGACCGCTGTGCGTGTCCGACACTTCGGAGCACCATCCGATCTGCGAGGCCTTCATCGAAGGCGCCATGCAACTCGGCTATCCGCGCAATGACGACTTCAACGGCGCGCGGCAGGACGGGGTCGGCTATCACCAGACGACCACGCGCAACGGCAAGCGATGCTCGACCGCCGTGGGTTATCTGCACCCGGTGCGCACTCGCCCGAACCTGCGCGTCGTCACCGGAGCGCTGGCGGAGAAGGTGCTGTTCGAGGGCAAGCGTGCGGTTGGGGTCAGCTTCCGCGAATACGGCGCGCCGCGCACGGTGCGCGCCAGGCGCGAGGTGATCCTGTGCGGCGGGGCGGTCAATTCACCACAGCTTCTGTTGCTGTCCGGCGTCGGACCACAGGAACAGTTGGCGCAATTCGGCGTTCCGGTGGTGCATCATCTGGCTGGCGTCGGCCAGTCGCTGCAGGACCACTACTCGGCGCCGATCAAGCTGAAATGCCCGTTACCGATCACTGTGAACGACGTGATGCAGAGCAATTTCCGCAAGCTGAAGGTCGGCCTGCAATACTACCTGTTCAAAACTGGCCCGCTGACCATGGCGGCCGGTCCAGCCGCCTTGTTCGTGCGCACGCGCGAGGGATTGGCGACGCCGGACGTGAAGATCTCGGTAGCGCCGTTCAGTTCCGACCGCCTGCAGGATGGGCTGCACCCATGGTCCGGCTTCGGGCTGACCGTCTACCAGCTTCGGCCGGAGAGCCGCGGCGAGATCAGGCTGAAATCGGCCAACCCCGCCGACCCACCGGCGATGCACCCGAACTACCTGTCCACCGAAACGGACCGCCGCGCCATCGTGGATGGCTTGAAGATTGGCCGCCGGATCCTCGCCACCCGGCCGATGCAGCGTTTCATTGCCGAGGAGTATCAACCGGGCGCATCGGTCAGCACGGATGAGCAGTTGCTGGAGCATGCGAAGAATACCGGAGGCACGGTGTTTCACCCGACCAGCACCTGCAAGATGGGCATCGATCCGATGGCGGTGGTCGATCCCGAACTGCGTGTCCATGGCGTGGAGGGGCTGCGCGTGGTGGACGCGTCGGTCATGCCCACCGTGATCTCGGGCAATACCAACGCCGCGACGATCATGATCGGCGAGAAGGCCGCCGACCTGGTGCGTCAGCCGATGCGGATGGCGGCCTGACCCGCCGCTGTCGGATCTGTCGACTAATAATCGCCGCAACGCCGGCATCGGCACGTCACTTGTAGGCCGCAACGATACGGAATGAGCACATTGCGGAGCCGCACGGTCATTCTGTCTCCCTGAGGCCTCCCTACCGGTCGCTATAGTCACGTGTTAGATGCGGCGCCTTTGTCGACGGGAAAGCTCCGCGTGTCCGCTAGCAAACCCAATATGCCGCGGTCGCCAGCTGGGAAGCGGCGGCACTCCAGCACCGAGGGGCGCGAGGAATCTGAACCGGACCTGCACACGCGTATCGAGCACCTGGAAACTGCGGTCCAGGCACGCGACGCCTTCATCGCCTTGGTCGCGCACGAACTGCGCAATCCGATGACCCCGATCCGCGGTCAGGTCGAAGTGCTGCAGACCCTCGCACGAAACGAAGGTGCGAGTTCAAGGTTGGTCGAGCGCCTGGCGCGTCTTCAGATCGCAGTGGAAAGCTATATCCGTCGCGCGACGACCTTGTTGGAAACTACGCGGCTGGCTGCCGGGCACCTGCGGCTCTACCCAACGCAGCTCAATCTATCCGCGCTGGTGCATGAACTGGTCGAGACCTATCGCCCGACGGCGACGCGCGCAGGCTGCGTGCTGCGGGCTTCCATCGAGGAAGACGTTTCGGGTTTCTGGGATCGGGTGGCGCTGGAACAGATCACCGAAAATCTGCTGTCGAACGCGCTCAAGTACGGGGCTGGCGCCCTGGTGGAGGTTTCGTTGGCAACCGAACACGTCAGCGCTCGTTTGGTGGTGCGGGACCACGGGCCCGGCATCGCAGAGGAGCATCAACAGCGGATCTTCGCGCCCTTTGAGCAGGTGGCACTTGGCAGTGAGCGTCGTGCGGGCTTCGGCATCGGACTATGGGTCGTGCGCCAGCTGATCGAGGCCATGAATGGCTCGATCGAAGTTACGAGCGTGGGTGGCGAAGGCTCGGCCTTCACCGTGCATCTGCCGCGCGGTGGCACAGTTGGAGGGGAGCAGGCATGAATCAGACCGACCGCGATCCCCGCCGCCTTACCGACATGCCGACCGGCGTGCCTGGTCTCGACGTGGTGCTCCGTGGCGGCTTCCTTTCGGGCGGCGTCTACATCGTCCAGGGCCCGCCTGGCGCCGGCAAGACCATCCTGGCCAACCAGATTTGCTTCCATCACGCCGGGCACGGCGGACGCGCGCTCTACACCACAGTCCTGGTAGAAAGCCACGACCGGCTGCTCCAGCACATGGCGTCACTGGGCTTCGTCGACGCCGGGGTGATTCCCGAATCCTTGCGTTACGTGAGTGCATTCCGAGAGCTGGAAGAAGCCGGGCTCCCTGGGCTGATCAACCTGCTTCGCCGCGAGGTGCTTCGCCAGCAGGTCAGCCTGCTGGTGCTCGACGGATGGCTGGCCGTGTCGGACGGAACGCCTTCCGACGTCAGCCTGCGCAAGTTCGTCCACGAGCTGCAGGTGTTCGCTGCCTTGCAAGGTTGTGTCGTGCTGCTGCTGACCAGCGATGTGCGTCGTGAATATCGCCCTGAATATACCATGGTCGATGGCCTGCTGATGCTGGAGGATGTGCGCCATCACGGCTGGCGTCAGCGCGAACTCGAAGTGCTGAAGTTCCGCGGCAAATCGTTCTTGCGCGGACGCCATGCCTTTCGCATCACCGGCGAAGGCGTCCGCATTTATCCGCGACTCGAGGCGCTTCTGCCGCTGACGCCGGAGAGTGACGTGCCCACTTCTCGTCTGTCGCTCGGCATCGAGAGCATGGACAATATGCTGCATGGCGGACTACCCGCCGCATCGACCACGATCGTGGTTGGCGCTTCGGGTTCCGGCAAGACCACGCTCGCCCTGCATTTCCTGTCGTGTGCCAGTGATGCCGAACCTGGCCTGCTGTTCGGCTTTTTCGAGACCCCCCGACTGCTGATGGCCAATGCCCGTGCGCTGGGCCTTGATCTCGCCGGACAGGTCGATGCCCGCCACGTCGAACTCAACTGGCATTCGCCGACGGAGCAGATTCTCGACGACATCGGCAATCAACTCCTTGATGCCATCACCCGCCGCAATGTGAAGCGGCTCGCCGTCGATGGGCTCGATGGTCTGGTCGAAGCCGCCGGCCCGCCCGATCGGGTGAGTCGCTTCTTTGCCGCCATCAGCAATGAATGTCGGGCACGTGGAGTCACCATGCTGCTCACGGCTGAGGCGGCCAATTTCGTCGGTCCCACGGTGACGCTGCCGATCGAGGGGATATCTGCCATTGTCGACAACCTGATCCTGATGCGCTTCGTCGAGACGCGGGCGCGGCTGCATCGCGTGATGTCGGTGCTCAAGCTGCGCGGCAGCAACTTCGACCGCAGTCTGCGTGAATTCGAAATCACCGACCATGGGATCGACGTGCTGGAGGCGCTCGCAGATCCCGATGTAGCCGAGAACGCGCCTGACATTCGGATAGGGGCGAGCCCTGCCAATTCCCCTGTGCGCCGCCGCCAGAACCGAGAGCCGGGCTGATGCGGACCGTCCTCGTCGTGGATGACGAATTCGGTGTCCCCGAGCTCCTGGAGTTCGTGCTCCAGGAAGAGGGATATCGGGTCGTCACCGCGGCGAATGGACGGCAGGGCCTGCAGCGTCTGGCAGAGGATCCACGGCCCGACCTGGTGCTGCTGGACTATATGATGCCAGTGCTCAACGGCCCGGGCATGCTGCACGCGATGCGAGAGGGCGACTACAAATCTATCCCGGTGGTGTTCATGAGTTCACTGGATGAGGACGCGGTGCGCAAAGCCGCTGAGCAGGAGTTCCAGGCGTTCCTTCGCAAGCCCTTCAAGCTGGCGGAACTTGTCGGCATCGTCCGACGGCTGCTGCCGGAATAGCGCCGGGCAAGTCACACTGCTTTCAGCAGGGTCGCGTTGTCGTTGCGCACGCTGTTGACCGCAGTGCCGATCCGCCACAGCCGCAGTTCAGCAGCCGATGGCCGCAGCAGCGTGGAAGGATCGCCCTCTCCCTCGCCCAGCCAAGACCCCCAATCAGCTCGCTCCAGGATTACCGGCATCCGTTCATGAATCGGCCGAAGAAGCGCATTGGCGTTGGTCGTCACGATGGTAAAGCTGCGTATGACGGTCCCGTCGCCACCGCGCCAGCCCTCCCACAAGCCGGCGAACACCATCGGATCGCCGTCGGCGCGCGCAACGGCAAATGGCAGCTTGGCGCCATCGGCCGCCTGCCATTCATAGAATACGTCCGCCGGCACCAGGCAGCGGCGTCGTTCCAGCGCGTCGCGAAACATTGCCGAGGTGGCGAGCGTTTCAGAGCGCGCGTTGATCGGCTGGCGCACCGACTTCAGATCCTTCGCCCAGTGCGGCACCAGCCCCCAGCGCAGCAGATCCAGATGTCGTGCCCGCGTCTCCGGATGCAGCCGCACCACCGGCGCATCGCGCGTCGGCGCCATGTTCCAGGTTGGCTCCCAGTTCGGCGTCGCATTCACGGTGTCGAACATCGCCCGCAGTGCTTCGGCGGGCAGGAACGAGGCGTAGCGACCGCACACTACCTGAAGCTCGCGAAGCAAAGTCCCGTACCGCTGAGCGCCGGCGTGCGATAGCCGGGCACATAGCTCACCCACTGCATCTGCAATGCGCCGAGCGTGCCCGCCAGGCAGATCCAGTTGCGCATCTCCGAGCTGCCCGACATCAGCTTGGTGAGCGGTGCGCTGCGAAAGAACGGCAGGTCCTTCCGCTGCAACGCCTCGATCAGCGATCGGTCGAACGATTCGTCCACCACGAAGTGGCTCAATCCGCCAGATGCCATCACCCCGACCCCTGCGTCGTGTGGCCACGCCTCCACGGCACGGCGCAACGCCTCGCCCAGCGCCACGCAGCGTGCCGGCAACGGCTGGTTTGGTGGGTAGTAGGCATTGAGGAACACCGGCACGATCGGCACCCCATCCGGCAGATAGAAGCGGTGCACGAACGAAAACGCGTGTCCCTCGCGCTGGCCTGCGCGCAGTGACCGCATCACCGACAAATCGAAGCCGTCTTGCTGCAAGGCTGCGATCAGATGCTGCGCCAGTGCCGCATCACATGGATAGTCCGACTCGACGATCTCCTTCTGGTACGGCAGCCGTCCGCAAATCGTCTCGCCGTAATACACGCCGATTGCGGGCATATTGTCGTGCTGGAACAGCTCCTCCTGGTCGTCGCCGACGACGATCAGCGCATCCAGCTGGGCCGCGGCCACGTCGTCGCGTAGCCGGGCTATCGCCTCCATGGCCTCTGCATGCCGCCGGGTGAGCTGCTCCGGCGCGATACGTTCAAGTGCGTCCGCCGGCGCGCGCGCCAGCAGCGTCGTGTAGTCGCAAGCGTTGCCGTCGAAATCGACAAACTGCCGTGCCTGGTCTCGCGGCAGAAAGTTGGTGCGCCATTGGTCCACCGAAGACGCCAACATAGGGCTGTGCGACGAACCGAACGCGGCGACCAGACGGGCCATGTCGTTTTCTCCTGGCAAACGAAAGATCTTGTCAGATCTGGCGGTCGTGACCTTCCCAATAGGGACGCCGAACCTGCCGGCGCAATACCTTGCCAACGGACGACAGCGGCAACTCGCTGACGAACCGCACACTCTTCGGCGCCTTGTAGGAACCAATCCTGGCCTTCGCATGCTCGATCAGGTCATCCTCGGAGACCGCAGCGCCTTCTCGCAGCATCACCTCGGCGTGCACCGCCTCGCCCCAATGAGGGTGCGGAATTCCGATGACGGCAGACATCAGCACCGAGGGATGCTCCGACAGGGCCGCCTCAACCTCGACAGCATAGACGTTGAAGCCGCCGGTGATGATCATGTCCTTCTTGCGATCGACGATGAACAGGTAGCCGCCGTCGTCAAGATAGCCGAGATCGCCGGACAGCCAGAACCCGTCCTGGAACTCGGCCGCGGTTCCCTCCGGATTGTTGAAGTAACCGCCTATGGTTGCGCGAGTGCGCAGGCGGATTTCACCGGTCTCACCTGCCGGCAGCGGGTGACCTTCGACGTCGCTGATGGTCAGCTCGACGCCTGGCGTGACGCGCCCGGCTGAACCAAGCCGTCGTCGGCCATCCTCGGTACCGATGGTATGATCAGACTTCGAAAGACTCGTTACCATCATCAGTGTCTCGGTCGCGCCGTATACCTGCGCAAAGATCGCGCCGAATTCGGCCACAAGCCGGCCCACTGCCGCCGGCGCGATCGGCGCCGCACCGTAGATCAACGTCCGCAGCGATGAGAGGTCGTAGATCTTGGTGCTGTTCATATCCAGCAACCGGTACAACAGGGTCGGCACCATGAGCGAGTGGGTGATCCGTTCACGCTGAACCGTCTCGCACCAGCCGACAAGATCGGCGCTGTTCGCCGTATAGGTCGCGCCACCCGAGAAGAATGTCGGCAGAAAGGGTAGAAAACTTGCGTGCGACAGCGGCGTAATGACCAGATACCTATTGTCCTCGTCGTATCCCAGATCGCTCTGAGCGTAAAAGCTGTCGCGACAGGCTAAGAAGTGATCCATGGTGTACATCGCGCATTTGCCGGCAGCCGTCGTACCGCCGGTGAAGCGCAGGATCGAAACGTGCCGCGTGACGTCGAGCGCCACGTCGTTGTCCGCGTCGGATGCTGCCTCGACCAAGTCCCAGAAGCAGCGGACGCCTTCGGGCAGCCCGGGAGCGCCATCCATCACCACGATAGCGCAGTTTCGGCCGTGCAGCATCTCGTAGTGTGTCACCAGCATCCGCGTCTCGATGAACACCACTTTCGGCCGCACGTAGTCGATTTGTCGTGCGTGCTCCTCGATGCTGTCGCGATTGTTGCTGAACGCGAACATCGCCGCTTGCTTGTAGATCATCGGAAAATGCATAAGGCTGAAGCTATCATTGTCGAGGATCAGCAAAGCTGTATCACCGGTCTGCAAGCCGAGGGCATTGCGCACCATGTTGGCGATGCGATTGGTCAGCCGGTGATATTCGAGGTACGTGTATCGGCGATTGCGCTCCAGATTGACGATCGCGGTGTTATCTCTATACCGTAACGCCATCGTCGCCATGACACGGCAGAAATTGGTTTCCATGGCTCGCCTCCCTATACGCGTTTCCCGGTCGGCCAAAGATCCATCTTTATTTTTTTGGCAACCTGATCGGCCGCTTTCCGGCCGTCAATGGCACCCGTCACTTCGCATCCGCGCTGACTCCCGGCCATAGCTGCACGCCGGCGGTCTCTGCCGCTTGAGGACGCCGGGCCGAAAAGCTTCGTCCCCGCGTGTCCGTTACAGCTATGCGGTCCTGCGCATCCCCAGTCCGAACTGAATCCAAGACACACCATGGAAGATCAGCTCGATGGCGATCAACGTTCCCACGACCCAAAGTCCTGACCAGGGCAGCATCAGATACAACATGACACCAACCACCAGGCTGACGATGCCGCCCAGCAGCAGCAGCCACCAGCCAGGCATATGCCGGTGCTGGACAGCCATCGCGATCCGCAGAACGCCGCCGATAATCAAGGCCGCGGCCACAAGGATCGTGATGACGACCGATCCCTGGATCGGTTCTTCCATCAGCAGGAAGCCGCCGATCACATACAGAATGCCGACCAGCAGGTGCAGAGCGAAACCGCCCCACTCGCGGTCCATGAACGAGTGGATGATCTGAAAGATGCCTGCGACAATCAGCAGGGCGCCGATAAAGATGACACCTGCGATCGTGAAAGCAATGACGTCGAACCAGGCGATGATGCCAAGCACCAGTTGAACCACGCCCAGTGCGACGAACCAGCCCCAACCGGTTTGTGGACGAGGGCCGGTACCAGCCTGTGTCAGGTCACTCATGTCAGTTACGTTAACGACTGCCACGTTGGGTTGGCAACTGCCCCTGCTGCGACGCTTGTGAAGGCACCAAGGGACGCGTATGGGGCGTTAATGACGATCGGGCACTTCCAGCAATGACCGTCGCCGCCACGGCCGGCGAGGTGCAGAGGCCTGCACCGGCTGTCAGCATGCTGCTTCCGGTGCTGGGCGTAGTCTACGGCGATATCGGCACCAGTCCGCTGTACGCGGTGAAGGCAAGCCTGCAGCATTTTCCGCCGAACAGCGTCAGCACGCTTGAGATCATGGGTCTGCTCTCGCTGATCTTCTGGTCGCTCGTGCTGATCGTCACCGTCAAGTACGTGCTGCTGATCCTGCGCGCCGACAATCGTGGCGAGGGCGGCATCCTTGCGCTGATGGCGCTGGCACAGCGCGTTGCGGTCGGCACGCGTGTTCGCAGTGCGCTGACGCTGATCGGCATCGCCGGTGCCTGCCTGTTTTTTGGCGATGGTGTAATCACCCCGGCGATCTCTGTGCTGTCGGCCGTCGAAGGAATCGAGGTCTCGGCGCCAGAGTTGCGGCAGTATGTCCTGCCCATCAGCATTCTGGTGATCGTCATTTTGTTTGCCGTACAGTGGCGCGGCACCGGCAGCGTCGGGCGCGTGTTCGGGCCGATTATGGCGGCATGGTTTCTTTCCATTGGCCTGTTGGGCCTCTGGGAGATCGTGCAGCACCCCTTCGTGCTGCTTGCTCTGTCACCCAGCTACGCCGCCACACTCTGTTGGCACCACGGAGTGCTGGCGTTCGTGGTTCTTGGTTCGGTCGTGCTCTGTGTCACCGGAGCCGAAGCGCTGTACGCCGATATGGGGCATTTTGGCAGGCAATCTATCCGCATGGCGTGGTTGTACTTGGTACTTCCCAGCCTGGTGCTGAACTATTTCGGACAGGGGGCTTTGCTCATTGCCGAACCCGAGGCCGCCGCCAATCCGTTCTTTCTTCTTGGGCCGCACTGGACGAGTATGCCGATGGTGGTGCTCGCCACCGCGGCGACGGTCATCGCCAGCCAGGCGATGATCTCGGGTGCCTATTCGATGGCGCGACAATGCGTGCAGCTGGGCTTTCTCCCGCGCCTGACCGTGCGCCACACCAGCAACCTCGAGGAGGGACAGATCTACCTGCCGCAGGTGAACGGCATAATGCTCATCGGCGTGACAATCCTGGTGCTGGCGTTCAAGACCTCCGACAACCTGGCGGCCGCTTACGGCATAGCGGTGACCGGAACCTTTCTTTGCACCAGCATTCTGGCGACCGTGGTGTTCCGTCGCGAATTCCACTGGTCGCGATTGACCGCTGTTACGGTGTTCGGCTTTTTTTTCGTGGTAGACTTGCTGTACTTCACCTCGAACCTGTTGAAGGTGCCGGAAGGCGGCTGGGTACCGCTGGTACTGGGCATTGCGCTGATGGCGATCATGACGACGTGGAAGCGCGGTCGTGACCTGCTGCTGGCCCGCTGGCGACATGACAGCCTGCCGCTTTCCCCGTTTCTGACACGCCTGCCGCAATCGCGCACCATTCGCGTACCAGGTATGGCGGTGTTCCTTACCGGCACGCCGGATTACGTTCCCACCTCGCTGCTGCATAATCTCAAGCACAACAAGGTACTGCACGAGCGCGTCCTGTTCGTCACGGTGCAGAACGTCGACGTGCCGGAGGCCGGCGCGGATCGGCGCATGGACGTGGCTGAGCTCGCGCCCGGCATTCATCGGGTGATTCTGCGCTATGGCTTTATGGAGAGCCCCAACATCCCTCGCGCACTGCAGGATCTGAATGAGGCCGGGGTGGCGTTCGATCCGATGCAGGCAAGTTACTTTCTCGGCCGCGATGTATTGGTTCCGGCCACAGTGCCGAAATTGCCGTGGTGGCGACACTGGTTGTTCCTGGTTCTTGCACGGAATGCGGTGCCGGCGACTGAGTTCTTTCGTATCCCATACGATCGTGTGGTGGAACTGGGCGTTCGGGTGGCGATCTGACGCAATACCGGTAACATTTCACCGTCGTTCAGCCCATGCATTCCGCTGCATTGAGCTACCGACCTGATTTCCGCTGCGTTGAGATGATTATGTTGAAACCAAGCAACGATCTTTGCGCGGGATCGGCCTGACTTGGTTGGAACTGATCGCGCCTGTGCCAACCGCGCTCCTGTCGCACTCGTAATGTGGCGGACTGGCCGATGAAATACGTGTCGTTGCACCCTTTACACCCTGCCGCTGGGAGCCGCAGGATGTTGGCCGGCGCAATCGGATTGCGAATCTGCTTCCCCTGGCGGCTTCGGAACCTGATCGCGTCGGCCATCATTTTGGGGTTGGATTTCTTTGTTGCGGTAATGGGCTCTGCATCCGCAGGGTAACCCACTCGTTACGCGACATGAATCCTTGGCTTATGAGAGGTTCCCGGGGTTGGTTGTCCCGCGATGAATTGGACAACCGAATTGGGTTCAGAAAGGGTCTGAACATGATAACAAATGAAGTGAGCGACGGCCTGGCTGGCATTCTGCGCACCGCGATCGTCGAGCTGGTCCGTCGCGACGGTCCTGACCTTTCGGCACGGCAACTCGGGGTTTTCTTGACCTGCTACCTGGAGACGGAGGCGCAAACCGTGCGCGGGCTCGCCGCCAAGCTCGGTGTCTCAAAACCTGCCATCACGCGGGCGCTCGATCGTCTATCCGAGTTTGATCTGGTACGTCGCAAGACTGATCCGCTGGATCGTCGGAGCGTACTGGTGCAGCGGACTGCGACAGGAATGGCGTTCCTTCGTGAACTGCGCACGATACTGCGCGATGCCGCGGCGACGATGCGCATCACGGCCGAGCCGGGCCCGGGTCGTGCGCGGACGGGAACCGAGGCAAGAGCAGCGACACACTAACGCTTTTCTGATGGCGGTAACTTGGTTGCCGTCATTGGAGAGCAAGATGCACGACCCGACCCGACCCACACCTTGGACCGTCGTCCGGCGTGAGGCGCAGAAGGCTGCCCTCTATGAGGAGTTGGCCCGAGAGCTCGACGCACTGTTGGCCGACGAGCCTGATGCGGTAGCAAATGCCGCCAACGCAGCCGCTGCGATCTATCATGCCTTACCGGCGCTGAACTGGGCCGGCTTCTACTTCCTGCGCGGTGAGGAACTGATCGTCGGTCCATTCCAAGGCCTTCCAGCCTGCGTGCGCATTCCCCTTGGGCGAGGGGTTTGCGGCACAGCGGCGGCGGAGCGGCGGTCCATCCTTGTTCCAGATGTCACCGCGTTCCCAGGCCACATAGCCTGCGACGTTGCGTCGCGCTCGGAACTGGTCGTGCCCCTGCTTGGCCGCGACCGGCTGATCGGTGTGCTCGACCTCGATAGCCCGGAGCTGGCGCGTTTTGATGATGACGATAGGATTGGCTGCGAGAACCTGGCACGGATCATCGCCGCCCGTCTTTAGGCAGCCAGAGCCAAACCGGCCTTACCGATGCCCGAATATCGCCGAGCCTACTCTTACCCACGTGGCGCCGCAGGCGATGGCGATTTCGAAATCCGCTGACATTCCCATCGACAGCACACTCAGACCGTGTCGTGTAGCCCGTTCGGCCAGCCATTCGAAGTGTGGGCGCGGATCATGGTCGAGCGGCGGCACGCACATCAGCCCGACAAGTTTGGCGCCGAACCGCGCCTTGCAGGACTCGATAAACGCATCTGCTTCGGCGCGCACAACGCCTGACTTCTGCGGCTCGTCGCCGGTATTCACTTCTATAAGCAGGGTTGGCGTGCGCCCTTCCTTGGCGATCGCCTGTTCGATCGCATCCGCCAGGCGTGGACGATCTATCGTCTCGATCACGTCGGCCAGTCGCACAGCATCACGCGCCTTGTTGGTCTGCAGACCGCCGATGATGTGCAGCTGAAAACGGTAATCCGTGCGCAGCGGTGGAAACTTGTCAGCGGCTTCCTGAACGCGATTCTCGCCGAACACTGTCTGACCGGCCGCCAGCGCGGCCCGCACCGCCTCGCTAGGCTTCGTCTTGCTGACCGCCACCAGCGTGACATCCTCGGGCTTGCGTCCGGCCTTGATCGCCGCGTTTGCAATCCGTTCGCGAACCTGGCGCAGATTGTCGGCGATCGCCGCGATGTCATTCGCCGTCTCGGTAACCGACATACTGCTTCTCCTCGATGATGTCCGATCCAAGTAGATCGTTGATCGCTCGTTTGATACGACTACGCTCGTCGTTGCTGCGATACACTGCGCGCGCGAGTTCAATGAACTCCGTGTCGAAGTCTTGCGCCGCTTCCTTTCGGCGGATCGCATCCTCGATATCCCACAGGCGCTGGTTCAATGCAGCAAGTTCGCCGCGCAGCGCGGCCAGACCGGGCGGCACATCCGTCGCCAACTCCGCCCGCAGCAGCGCCAGCTCGTGTGCCGCGTGCTGCTGCCCAAGCGGGGCGTTCAACCGTGCAACCTTGATCTCCAGGATGGTGATCTTATCGATCAGCTCACCCCAGGATATCGGCACGCGCGGCATTACAGACACGTCGCGATCCGGGCGAACACGCTGGCCCAGTCGCCACGTTTGGGCTGCCTGAACAGGCGCATTGTCGGATACCAGGCGCAGTCGTCGCCCTCCAATTGCCACCGCCAGTCCGGCACGTGCTGCAATGCCACCCAAACCGGTCGACCGAGCGCGCCGCAAAGATGCGCCAAGGACGTATCCGACGTGACGACAAGATCCACACACTGCATCACCGCAGCAGCATCCAGGAACGCTTCGGGTCCGGAGTCAAAGTCGTCGCCCAGGGTCTCGATGCGTAGTTCCGCCGGCAATGATCCAAGCTGATCGAGGCCATCGTGCTTTTGCAGGCTGATCAGCCGGACATCTGGCACCTGCGCCAGGGGCAGGAACTCGCGTAAGGGCACGGATCGCCCACGCTCGGCTGCGCTGGTCGGGTTCCCCTGCCAGGCAATGCCGATGCGCCGCCCATGCGTGCCGATGCGCGATCGCCACGCGGCGACCCGATCAGCGTCGGCGGAAAGGTAGGCCGGTTGCGGCGCTTCCATCCCCAGCACGTGCGGCAGGCTCAGCAGCGGGCACCACACGTCGAACGGCGGCAATGGCTGACCAACCGTGACGATCTGGTTTTCGTCCAACACGCCGCCGATCAGGTGGCGTAACCGCGGCTGCACCTCCAGCACCACCTCGCCGCGCCGTGCTGCCATCGGCACAAAGCGACAGAATTGGATGGTGTCGCCCATCCCTTGTTCCGCGCGAATGAGCAACCTGCGCCCAGCCAGGTCCTCACCGTTCCACCGCGGCTGCGAGCAGGCTGGGATCTGCACCGCGCCAGCGCGGAACCGCCACTCGTATTCCTGCCAGCCTGCCTGGAA
>JBKPSV010000370.1:0-4902 GCA_046735215.1 Pseudomonadota bacterium | reverse complement strand
CCGGCGATGCGGTGGTCGATTTCGCGGCGCAGCTCCTCGGGCGCGTTGATCAGCATCGAGTAAACGATCGGCGCGCCGCACATATGCGTCACGCGATGCTCGCGGATCGCATCGAGGGCTGCCTGCGCCTCGACGCGACGCAGGCACACACTGGTGCCGGCGCGCTCCGCAACGGTCCATGGATAACACCAGCCGTTGCAATGAAACATCGGCAGCGTCCACAGATACACCGCGTGCGTCGGCATATCCCAGTCAAGCACGTTGCTGATGGCGTTCAGATATGCGCCGCGATGGTGATAGACCACACCCTTGGGATCACCCGTTGTGCCCGAAGTGTAGTTGAGCGAAATCGCGTCCCACTCATCCGCGGGATTCTGCCAGGCATAGTCCGGATCGCCTTCGGCGAGCAGTGCTTCATAGCTGATTTCGCCGAGTGACTTGCCACCATCGAAATTGGGATCGTCGATGTCGATCACCAGCGGCCGCTCTTCCAGCAGTGCCAATGCTGCCTCGATCGTCGCGGAGAACTCACGATCGGTGATCAACGCTCGCGCCCCGCCGTGACGCAGCATGAAGGCAATCGTCTCCGCGTCCAGCCGCGTATTCAGTGTGTTCAACACGGCGCCACACATCGGCACGCCAAAATGCGCCTCGTACATCGCAGGAATGTTCGGTGCCATCAGCGCAACCGTATCGTTCTTGCCGATGCCACGGCGCGCGAGAGCCGATGCGAGGCGACGACAGCGCGCATAGGTCTCGCGCCAGGTGAAGCGCTGCTTGCCATGCACCACGGAGGGGTGATCCGGATGCACATAGGCGGCACGTTCCAGGAAGGTGATCGGCGTCAGCGGTGTGTAGTTTGCCTCGTTCTTATCAAGACCGGTCAGGTAGGCGCTGTTGCCGCTCATGTGGCTCCTCCCGAGCGCGATGACCGGAGGCGGAATCGCCGCGGCCTGAATCGCACGCTCAATCAATCATCATGCAAGCAGGTCACGCACGGCCTGCACCACCGCATCTGGCGTCTCGCGGGACAGGAAATGGCCGGCGACTGGAACCACACGCCGCTCGTAGCGCGCGGTGAAGTGGCGGGCATGATGTTCCGACAATTCTGGTGGTCCAACCCCATCGCAGGCACCATGCAGCACGATAGCTGGCACGGTGATCGGCGGCTGTTCGGCAAGGCGTTGCTCAAGCGGCTCCAGTGCCGGGTCGCCTGGTGCGTTGCCGTATCGATGCCGATATGACTGGATCGTCACATCGACGAAGTCAGGATTGTCGAAACTTACCGCCGTCGCCTCGAACGTCGCTTCGTCGAAATGCCAGTTCGGCGACCACAGGTGCCATAGCAGGCGTGCCATGTCGCGGCGGTTCTGCTGCAGCCCGGCACGCCCGCGCTCGGTGTGGAAGTACCATTGATACCAATGGCGATGCTCCTGCGCCGCCGGCGCCGGGCGCCCGGCAATGGGTATGTTCTGCAGATTGTAGCCGTTGATCGACACAAGCCCGCTCACGCGCTCGGGCCACAAGGCCGCGCACACACAGGCGCCGCGCCCGCCCCAGTCATAGCCCGCCAACAGCGCCTGCCTGATGCCAAGCGCATCCATAAAGTCGCGCACGTCCGCGCCGAGCACCGCCTGCTGGCCGGATCGCGGCGTCGATGGATCGAGAAACCGCGTGGGTCCGTAGCCGCGCAGCCAGGGTACCAGAACGCGATAGCCACTGCCGGCGAGCACCGGCGCGACGCCATCCCAATCATGCGGATCGGATGGCCAGCCGTGCAGCAGAATCACCGCCGAACCGTTGGCCGGCCCGCTTTCGTGATAGGCGATCTCCAGCGTTGGCGTTCGGACCGTCGCAACCATTCGCTTCAGTCCTGTGGCGCGCCGGCAAGCCGGGTGCCCTGGTCGGCGATGGCGAACGTTTCGAAATAGCTGATGCGCGGTTCACAGCCATAGCGCTCACGAATTCCGTCGAGCCATGGGCCATTGTAGAAATCTTTGGCCGACGCCAGGTCCTTCCACAGATACGAGCCACCCGCCACGCCGCCGTTCATGTCATAGATGAAATGCTTGCGAACGAAGCCGGGCACATTGAGGAACCCGGGCGCTATCTTCAGAAAATGCTGACGACACGTTTCGCGATCGATGTGCGCCGGCAGATCATAAAGAACGATGGCCGTGATCATCGTGCCTCTCCTGCTTTCTCTTGTGCTTTCCGACCGCCAGGTGGCGCGTCTCAGCGGATCAGGTTGCTCGTCACTGCACCGCCTGTCGCAGTTCGTCCGCCATCGACCACATATTGCGCGCCCGTGATGTTGCTGGCGAGGTCCGAACAGAGGAACAGCACAAGGTTGGCCACCTCTTCCGCCGTGCCATAGCGGCCAATGGGAATGTTGGACTGGTAGCGATCACCCACGCTGCTCGGATCGGTCGGATTGAGCATGGACTCCAGAGAATGGATCATGCGTGTGTCGATCGGACCGGGGCACACCGCGTTGATCCGCACACCCGCACGCGCCACCTCGCCGGCCGACGTCTTGGTCAGGCCGATCACCGCATGTTTGGACGCGACGTAAGCCGGCATCCCGGGAGACGCCACAAGACCCGCGACCGAGGCTGTATTGACGATCGCGCCGTGCTTCTGCTTCAGCATCACAGGCAACACATGGCGCAACCCAAGGAATACGCCCTTCACGTTCACCGCCATCACCGTGTCGAACATGTCTTCGTCGTATTCGGCGGTGGGAGCGACGCTGCCTTCGATGCCCGCGTTATTGTGGAAGCAATCGATGCTGCCATAGGCATCGAGTGCCGCCTTTACATAAGCCTGCACGTCGGTGGACTTGGTGACATCAGCGGTGACGAAGGTTGCCTCGCCGCCCTGCTGGCGGATGATGCCCGCCGTGCCTTCGCCGCCGGGGGTATCGCGGTCCACCACGACCACCTTCGCTCCGTTGCGGGCAAATCCCAGGGCCGTGGCACGTCCAATGCCGTTGCTGGCGCCGGTGATCAGCGCGACCTTGCCCTTGAAATCCATGGTTTCCTCCGGCGGTTTCTGCCGAACCAGACTGTCACAACGGACCGTGTCAGTCGAGAAACTCGCGCCGCGCCTCCTCGAGACAGGCCCAGACATAGGCGGCAAAGGACCTCGCCACGTCGATGCGAAACTCCTCCGCGGCGGTGCGCCAAAGCAGAATTTCCGCCTTGCCGAATACCGTCCGGGTGCACATCCCGATCGGGTATGCAGAGACGTGCAGATCGAGAGCACAGAACGCGTTGATGACCTGCGCGGAGCATTGACCGGTCACGCTCAGTGCTGCATCGCGATGCGCAACGTCGATGGTGGCCGAGGCGATGTTCAGGGTGGGCATCGCCTCATCGGGTGCGATAAGCAGAAACTCGTCGGGACCAAGCCACAGCAGAAAATTCTCGCCAACCGCTATCGCGCGACATGGCGGCGGTTGCGGCAGGCTGTGCAGGTCGCCGCGGATCAGCAGCCGTGCAGTCGGCGGTAGCGCTGCGAGTTGCACCACACGGCTCTGCGGTGAAGCGGCGGCCAGCGCGGCGAGAGGATGCGCTCGCTCAGGCATGCAGCCGTTCGCCTCGATGGTCATAAAACGCTGGGTTGGTGATGCGAACCGCGATGGTGCGGTCCGGCATCGGCACATGCAGGAGTTCGCCAATCCGTGACCGTCCTGCCGCGATCAGTGCCAATGCAATCGGCGATTGCCGCGTCTCGCTCCAATAGGCCGATGTCACATGGCCGATGCCGCCGCCACCGGCAACGACCTGCGCCCCTTCCTCCAACAGGTCAGCCGACAGCAGGCCCACCAGTTGCCTGCGGTCGTGGCGCAGCATGTTCGGCAGCATCAGCGAACGCTTGCCGACGAAGTCTGCCTTCTCTTGGCCAATCGTCCAGCCAAGGCCAAGATCGCTGGGAATCACCGTGCCATCGGTTTCCTGTCCGACGACGATGTAGCCTTTCTCCGCGCGCAGCACGTGCATGGTCTCGGTGCCATAAGCGGTGACGTCGCTTGCATGGATGGCCTGCCAGACCATCGCACCATAGTCGGCCGGCACGTTGATCTCGTAGCCCAGTTCGCCCGTGAAGCTGACGCGGAACAGGCGCGCGGGAACGCCGCAAACATGTCCTTCGCGCACACTCATATGCGGCATCGCGTCAGACGCGAGATCGATATCCTGAACATGCGGCGCAATCACCTGACGGGCCAATGGGCCTTGTACCGCAATCACCGCCCACTGCTCGGTTACAGAGGTCAGCCAGACGCGAAGCTCAGGGAATTCGGTTTGCCGATAGTCTTCCATGTGATGCAGCACGCTGGCGGCGCCACCAGTGGTTGTCGTGACGTGGAAGCGATCAGGGGCCAGACGCGCAATGACGCCATCGTCCAAAACGTAGCCCGTCTCGGTCAGCAGCAATCCGTAGCGGCAGCGGCCTGGTGGAAGACGGCTGAAGCTGCCTGTGTAGATACGATCAAGGAACGCTGCGGCATCTGGCCCAGTAATCTCGATCTTGCCCAACGTCGTCGCGTCAAACATGCCCACCGCGTTGCGCACCGCACGGCATTCGCGTGCCACGGCGCGGTGCATGTCTTCGCCATCTCGAGGGAAATAGCGCGCGCGCTGCCAGGTGCCGACATTCTCGAACACGGCGCCAAGAGCCGTCGCCTGATCGTGCATCGGCGTCTGCCGCATCGGTTCGAACAGAACGCCTCGGGCGCTGCCGGCGAGCGCGCCGAATGTGACCGGTGTGTACGGCGGCCGGAAGGTGGTATGGCCGACGCGCGGGATCGGCTGGTGCAGCAGGTCCGCGACAGTCGCCAACGCATTCAGGTTGCCGAGCTTGCCCTGGTCGGTCGCCATCCCTGCGGTGGTATATCGC
>JBKPSV010000369.1:0-5695 GCA_046735215.1 Pseudomonadota bacterium | reverse complement strand
GTACGCTCCTCGGCGGTAAGCTTGACGATGTACTTCTTGACGGCAGGTTGTTGCGCGGTCACGACACATCTCCGGAATTGCCGGAGAGATCGATTCAGAGATCGGCCGCAGTATCAACGACGGGGGGTACTAGTCCGCCATTGCGCGCGCGACTGCCACCAGAGTCGCGTCACTGCCGCGACAACCGACAATCGATAATCCCACCGGGAGTCCACTCACTTCGGCGCCGGGCAGACTGACCTGCGGCACACCAGTCAGGCCACCATGTGAGCACAGACAGTTTATTCGCGCCCGCAACCCGTTGAGCACCGGCAGGGGCAGGCCCTTCTTCGGTGCTGGAAAGGGCGTCGTGGGCAGACACAGGATGGTGCCAGGCGGCAGCAGATAGGTCATCCTCGCACGTGCCTCCTGGCGCATCAGCTCGGCCCATTCGCGCTCTGCCTCACCGATCATCGAGCCTGCGATCAGGCCGCGCGCCACGTTGAATGCCATACGCGGATTGTCTTGCTCCACCCATGGACGGAATGTCTGCCAAGCCTCTACCGGCTGCAGCGTGCGCTGCGTCCGCGACCACACCGAGAGACCTTGCGGTGCCATCAGCTCGTCGCGCGCGCTGCCGATCAGCGCCGCGAGCCGATCCACCGACGGCCGCAGTGCCGCTGCCACCTCCGGATCGGCGAACCCATACGCATCAACTGCCACGATCAGGTGGGACGGCAGCGTGGTCGGAACCTGTTCGCCGAGCATCACGCTGGAGACGCGCGCAAAGGTCTCCGCATCGCGCGCGAACCAGCCTGTGGTGTCGGACGTTGGCGCCTGCGGCAGCATGCCGCTCAGGTCGAGCCGTCCGTGCGTCGGCCGAATGCCATATAGGCCGCAAAAGCTCGCCGGCACACGCACCGACCCGCCGGTGTCGGTGCCAAGTGCCGTGTCGCACAGTCCAGCAGCAACCGCGGCCGCCGAGCCCGATGATGAACCGCCAGGGACACGATCCGGCGCCTTGCTGTTCAGCGGCGTGCCGTCGAAGGCATTTTCCCCAAGGATGCCGAGGGAGACCTCGTCGGTGATCGTCTTGCCGATCAGCGTGGCACCAGCGTCCAGCAGCGTTCGCACCGCCCAGGCATGGCGCGTCGGCACCGGATTGAACCGTGCCCAGTCGTGGTTGCCGCCACTCGTCGGATGGCCGGCCACGTCGAACAGGTCTTTCGCGGCGAAGGTCAGGCCCTGCAGCGGCCCATGTGTCGCGCCTTCAATCCTGACGCGCGGCCCGGGGATGAATGCGTTGATCGGGTCGTCCATGGGTCCTGTTCTCCTATGTCTGACTTCTTGCCACGGTCTGGCCGAAGGGGTTCACTCCCGCCGATCGATCATCCCGAGGACGCTGGATGCCTTCTGCTCGACTTGCCGTCGATATCGGCGGCACTTTCACCGATCTTGCGCTCGAGCACGACGGCAGCCTCTCCACCATCAAGGTGCTGACGACACAAGCGGCGCCGGAACAAGGCGTGATGGCCGGCGTGCGCGACATCCTGCGGAATTCCGGCGTATCAGCTGCCGACATCGGCATCGTGATCCATGGCACCACGCTGGCGACCAACGCGGTGATCGAACGCAAAGGCGCACGGACAGCGCTGTTGACCACCGAAGGCTTTCGCGACGTTATCGCGATGGGCAACGAGAGCCGCTACGATCAGTACGATCTCAATATCGTGCTGCCCGAGCCGCTGGTGCCGCGGCATTTGCGGCTGCCGGTGCCGGAGCGGCTGGACAATGAGGGCAATGTGCTGCTGCCGCTCGATGTCGGCGCAGTGCGGGCGTTGGTTTCGACGCTGCGGCGTGAAGGTGTGGAAAGCATTGCTGTGGGGCTGCTTCACGCCTTCGTCAATCCGACGCACGAGCGCCTAATCCGCGATATCCTCGCCCAAGAACTGCCGGACGTTCCGGTTTCCTTGTCCAGCGACGTGTCGCCCGAGATGCGCGAGTGGGAGCGCTTCTCCACCACAGTTGCCAACGCTTACGTGCAGCCGCTGATGGCGCGATACCTGCGCCGGCTGGCCGACGAGATGCAGGCGATCGGCATCACGGGACCGGTGTTCCTGATGTTGTCCGGCGGCGGCCTGACAACGATCGATACTGCGTGTCGTTTCCCGATCCGCCTGGTGGAAAGCGGACCGGCAGGTGGCGCGATTTTCTCCGCCACGATCGCGCGGCAATGCAGTATCGCCAACGTGCTGTCTTTCGACATGGGTGGCACCACGGCGAAGATCTGCCTGATCGACGATGGTAGGCCGCAGACGTCGCGTGCGTTCGAGATCGCGCGCGTTGGGCGATTTCGCAAAGGATCCGGCCTGCCGCTGCGCATTCCGGTGATCGAGATGGTGGAAATCGGGGCCGGCGGCGGCTCGATCGCGCATGTTGATACGATGGGCCGTATCGCAGTCGGACCGGAGAGTGCCGGCGCGGATCCAGGGCCAGCCTGTTATGGACACGGCGGCACCCAGCCGACAGTGACAGATGCCAATCTTGCACTCGGTCGCTATGACCCGACGCGCTTCGCCGGTGGCACGATGCGCCTGGACGAAGCCGCGGCGCATGATGCAATGACATCGCAGGTGGCCGCGAAACTCGGGCTCACGACAGACATGGCGGCGCTCGGCGTCGTCGAGATGGTCGACGAGAACATGGCGAACGCCGCACGCGTGCACGCAATCGAGTCGGGCGAGACGTACGAAGGACGCACGCTGATAGCGTTTGGTGGTGGTGGGCCTGTGCATGCCTGCCGGGTCGCAGAGAAGGTTGGCATCCGCCATGTGCTGGTACCGTCGGGTGCCGGCGTCGGCAGTGCCATCGGCTTCCTGCGCGCGCCGGTCGGCTATGAAGTTGTTCGCAGCCTGTATCAGCGCTTTTCCACCTTCGATGTTGCCGCGGTGAACACGCTGCTCGCTGACATGGAGCAGGAGGCGATGGAGGTGGTGGCCCAAGGTAGCTTCGGCGCTCCACTGACGCAGAACCGCATCGCCTATATGCGCTATGTCGGCCAAGGGCATGAAATCCCTGTTCGCTTGCCAGCACGCGCATTGCGCGATGGGGACGTCTCCGACATACGGGCTGCCTACGATACGGAGTACACGCGGTTCTTCGATCGGCCGGTGCCCGGTTCCGACGTGGAGATCATGAGTTATGCCGTCCTTGTCGCGACGGCGCCGCAGGATGATACAGGCACGTCGGCTGCCGGCCGCAGTGCCGCGTCCGCACCGGAAGTTGTCGTGACCCGTACCCAGCAGGTCCGCGACACCACCTCAGGCGAAGTCGCGCCGTGGTCGGTATTCGATCGCACGGCGCTGTCGCCTGGTGTGCGCATTGCAGGACCGGCGATCATCGCCGAGGACGAAACCTCTACACTTGTCAACCGCGGTTGGAACGCGACAGTGAACGATCTCGGCTATATTGAACTGACCCAGGAGAGCGCCTGATGTCGCATGAAACCAACGCGTTGGCGCAGATCCATCGTCAGATCATGTGGAACCGTCTGATCGCCGTGGTCGAGGAACAGGCACAGACGATGATTCGCACCGCCTTCTCGACCACCGTGCGCGAAGCGGGCGATCTTTCCGCAGGGATCTTCGATCTGGATGGACGCATGATGGCGCAGGCCGTCACCGGCACGCCCGGTCATGTGAACTCGATGGCGGAAAGCGTCGGTCACTTCCTGCGTAAGTTTCCCGCGCACACGATGAAGGCTGGCGATCACTACATCACCAACGATCCATGGCTCGGCACGGGGCACCTGCATGATCTAACGGTGGTTACCCCCGCATTCCACAATGACCGCATCGTTGGCCTGTTCGCCAACACGGCGCATGTCATCGATGTCGGCGGCCTTGGCATGGGTCCCGAGGGTCGGTCGGTGTTCGAAGAGGGCATGTACATCCCGGTCATCAAGTGCTTCGATCGCGGCCAGGCGAACGAGACGTTCTTCGACTTTATCCGCGCCGGTTCGCGGCTTCCGGTGGAACTGGAGGGCGATGTCTATTCGCTGTGTGCCTGCAACGATGCCGGGGCGCGGCGACTGATCGAGATGATGAATGAGTTCGAGATGAACAGCCTGCAGCCGCTGGCGGAGTTCATCTTTGATAGTTCCCGCCGTGCAACACTGGCTGAAATAGCGCGACTTCCCGGGGGCACGTACCGCGCGGAAATCTGGTCGGACGGCTACGAGGAGCCGGTAACGCTGAAGGCGGCGATGACTGTCCTGGATGACGGCATCGAGGTCGATTACGCCGGCACCTCGGGCTTGTCATCGCGTGGCATCAATGTGCCTCCGGCTTACTGCCGGGCATATTCCTGCTTCGGCATAAAGTGCGTCGTAGCGCCGGAGATACCCAATAACTGGGCAAGCCTGGCGCCGTTTCGCATGAAGATACCTGAAGGCTGCATCCTGAATGCACCGCGGCCCTACCCTGTGTCGGTACGCCACGTCATCGGTCACCTGCTGCCCGACCTGATGATGGGGTGCCTGCACCAGGCAGTGCCTGAACGGGTCACCGCCGAGGGTGCATCGGCGTTGTGGAATCCGCCGTTGCGTGGCGGTTCGTCAGTGTCGGGTCAGGCGCGCGGCAATCGTCCGGTCGTGCCGGATTTCGAGATCATCACGTTCAACTCCGGCGGTACCGGCGCGCGTCCGACACAAGATGGACTGAACGCCACAGCCTTTCCATCTGGTGTGCGGACGATGCCGGTGGAGGCGACCGAGAACGTGGCACCAGTCATCTTCTGGACCAAGGAGTTGCGCCCGGACTCGGGAGGTGCCGGACGCACCCGTGGCGGCACCGGGCAGACGATGGAGATCGGCGCCAAAGGCGATCTTGAGTTCGCCGTGAATGCGACGTTCGATCGCATTGCGAATGCCCCGAAGGGTCGAGAAGGCGGCTTGGATGGTGCCCCAGGTGTTGTCGCACTGAAGTCAGGCAAGACACTGCGCACCAAGGGATTCCAGATCATCCCCGATGGCGATCGCCTGGTGCTGAAGCTGCCAGGCGGCGCCGGTATGGGCGATCCAAGGACACGCGATCCAGCGCTGGTGGCGTGTGACGTGCGCGACGGGCTGGTGTCAGCCGACAATGCTCGGACACTCTACAAGGTGGTCATCTCCGATGAGGGAGCATTTGACAACGTCGCAACGACGGCACTGCGGAAAACGTAGAGTTATCCCAGCGACACTGATCTAGGCGGGAAACACCAGCGGCACCGCGGCCTGGGGCGATTGCAGCCAGAAGGTGAAGCTCTCCTCGATAAACAACTGCACGCGCTCTGCATTGTGGCTCAGGTAGCCGATGGCAAAATCCTGTCCGACGGTCAGCTGAAAGTCATCGCCGCGCAGTGAGACCACGACCGCGCCATCCAGCCCCGGCGCCCACACCAGTGGTCCGTCGATCAGGCGCCCTATGTGTTGCAGCACGGGATAGCCCCCCTCGGTGGCCTCGGTTAGTTCGACATACCACCGCTCACTCAGGGCAATGGCGAACGGGCCACCGACGCCCTGGTCGCGCAGCCTGTTCAAAGCATTCGTCACCAAGGCCGGATAGTCTGGCGCCGTGCCGGAAATATCGATGCGGGATTCGGCCTGCGCGCAAATGCCGCGGATGCCGCCTGGCGGATAGCCATGAAACACCGCTCGATCCTCGGCAATGGCGAT
>JBKPSV010000368.1:0-3649 GCA_046735215.1 Pseudomonadota bacterium | reverse complement strand
CGCATGGCCGCATGGTGGTCAGCCAACCTTGCCGATTTCCTCGCGCGCGAGCCGGAGGAAATCATCGGCGGTCTCGCCACGCGACTGGTGGAGGCACACAGCATCAATCGCGATACGCAAGTTCGCGCTTGGCGTGCTCAGATCGAGCTATTGCATTATGCACTGACAGGCTCGCCGCCGAGCTGGCATCTGCTGTTGGAGTACCCACTCCTGCGGCTTGGCCGGCGAATCGATGCAGTGTTGTTGACCGGCCATGCAGTGCTGGTGCTCGAGTTCAAAGTCGGCGCGACGTCGTTCACCAACATCGACCGGCAGCAGGTTGAGGATTACGCGCTCGATCTGTTCGATTTCCACGCGGAAAGTCGCGTGCACCCGATCGTGCCGATCCTTGTTGCCACCGATGCGACGCCTCGCGCAACGAACTGGCCTCTGCTGTTGAACGTGACCCCGGTGCTGGATGCCAGCACTACAACATTGCCTGGGTTGCTGCATGACATTGCGCTCCGCACGCCCGCAGCCGAACACGTGCTCGATCCGGTCGCATGGGAGACCGCGCCTTATCGACCTGTACCGACAATCGTTGAGGCCGCAACCATGCTGTATACGCGGCATGGCGTCGCAGAGATTGCAGAGGCACGCGCGGATGTCGGCAATCTCACACACCACTGACGCAATCCGCGCTGCGATTAATAGAGCCGCTGCCACCAGGCAGCATGAAGTTATCTTTGTCACCGGCATTCCAGGCGCGGGCAAGACGCTCTGCGGCCTACAGGCGGTGTTTGGGGCTGACAGTGGCGCGGCCTTCCTCACCGGAAATCTGCCACTCGTGCACGTGATGCGCGAAGCGCTGGCGCGCAACGCACGAGACCAAGGTCGCAGCATTCGTGCGGCACGGCAGGAGGTGGAAGGCGCCATTCAGCCACTCATCGGCTTTCTACGCGACAACTTCCCACGCGGAGAGCCGCCACATGAGCACGTGATCGTATTCGATGAAGCCCAGCGGGCATGGGATGCAGACTTTGGCCGCCGCAAGTTCGGACACGCGCAGAGCGAAGCGGCGCTGTTTCTCGACATCTTGAGCCGTCACGCGGACTGGACGGTGATCGTGGCGTTGGTTGGTGGTGGTCAGGAGATCAACACAGGCGAGGCCGGTCTCGCTGCGTGGGGTGAAGCATTGCTGGCACGGCCGAACTGGCGAGCACGGGCCGCTCCAGGCGTGATAGCGGCAACCGATGCGCGACAACGTTTGTTCAATGCTGCACCGGCATCTTCGGTGCTGGATACTGCATTGCACCTGGAGGTGCCGGTACGGTCCGTCCGCTCGTCTGCCGCGGCGCCCTGGGTTGATGCAGTGCTTCTTGGCGATGCGCAGCGCGCTCGGCAGATCGCCGATGAAGCAAATGGTGTTCCTTTCTTCCTGACGCGTTCCTTATCAGAGATGCGGGTGGCGTTGCGGCGCTTCGCACGGGGCGCGCGCCGCGCCGGCCTTGTGTGCAGTGCCGGCGCGCGACGCCTGGTGCCAGACGGGATCTGGCCGAATTTTCCGCATCTCGATGCTGACGCCGTGGCAAACTGGTTCCTGCAACGTTGGCCGGACGTGCGCGCCTCCGACGCACTGGAAATGCCGGCAACTCAATTTGCCTGTCAGGGCCTGGAACTTGATCAGGTCGGGGTCTGCTGGGGCAATGACCTGATTCGCTACCCTGGTCACCCCGCCTGGGTGGCTCGCAATTTTGCCGGCACGCGCTGGCTGACGACACGGAACGAGGCAGCGATCGCCTATCAAATTAATACCTACCGCGTGCTGCTAACACGCGCGCGATATGAAACGGTGATCTGGATACCCGCCGGTGCCGCAGACGATGCCACCCGTCCGCCTGTAGAATTTGACGCCATCGCTGCGTTCTTTCAGGAGTGTGGAGCACAACCCCTGGACCTCGCACCCACCGAAGGTGACGCCCACGAGCCAGAAGCGACATTACTCTGACCAGGCCCTGCATGTTCTTGCCTCCGCCCGCTATCCTCGCTAAACCGCAGCCGCGCCGGCACCCCTGGAGGCCGGCGTTGCCATTTGCAGGAGCGGACCATGGCCAATGCCGTGACAATCGAGGCCCAGGCACGCGCGCGGGCCGGTAAGGGGGCGGCGCGGGCGACCCGGCGGGCGGGCAAGGTGCCTGCTGTCATCTATGGCGCGAAGCAGGAGCCCAGCCTAATCGCATTGGACCCGCGAGCGGTGCTGCGCGAACTGACCCGGCCGGGCTGGCAGTCTCGCGTCTACGAGATCAGGAACAACGGCGACGCGACACAGGTGCTGATCCGCGACGTGCAGTTTCATCCCGTAACCGACATCCCCGAGCACGTAGACTTTCAGCGCCTGGTCACCGGCGAGCGGGTTCGTGTGTCGGTGCCGGTGCACTTCGAGAATGATGGTCTCAGCCCCGGGCTGAAGCGCGGCGGTGTGCTCAACGTGGTCCGCCATACAGTCGAGGTTTACACCCAGCCTGAGCATATCCCGGATCAGTTCAGCGCCGATCTTGCCAACCTGGACTTCAATGATGCGGTACGCTGGGAGGATCTGAAGGGGACGGAGAACACCCGTCCGGTGATCGCCCGCAACTTCGTGGTTGCCACCGTGGCGCCGCCCACCAAGATGACCGAGGCGGTGGCCGAGGCCGCGACGGCGCCGGGCGCGGCGCCGATTCCTGCCGCTGCTCCCGCTGCCGGTGGTGCTCGGCGAGGCTGATTCCCACGAGGAATTAAGTTCTTCATGCTGCTCTGGGTCGGCCTCGGCAATCCGGAGCCGGGAATGGCCCGGAACCGGCACAATATCGGCTTCCTGGCCGTCGACACGATCGCCATCCGCCATGGCTTCGCGCCGTGGCGGCAGCGGTTCAAGGGTCTGGTCAGTGAAGGCAACATCGCCGGCGAGAAGATCCTGGCGTTAAAGCCGCAGACCTACATGAACGAGTCGGGTGCGTCGGTGCAGCAGATGGCAGCGTTCTATAAGCTGCCGCCGGATGCCATCACCGCATTCCACGATGAGCTGGATCTGGTGCCCGGCAAGGTTCGGGTGAAGCGGGGTGGAGGTGCGGCGGGTCACAACGGGCTGCGCAGCATGGACCGCATCGTGGGCACGCAAGATTATTGGCGGGTGCGTCTCGGCATCGGTCATCCGGGACATAAGGAGCGCGTGCTGGGTCACGTGCTGGGGGATTTCGTGAAGCAGGATCGCGACTGGTTGTTGCCGCTATTGGATGCAGTGGCGGAGGCGGCGCCGTTGCTGGTGCAGGGCAAGCCCGAAGATTTCATGACCAAGATCGCGTTGCTGACGCAGGATACGAAGTAGATGGGCTTCAACTGCGGGATCGTCGGGCTGCCGAATGTGGGCAAGTCAACGCTGTTCAACGCATTGACTGCAACCGTTGCAGCGCAGGCGGCGAATTATCCGTTTTGCACCATCGAGCCGAACGTCGGGCGCGTGGCAGTGCCGGATGCGCGGCTGACGGCACTGGGAGCGATCGGCAAGTCGGCGAAGATCGTGCCGACGTCTCTGGAGTTCGTCGACATCGCCGGACTGGTGCGTGGCGCGAGCGAGGGCGAGGGCCTCGGCAACCAGTTCCTCGCCAATATCCGCGAAGTCGATGCGATC
>JBKPSV010000367.1:0-23535 GCA_046735215.1 Pseudomonadota bacterium | reverse complement strand
TGCCTGAGGTGTCCCGTGCGCCCGATTATGACGAGATCTACGCGCCCGAGCCCAGGGCGGAGACACACCGCCCGAAGCCGGTGATCACCCGTCCACCGATCCCGCCCGCATCGCATGAACTGGAGGACCAGCAGCCGCGCGATTTGCCATCGCGCGCTGCACGGCGCGAGCCGGACCAGCGGCAGGCAGGAGGGCGCGCCGAACCGAGGCTGGACTGGCCGCGCTAGGACAGCTGGTTCGTATCCGCTATGTTCGGTGGCGCTGAATTCTTGGCGCGGCGCCCCGGCCGCCCAGGGTGGGCTGGCGGAAGATCATCGCCCCTGACACGGGCCAACCCGCCCGCAATTGCCTTGCAGTCGCCTCATGAACCTGGTGGCTGGGGCGGGAGGATTCGAACCTCCGGTGGCGGAACCAAAATCCGCTGCCTTACCCCTTGGCTACGCCCCATCCGGTGTCTGCATAGGTCTCGCGTCAGGCTGGGTAAAGTCTGATGCTTGCTGCAGGGGCCCCGCCCAGCGCCACCAATGTGGCTCGGGCAGCGCCTCCGCAGCCCGGCTCGCTGCCTCGGCGTCAACATAGAGCCCAAAGCACGATGCTCCCGAGCCGCTCATGCGTGCAAGGAGGCAGCCGGGCGTTGCTTGAAGAGCCGCCAGCACGGCGCCGATAGAGGGCTGCAGCTGGACCGCTGCAGGCTGCAGGTCGTTTCGGAGCATGCCCAGATCAGCCGCCATCGCCGATATGTCAGTCCACCCGAGCGGCAGGACCGCGGGCGGCGACCGGTCCCCGCGAAGCGCACGGAATACATGGGCAGTTGCAACGGTGACCCCGGGATTGACCAGAAGCAGGCCCCCGGCAGGCAGTGCGGGTGCTTCCTCCAGAAGCTCGCCGATCCCTTCCATGCGTGCCGGCCGGCCGGCAAGACAGACCGGGACATCGGCACCGAGTTGCGTTGCCAGTTGGAACAGCGAGGCAGTGGCCGGGAGTTGCCACAGGCGGCACAATAGGCGCAACGCCGCGGCTGCATCCGCCGACCCGCCGCCAATGCCGGAGGCCACCGGCAGACGCTTTTCCAACGTCAGCGCTGCCCCCTTGTTCACGCCGGTTGCCGATGCGAGCGACCGGGCAGCACGCAGCACAAGGTTGTCTGGCTCGGATGCCAACCCGGCGGCAAACGGGCCCCGCAGTTCTAGCGACAGCGTATCAGCTGGGACGGCACTCAGGCAGTCGCCGATCCCTGCGAAGATGACCAGGCTGTCCAACAGGTGATAGCCGTCGACGCGACGTCCGGTGACATGAAGGTAGAGATTGACCTTCGCTGGCGCGGCTTCGCTCAGGCGGTCAGCCACACAGGCTACTGGCCGCTGACCACGGTCGACGCCTGGCCACCCTGCAGCTTTGCCTCGAGCTTGGCGGCGTCATCGGGTTCCGGATGGAAGATCAGAGCGCGCCGCCACTGGTAGGTCGCCTCCAGCTTACGTCCTGCCGCCCAGTACGCGTCGCCAAGATGACCATTGATCGACGCATCTTCGGGCTCCAGCTCGACCGCCCGCTCCAGCGTCTTGACGGCGTCCGCCGTGAAACCCTGGCGCAGCATGACCCAGCCCAGGCTGTCAACGATAGCACCATCATTCGGCCGGCGTTGCACAGCCTTCTCGATCATGTCGCGCGCCTGGACCAGGTTGCGGCCCATGTCAGCCCAGGAGTAGCCCAGATAGTTCAGCACGAAGGGTTCGTCCGGCGAGAGCGCCAACGCGCGCTTGAAATCGGCCTCGGCCTTCGGCCATTGTCGCGACCGTTCGTAGCAGATGCCGCGGTCATAGTAGGCCAGCCAATCGCTCGCCTTTGGCGCTTTGATCCGCTCAATGGCACGGTCATAGACAACGGCGGCTTCGGCGAAGCGATTCTTGCTGCGCAGGATATCGCCCTCACGCAGCAGCGGCACCGGACTGTCCGGGAAGTCGTGGGCGATGCGGTGCAACTCGTGCACCGCCTCCTCGGTGCGACCGAGCCGCTCGGTGAGACTGACACGCTGCAAACGAACAACCGCAATCAGCGGGTCATCTGGCGCAACCGGGGTCAGCATCTGCAGCGCGTTCTCTAAGTGGCGCTGGCTCTCCAGCGTCTCGGCGGCGAGCAGCCTCGCCGCGGTGAAGTCGGGACGCAGGTCAAGGGCCAGCCGCAGCAAGAGCATGGCAAAATCACTGGAATTCTGTGCGCGCAGCGTAGCGGCCAGAGCGAGGTAGGCCTCAGCGATGCCGTCCTGCGGGCGAGGGACAGCCGGCACCGCACTGGCTGCGCCCAACGGCTTCACCGCGATGCCCATATCCGGTGCGCTCGCGGCCAGGGCCGCCAGGACCCGCTGAGCCTCCCCATGACGGCCTTGTCGTGCCGCGGCACTCGCCAGGATCTGCGCGAACCGCAGGTTCGTGCCGCCGAACTCATGCTCTGCCTGGCGATAAAGTTTGGCTGCTTCCGTGTTGCGTCCGCCCTGATCGGCAATCAGCGCGGCGTGCAGCGCATAGACCCCACGGAACCGCTGTCCATCGATCGAGGGACGCAGTGTCGCCAGGGCCGCCTCGGTGCGACCATCGCCTTGCTGTACCCACGCAATCAGCAGCGGCTGCAACAGTTGCGCGAGACCTTGATGCGGGAGTGCGCGAAATCTCTGCTCCGCTGCCTGCCAACGGCCGGCAAGGACGTCTGACTGCCCAAGGAGCAACTGCGCCGCCTGGCTGTCAGGCAATTGCCGGGCGAGCTGCAAAGCCTCGGTCCGGCCAGCGATCATGCTGGCGATGAACGCCTGCTGCAGCAGTTCCGGATCGTCAGGTCGTGCGGCCAGCGCCGTCAGGAATTGTGTCGAGGCCGTTTGTGCATCGGCCTGTCCAAGCGCAAACCGACCGGTCAGAAAATCCGCGAACACCCCGGATAGTGCGTCGCGGGTAGTGTGTGCAGCAGTATGCGGAGGGGAGGGGTCCGCGGCTGCGCAGGCTGACAGCAGGGCCAGAGCAAGGAGGAATGTGCGACGCACGCTGCGAGTTTGCTGCATCTGCACAAGTTACCTCATGGGGGCGTAAGAGTCATGAAGATTTGAAGCAACGAAATCTGCCGGTGCGGGTTTATGTTGATTCACATGCCTCCAGGATAGTTGGGGCCCCCGCCGCCTTCCGGCGTCTCCCAGTTGATGTTCTGGGCCGGGTCTTTGATGTCGCAGGTCTTGCAGTGCACGCAATTCTGCGCGTTGATCTGCAGCTGCGGAGTACCCTCGTCGGCACCGACAATCTCATATACACCGGCGGGGCAATAGCGAACTTCGGGGCTGCGAAACCGCTGCCAGTTCAGCGTCACCGCCACGTCCGGGTCGGCCAGCCGCAGATGTGCCGGTTGATTCTCTTCGTGGTTGGTATTGCTGATGAATACCGACGAAAGCTTGTCGAAGGTCAGCACACCGTCGGCGCGCGGATACTCGATTTGTGGCGCGGTGGACGCGTCGAGCAAGGTCTCGTTATCGGGATGCGGGTGACGGAACGTCCATGGCGCTTTGCCGCGCAATACATAAGTATCCACAGCAGAATAGGCTAATCCGCCCCACAGACCGAACTTGGCAAAGGATGGGCGCACATTGCGGACAAGTGATAGCTCCTGCCAGACCCAGCTCTCACGTAGGAGCGTTTCGTAGCGAGACAGATCAGCCCCACCACCTTCGGCGAGCGCGGCGGCAACAACCTCGGCAGCCAGCATGCCGGACTTCATCGACGTGTGCGTGCCCTTGATCTTCGGCACATTCACAAAACCTGCGGCATCGCCGATCAGCGCGCCGCCGGGAAACACCAGGCGGGGGATCGATTGCAGTCCGCCCTCGTTCAACGCCCGTGCACCGTAGCTGACGCGCCGGCCGCCCTCGAAGTGCCTGCGCATCTCGGGATGCGTCTTGAACCGCTGCATCTCGTCAAACGGCGACAGCCATGGATTGCGATAATCAAGGCCAATAACAAAGCCGTAGGAGACGAGGTTGTCACCGAAATGGTAGAGGAACGATCCGCCATAGGTCTTGCGATCGAGCGGCCAACCGACCGTATGTTCGACGAGTCCCGGGCGGTGATTCCCGGCCGGTACCTCCCACAGCTCTTTGATGCCGATGGCATAGGTCTGCGGACCGTGGCCATCACGCAAACCGTAGCGTCGGATCAACTGCTTCGACAGTGATCCACGGCAGCCTTCAGCGAACAGCGTATAGCGCGCGCGAAGCTCCATGCCGCGCTGGAAGTTGTCGGTGGGTTCGCCATCCTTGCCGATCCCCATGTCGCCGGTGGCAACGCCGGCCACGCGGCCATCCTGCTCGAGCACTTCGGCGGCCGGAAAGCCGGGATAGATTTCGACGCCCAGCGCCTCGGCCTGCTGTCCCAGCCAGCGGCACACATCGCCGAGAGAAACGATGTAGTTCCCCTTGTTGTGCATTTGCGGCGGCGTCGGCAGGCGGAAACGGCGCGTCGCTGTCAGATACAGGAACCGATCATCTGCGGCCGGCGTAGCCAGAGGGGCGCCCTTGTCGTGCCAGTCGGGGATCAACTCGTTGAGTGCGCGCGGTTCCAGCACAGCGCCGGACAGGATGTGCGCGCCGACTTCGCTGCCCTTCTCCACCAGGCAGACGGATGCGTCCGGCGCGAGCTGCTTCAAACGGATCGCGGCTGCGAGCCCCGATGGACCGCCGCCGACAACCACTACGTCGAACTCCATTGCCTCCCTTGGGGGCAATTCATCTGCCATCAAGCGTCTCCGGAACTAACGCGCTGAAGGAGCGCCCGCCGGGAATCCAAGCGGGTCGCAGCGATATCTACGGGCGCTGTACGAGCTCGATCATGTAACCGTCGGGATCTTTCACGAAGGCGATGATCGTCGTGCCGAACTTCACCGGTCCGGGCGGCCGAGTGACCGTGCCGCCCGCCTTGGTCGCGATTTCGCAGGCCGCTGCGACATCCGGCACGCCGACGGCGAAATGGCCGAAAGCGCCACCCATTTCATATTTCTCAACACCGTAGTTGTAGGTGAGCTCGATCGCGGTGTTGCTGTCTTCGTCGCCGTAGCCGACGAAGGCGAGAGTGTACTTGCCGTCCGGCACATCACGCCGGCGCAGTTCCTTCATGCCGAACGCCTTGCTGTAGAAGTCGATGCTGCGCTGCAGGTCGCCGACCCGGATCATGGTGTGCAGATAGCGGCTCATTTGTTCTCTCCCCTCAGCTCATTCGGACCAAGGCCCAGCAGAAACAATCCCGCCGCGTCTGCCGCGGCAATCGTGGCCTCTCGCTCCGCCAGAATGGTCCCGCCAGCCTCGAATGCAATACCGCGCAAGTGGGCGCCCGCAGTCCCCGCGACCGTGGCGGGTCCGATCGTCGGCAGGTCGGCGCGGCGGTCCTGTCCTGGCTTGACCAGTTTGACCAACACGCCGCCGGGTCCCTCCCGTGCCAAGCCGGCGCAGCGGGCCAGCATCGCGTCAGTGCCTTCGGCCGCCTCTACGGCGAGCACAATGCCCTGCTGCACCACGCAACCTTGACCCACATCGACTGCGCCCAAGGCGGTCGCTGTAGTAATCCCGCGGCGGATGTCGGCAAGCGCCAGTGCGTCAGGCGCGGTGCGCGTCAACAGGCCGACCGGTGCCGCCGCCTCGCTCAGCACCTCGTGGGCACTGAGCACATGGAAGCCTTCCTCGCCCAGCACCTTAACCACGGCGGCCAGCAATCCATCGTCGCCGGCGAAGGCCGCGCGACCGATGCGGGCGAGGATGCGTGCGCCTTCAGTATCAGGACGCAGGTCAAGCAATGACGGCCGCCGGACCGGACCGATCAGCACAAGGTCGCGGCATTGGTGGGCACGCAGCGCCGCAATGAGACGGCCGGCCGCACCGATACGGATCACCTCATGCGGCCAGGGCGCCAGGACGGCGCGGTCTGCGAAGCCTTCCAGGCCGATCAGAAAGACGGAGCGTCCTGCAGCCTGGGCAGCGGCGGCGATTTGCCCGGGCAGCAGGCCACCGCCGGCTATGATCCCCAGGGCCGGACGAGCACAGGGAGGTGCGCTCATCCGAGCTTGGCGCTTTGTTGAATCGCGTGATGCAGATCTCCGACGCTGCCGCCTTCAATCATCACGCCCAAAGCGCCTGGCTCACTCCGCGCGGATCAGACCACGATGGCCCGGCGCGTCGATGAACTCCAGTACTTCTGCCACCAAGGGCTCGGGACCATAAGACTTCCGGACGGCGGCCAGCCGTTGTGCAAACACGCCGTCGCGGCGGAACAGATCGCGGAACGCGTTGTGCAGCAACTGGATCTGCGCCTTGTCGAAGCCACGCCGCTTCAACCCGATGACATTCAACCCGACCAGCCGCGCGCGATTGCCCATCACGCTGCCGAACGGAATCACGTCGGCCTCGACACCGGATACGCCGCCGATCATTGCTGCGCGGCCGACGCGCACAAACTGATGAATCGCCGCCGCCCCGCCGATCACCGCATGATCGGCGATGGAGACATGTCCGCCCATCACCGCATTGTTCGCAACGATCACGTGATTGCCCAGAGTGCAGTCATGGGCGACGTGAGCGACCGCCATCAGCAGGCAGTCGGACCCCACCCGGGTGATACCCTTGCCGGTGACGGTGCCACGGTGGATCGTGCAATGCTCGCGCACCTGCGTGCGGGCGCCAATCTCGCATCGTGTCGGCTGGCCGGCATATTTCAGGTCCTGCGGCGCCATGCCGACGGTGCAGAATGGGTAAAGCACCACATCCTCACCGATCCGGGTGTGACCATCGACCACAACATGGGAAACCAGTTCGGCGCCGTCCTCGATCACGACGTCGGCGCCGACAGTACAGTAGGGCCCGATCCGAACGCCAACGCCCAGTTCTGCACCGCGCGCGACGACCGCCGTGGGATGAATGACGTTCCGCGCTGGCCGCAGGGCAAGTGTTTCAGGCATGGCATCCATTCTGGTGCGTCTCGCTCGCGGAACCCGCGCGAAAGCTAGGGCGCCGGCGCACTGCCACCAACTCAATCATTGTTGCCCTGTATTTCGACGATAGACCTGTAACCGCTTGTTTCAGCGGTGATTCTGGCACGATTACGGCGAGATATCGGGCGCGGCGGCACGGTCCATGATCATTGCCGCATAGGTCGCTTCGGCCACCGAGGTATCATCCACCCGCGCCACGGCATGGAACTTCCACACATTGCCACGATTTCGTTCCTTGCTCACATGGATCCGCAGTTGATCCCCGGGCACGACGGGACGCCGGAATTTCGCTCCCTCGATCGACATGAAGTAGACGACCTTGCCGGCCGCCTCCGGACCCAATGTCTCCACCACCAGTACCGCCGCGGTCTGCGCCATGCTCTCGATGATCAGCACCCCGGGCATCACGGGATGGTTGGGGAAGTGCCCGGCAAAGAATGATTCATTCGCCGAGACATTCTTGATGCCGACAGCGGATTGGTTGCGCACCACATCAACCACACGGTCGATCATCAGGAATGGATAGCGATGCGGGATCGCATGCATGATCTGCGCGATATCGACCACGCTGCCAGTGGCGGGCGATGCTGCCTCAGTCGCAGGCGAATCCATGGCGATCAGTCCGTATCCGTCTCCGTCCCCGCAGCCCGCTTCGAACGCCTGGCGGTCGCCTCCTTCACCAGGCGCCGCAGTATGGCGACATGGCGGAAGAAGTCCCGCGCCGGTTGCGCCGGGCTGCCCACCACGTCGGCGCCTTCCGGCACATCTGACATCACCCCGGCCTGCGCTCCTATCCGCGCTCGGCGTCCGATCCGCAGATGGCCTGTCAGACCCGCCTGGCCAGCGACCATGACATGGTCTTCCAGGATCGTGGAACCGGAGATGCCAGCCTGCGACACGATAACGCAACCGCGGCCGAGGCGGACGTTGTGCCCGATCTGCACGAGGTTGTCGAGGCGCGAGCCGGCACCGATGCACGTATCGTGCAGCGAACCGCGGTCGATCGTGGTGTTGGCCCCGATTTCGACGTCGTCTTCCAGAATAACCCGGCCGAGCTGGGGCACACTTAGGAAAGCCCCATTGTCCTTGGCAAACCCAAATCCGTCCTGACCAATTCGCGCTCCAGGATAGAGGATCACGCGATCGCCGAGCAGCGCGTGGCTGAGCGAGACATGTGCGCCGATGCGGCAATCGGCACCGAGCACAACGCCTTCGCCAATCACTGCACCGGGGCCGATCCGGCATCGTGGCCCGATTTCGGCGCGGGAACCAATCACTGCGAATGGGCCGATTTCGGCGCTGGGTTCGATCCTGGCGTCTGCCGCAACCGCAGCGGACGGATGCACTCCGGCCACAACAGGAGGCAGCGGATGGAACAGTGCGGCCACGCGGGCCCAGGCGACGTAGGGTTCACTTGCCGGGATCGGCACCGCCCCTGCCGGCACGTTCTCGACCAATTCGGGACGCAGGATGACCACGCCGGCGGAGGTCTGCGACAGCGCCGGAAGATACTTGCGATTGTCCAGAAAGCTGACCTCGTCCGGTCTGGCGGTCTGCAACGGCGCCACTCCGGTGAGCATAAGGTCGCGCGGCGGGGCGGGCGCACCCGCCGCGGCGCCGACAGTCGCGAGGCTATGCGGTCCGCTTCGGCGGAAGAAGCGGGGGTCTCCGGCAATCGGCGGCCAGCTCATTGCTCCACATCCGGTAGAGGATCACTGGTGACGCTGCTGGGGAGAGGACGCTGCCGCAGCCGGTGGTTTGGCCGCCGGCTTGGCCGGGGCCGGGGTGCTGCCGGCGGGTGCGCCTGCGCCCGCGGCACCGCCCTGGGACTGCGCCATCGCCACAGGCGATACGCCATCCGGGGGGATCACCACGGACGCCATTATCTTGTTCAGATCATCCACGACGGCTGGTGTCATGTCGAAATCGCTGGTCGTTCCCAGGATCTGCGCCCTGTTCAGCACGAGGTTGATCCCTCGGCTGATCGCAACCTGCTGTGTCACCATCTCGGTGGCGCGGTCGATCTGCGCCATCACATACTGGCTGGCTTCCTGAATGATCCGATTGCGTTCGCCGAAGACCCGGCGTGACTCGGCGATGCGGTCCTGTAGCTCTTTTTCGCGAGTGCGGATCTGCTCGGGCGTCAGCTTGCCGCGCTCATTGGCCAGCTGCTGACCGAGGTCGCGCAGGGAGACCTGCTCCTTTTGTGCGTCCTCATTCAGTTTCTGTCGGCGCCCGACGAACTCCTTGTCCGCCTGTTGGAAGGCCGTCGAGGCACGCATGACGTCGGCAACCGACAGCACGCCGACGATGGCAGCCGGTGGGGTTGGACCCTTTGGCAGCGGCGGCACCTCGGGGGGCGGCGGAAGCTGCATCTGCACCTGTTGCTGCGGCTGGGTCTCCGTGCCTGGCGGCGCGGCGTCCGTCGTCAAGCCGGGCGCGAGTGTTTGCGGGTCGGGTTGCGACGACGGTGCCGGCGCGGGGCGAGGCGCCGGTCTGGCTGGCGCCGTGCGCGGCTGGTTCGGCACGAACCACTGCTGGTTCTGCTGCGCCACGGTCGGCAGGCTGTAGCTAAACAGAACGACACCCAGCAGGGCGGACGCGCGAAGAAGGCGAAATGATACCACTAGAACCTCGTACCGAAGCCGAATCGGAAAACCTGCGTCTGATCCTTTGGTTGCTTCACCACGAACGGAGTCAAGTCAACATTTAACAGGCCGAATTGGGTATGCCACGAGATGCCAACGCCGACGCCGACCCGAGGTGCCGACGATGTGGTGATAATGCACGTGGGACAGAGATTAGGATTGACGAAACTCGACTGGGTCAGGCCGCCGACATCAACGAACGCACGCCCCGACAGGCCGATATCCGCAGAGATCGGCAGTGGATAGTGCAGCTCGGTGGATTGCGTATAAATCAGCCGACCGCCGAGAGGGTCGCCGGTCACGATGTCGTGCGGCCCGGCGCCACCGATCTGGAAGCCGCGGAGATTGTCACCGCCCAGAAAGAACCGGTCGATGATCTGCTCCTGGACGCCTTCATTCCAGAGGTAGCCGAAGCCTGCCGTCAGCGCGACGCCCCAATCACTGTTCCCGGTAAAGCGGTCCAGCGGAATGAAGTACTGGGCATTGATGTTGGTGCGGACGAATTGTGCATTGCCGCCAAGCCCTGCAACGTCATTGCCCAGTGAGACAAGATAGCCGGTGTGCGGGTCCACCTTGCTGTCCCGGTGGTCGAGGGTCAGCGCCTGGCTCACCTGCGACAACACGCTGTAACCGCGCAACTGCTGGATGAAAAGGCTGGCGTTCAGAGCGACGTTGTAGACGGTTCGGCCGACCAGCGTGTAGCTCCAGATCTGCCGCAGATACTCATTGAAATCATAACCGGCCCGCACGTCGAAGCCGACGCGCTTTTCGTCATACGGCTGGGTTCCCAGGAAGTTGGTCTGGATCAGGAACAGATCACCGCCGACGACAAGGTTGCGGTCCAGGAAGTAAGGGTCCGTGATCGAAGCGGTAACGGAGCTTCGCCTTTGCGCCAGCACGCCATTGATTCCCGCGCTGATGCCGGTGCCGACCAGGTTTCGCTCGCTCAGCCCGACATCGAGCAGCGCGCCGGCGTCGGTCGAATACCCGCCACCCAGGGTGAGTTCACCGGTCGCCTTCTCCTCGACATTGGCGGTGAGGATCGCCTTGTCGGGTGCAGATCCGGGGGATGTCTGGATGCCGACGTTGTTGAAGTAGTTCAGGTCCTGCAGGCGCTGACGCGTCCGTCGCACCGCCTCGGCGTTGAACGCGTCGCCCTCCGCAAGCCGGAATTCCCGGCGTATCACCTTGTCCTTGGTTCGCGTATTGCCGTTGATATCGATCCGCTCGACGTAAACGCGCGGACCTTCGCCAACCTCGAACACGAGATCGACCACGTGCTCGCCCGCATGGCGGACAATATTCGGCTTGACCTCGACGAACGCGTAACCGCGGTTGTGAACATTCAGCTCCATCGCGTCGACGCTGCGGCCCACGGCGTCGCCGTCGTACCAGTCACCTTCGTCGATCTGCAGCTCAGGGCGCAACTCGTCGCCTTGCAGATGGCGAAGATGCGAGTTGATAGTGATCTTGCCGACGCGGTAGCGGTCACCCTCGCTGATCGTGAACGTGAGAAAGAAGCCCGACCGATCTGGCGCAAGCTCCGACTTTGCGTCGACGACCTTGAAGTCGATGTAACCGTTCTTCAGGTAGAAGCGGCGCAGCAGCTCCTTATCGAAGTTCAGCCGCTGCGGATCATACTCGTCCGAGGTGGACAAGAATCGCCACCAACGGGACTCGCGGCTATTGACGACCTCTGAGAGGCGATCCTCGCTGAACTCGTGATTGCCGACGAAGATGATCTTGCTGATCAATGTGACCGCGCCATCATTGATCTGGTAGACCACATCGACCCGGTTCTGATCGAGCCGGATGATCTGCGGGTCTACGCGCGCGTTGTAGTAGCCACGCTTGGCATAGAGATCGAGAATCTTCTGCCGGTCCTGCTCGGCCAGAGCGGGTGTGAACACCGCACGCGGCTTGAGCTGCATTTCCGGCCGAAGCTGATCATCCGACAGCTTGTGGTTGCCTTCGAACGCAACCCTGTTGACCAGCGGATTTTCCGTGACATGCACAACCAGGGTGTCGCCGTCATGATCGAGGCGCACATCCTGGAACAGACCGGTGGCGTACAGGGTCTTCAGACTGCGATCCAGCCGGTCGGGGTCGAACGGATCACCCGGCCGCACCAGCATGTAGGACAGGATCGTCCCTGTCTCGATCCGCGCATTACCCTCGACCTTGATGGCGGCAATGGTTCCGCCGGTGCGGACCGGAGCGGCGGTGCGCGCGGGAGCGACAGCCCTTGGGGCTGGCGGTGCGCTGCGCTGGCCGAAAGCGAAACTGGCAAGGAAAAACGGCAAGATACAAAAAGCGGCGAACCGCACGGCGCGGGTGCGAAACAAGCAGCTTCCCTCCCAGACAAAGCGCCATACTGCGCCGAAACAAAACCAGACCGCGAATCGGGCCTTGGAAGGATACCGTCCGCGTCAATCGATTGCCAGTCGCCGGGTTGCGCACCCGATGCAAGTCTCACAGGATAGGCAACGACGGACAGAGGAGAAGTTGAATGTCGGCCGCGCTGCAGCTGCCAAAGACGAGTATGACCGACGCCGAGTGGCAGACCCGCTGCGAACTGGCAGCGCTGTATCACGTGGTGAATCATCTGGGGTGGACCGACCTGATCAACACGCACATGTCAGCGCGCATTCCGGATGAGCCGGACAAGTTCCTGATCAACAATTACGGTGAAATGTTCGGCGAGATCACAGCGTCGAGCCTGGTCAAGATGGACATGGACGGTAAGGTCTACAGCGAAGGCGGCAAATTCAACAATGCCGGCTTCACCATCCACAGCGGCGTCTACAAGGCGCGTCCAGATGCCATGTGTGTCATGCACACGCACACCCGCGCTGGCGCGGGTGTCTCGATGATGGCCAATGGACTGCGGCCGATCAGCCAGGACGCGCTGCAGGTCTATGACGATCTGGCGTATCACGATTATGGCGTCCCGGCCTCGCAGGAGGAGTGCGAGGCGCTAGGTCGGACCTGCCAGAACGGCAGCCATGTTGTGCTGCTCAATCATGGGCTGCTGACGCTCGGGCCGACGATCCACGGGACGCTATTCCGGATGTATGCCCTGGAGCGGGCCTGCGAACTGGAGCTGATTGCCCGCAATCTGGGGTCTCCCCCGGTCCAGATCAGCGACTTTGTCATCGGCAAGTCGGCAGAGCGGATGCAGAAGCGGCGCAATACGCCGGAGTATGGTTTGGCGGAGTGGAACGGACTTGTGCGTACGGTCGACCGCGCAGGTGCCAACTACCGCTGTTAGGAGGATCGGACCATGCCGTTCGATGCACTGCTGGCGCCGGCACGGCCAAGCCGGCTCGCTGACATCCTTGCGGACCGGTGCATCGCACCGGTCCCGCTTGAAACCTTGTCGGAGCACAGGCAGGCGCAACTCGAGCGGTTTGCACCGAGCTTCTGGTACCAGCACCACACCTGGCTGCCGGTGGGGCTCATCGGGTCGGTTGTGTGCATGTCGTTGAGTGGCAGCGGCTCTTCCTGGCTGACCCTGTTCTGGCTCAGCGTCATGACACTGCTCATTGTGTTTGGGGTGTTCAGGGTAAGCGCCGGCGCCCGATGGGAAGAACGCCGGGTCGCTCCGGAGGCACTGATCGAACTCGGCGTTCCGCTGGGCATTGCGCGCCTCGCACACGATCTGCAGAGCGAGGCGGATGGGTCTGAGTTGATCCTGGGCGAGCTGGTGCAGGAGCAGGTGGTGCTCGATCCCTACCTGCTGCTGCGCTATCGCGGCGAGCGCGCCTGCCTGGGGATCTGGGACGGCCGACGCGTAATCACCGCAGCGATGCCAAGCTCATGCCTTATCGCGTGATTCAGACCTTTGGCGATCCCGCCTCCGTTCATCACGCGCTATAGCGCCAGCCGCAATCCGCCACCGAGTTCGCCGATCACGCCGCGGCGGAATGCCAGCACGCAGATGACGAAGATCGCGCCTTGCGTGACCGTTACCCATTGGCCGAACTGTGCCAGGTAGTTCTCCATGGTGGTGACCAGGATGGCACCCATCACCGGACCGAACACGGTGCCGAGACCACCCAACAGCGTCATCAGCACTACTTCGCCTGAGGTCGCGTAGTGGACATCGGTCAGCGTGGCTATGCCGAACACCAGCGCCTTGGTGCCGCCGGCCATGCCTGCCAGCGTCGTCGACAGCACGAAGGCGATCAGCTTGTAGTCGTCAGTGCGATAGCCAAGTGACGTGGCACGCGGCTCGTTCTCGCGGATTGCCTTCAATACCTGGCCGAACGGCGAATGGATGATGCGGTGGATCAGCAGGAAGCTTGCCAGGAATACCGCTGCGACCAGCCAGTACATCGCCATGTCGTTGTTCAGCGAAATGATACCGAAGAGTTGTCCGCGTGGCACCTGCTGGATGCCATCCTCGCCGCCGGTGAACGGCGCCTCGACGCAGAAGAAATAGACCATCTGCGCCAGTGCCAGCGTGATCATGGCAAAGTAGATGCCGGAGCGGCGGATCGCCAGATAGCCGAGACACAATCCCAAAACTGCGCCGGTCGCACCGCCAAGGATGATCGCGATGGCTGCGTCGACGTGCCAGAACTTCATTGTCCAGGCGGCGATGTAGCTGCCCATGCCGAAAAAGGCGGCATGTCCGAACGACAGCAGGCCGACATAGCCGATCATCAGGTTGAAGGCGCAGGCGAACAGCGCCATGCACAGCACTCGCATCAGGAACACGGGATACAGCACGAACGGGCAGATCACGATCAGTGCCAGCATCACCAGGAAAGCAAACTGCTGGGCTTTTGAGAAACCGAACATCAGGCGCGCCTTCCAAATAGCCCATGCGGCAGTGTCAGCAGCACGATCACCATGACCACGAAAACTACGGTGGCCGAAGCCTGGGGATAGAACACCTTGGTCAGCCCTTCGATCACACCGAGGGCGAAACCGGTGACGATCGAGCCCATGATGGAGCCCATGCCGCCGATCACCACAACGGCGAACACTGTATTGATGAAATTGTCCCCCATATTGGGGTTCACCGAATAGATCGGCGCCGCAAGGACGCCGGCGAACGCTGCGAGCGCCACGCCGCCGCCATAGGTCAGGGTGATCACACGCGGCACATTGACGCCGAATGCCTGCACGAGCGGGGCATTTTCGGTTGCCGCCCGAAGGGTGGCGCCGAGTGGTGTTTTTTCTATGGTCGCCCAGGTGGCGACGCAGACCACCACGGCGGCCACCACCACCCATCCGCGATAGTTCGGCAGGAACATGAAGCCGACGTCGGTCGCACCCTGAAGTACATCGGGAATGCGATACGGCAGGCCGGAACTGCCATAGTAGTTGCGAAACAGTCCCTGGATCACCAGCGCAAGGCCAAAGGTCAGCAACAATCCGTACAGGTGATCCAGATGATACAGCCGGCTGATGATCGTGCGTTCCAGAATGACGCCGAACACGCCGATGATCAGCGGCGCAATGATCAGTGACGGGAAGTAACCGATCCCGGCGTATTGCAGCAGCATCCAGGAGGCGAACGCGCCCATCATGAACAGCGCGCCGTGCGCGAAGTTAATGATGTTAAGCATGCCGAAGATGATCGCGAGTCCCATCGACAGCATGGCGTAAAACGCGCCGTTGATCAGGCCCAGCAGGAGCTGGCCGAACAGCAGTGGGCCGGGGATGCCTAGGATCATGAACATCTGTCTGCCTCCCCGACCCTTGCCTTCAGGCCTTGCCGATGAACTCGCAGTGGCCTTCGCTCAGCGGACGGTACGCCTGGTCTCCCGGCGTCATCGCCACCTGCTTGAAGTAGTCCCACGGTCCCTTGCTCTCCGACGGCTTCTTCACCTCGAACAGAAAGGCCGGGGTAAGATTGCGACCGTCCTCACGGATTGTCGTCTTGCCGAAGCAGTCATCCTCGACCGGGATCCGCTTCATTCGAGCGACCGTCTCGACACCGCTCTTCTTGGCCTGAGCGGGGCCCATGTCGGCGATCGTCTTCAGGTAATGCAGCGTGGCCGAGTAGCACCCGGCATGCACCATGTTCGGCCAGTTGTTCGCAGTCTTCGGCTTCACCCGATCGGTAAACGCGCGTGTTCGATCATTGAGGTCCCAGTAAAAGCTTTCCGTCAGGTTCAACCCCTGTGCCACGTCCAGTCCCAAAGCATGAACGTCGGTGACGAACATCAGCAGGGCAGCGACCTTCATAGTCTGGTTGATACCGAACTCGCGCGCCTGCTTGATCGAGTTCACGGTATCGGCGCCCGCGTTGCACAGTCCAAGCACCTTGGCACGACTCGATTGCGCCTGAACCAGGAAGGACGAGAAGTCGGTCGTGCCTGGGAAGGGATAGGCCGACGATCCGGCAACCTTGCCGCCCGCAGCCTGGACGAAGGAGGTCGTGTCGGCCTGCAACTGCTTGCCGAATGCATAGTCGGCGGTAAGGAAGTACCAGGAATCGCCGCCGGCCTTCACCATCGCACCGCCGGTGGACTTCGCCAGCATATAGGTGTCGTAGGTCCAGTGGACGAAATTGGGGGAGCAGGCCTTGCCGGTCAGGTCCGACGACGCCGCACCGGAATTCAGGTAGACCTTGTTCTTCTCGCGCACCACCGACTGCACGGCCAACGCCACCGACGATGTCGGCACGTCGAGCAGCATATCCACGCCATCGCGATCGAACCACTGCCGCGCGATGGATACCGCGAGGTCAGGCTTGTTCTGGTGATCGGCGTTGATCACCTCGATGTTCAGCCCCTTGCCGGAGACGCCGAAATCTTCGAGTGCCTGTTTGCAGCACACAATCGATGTCGGGCCGCCGGTATTCATGTATGGGCCGGACATATCGTTCAGCACGCCGATCTTGATGGTCGGCGTCCCCTGTGCGCGAGCGCGCGCCAGCGGCAGCGCCGCCGCAGCACTCGCGGCGCCAAGAAGAGTGCGTCGGGACATACTCATAGCTGATGGTCCTTCCGAGGATCAGTTGTTACCAACGATTTCCTGGCCCCTCGAAACCGGCCGTGATCTTCGCGCCAGCGAGGCTCCGGCCATCGGCGTCCGCTTCGCGGACTTGGTGGAGTACATGCGTCATACCCCAAGATACTCGTGCAGCTTGTCCATACTCGCTTCGAGCTGATGGTTCGGGATCATGTCGATCACCTGGCCATGCTCCATGACGTAGTGTCGGTCGGCCACCGTCTGGGCGAAGCGGAAGTTCTGTTCCACAAGCAGCACCGTGAACCCGCGCTGCTTGATCTCGCGCACAGTGCGGCCGATCTGCTGCACGATCACCGGCGCCAGTCCTTCGGTCGGCTCGTCCAGCAGCAGCAGCTTGGCGCCTGTGCGCAGGATGCGCGCGATTGCCAGCATCTGCTGTTCGCCCCCCGACAGGCGTGTGCCGTGCGCTGTGCGGGCACGTTCCTTCAGGTTGGGAAACAGCGCGTATATCGTGTCGGTATCCAGCCCGCCCGGCGCCACCACCGGCGGCAGCACCAAATTCTCGGTGACGCTCAGCGAGCCGAAGATGCCGCGTTCCTCGGGGCAGAAGGCAATGCCGGACCGGGCCACGTGGTTCGGCATCAGCCTGATCATCTCGCGACCGCGGAAGTCGATGCTGCCCTCGCGCCGCGGCACCAGCCCCATGATCGACTTCAGCGTCGTGGTCTTGCCGGCGCCGTTGCGACCGAGCAGCGTCACCACCTCGCCTTCGCGCACCTCGAAGTTCACGCCGTGCAGGATATGGCTTTCGCCATACCAGGCGTTCAGGCCTGCCACCTTAAGCATGCGGGGTTCCCAGATAGGCAGCGATCACATCGGGGTTGCGCGACACCGAGGCGTAGTCGCCTTCGGCGAGCACGCGGCCGCGTGTCAGCACAGTGATGATGTCGCAGAGCCCTTCCACGACTGAAAGGTTGTGCTCAACCATCAAGATCGTGCGGCCCCCGCGGACGCGCCGGATCAGTTCCACGATCCGTTCCACATCGCCATGCCCCATGCCGGCCGTGGGCTCGTCCAGCAGCATGACCTCGGGATCCAATGCAAGGGTCGTGGCGATTTCCAACGCGCGCTTCTGCCCATAAGGCAGCTGCGTGACCACGGTATCCGCTTCCCCGGTCAGGCCGACGTCGAACAACAGTTCGCGCGCCTGGTCGTCGTAAACCTGTAGCGCCTTCTCGGAGCGCCAGAAGTCGAAGCTGGCGCCGCGCGCCCGCTGCAGCGCCAGGCGCACGTTCTCGAGTGCCGTCAGATGGGGAAAGACTGCGGAAATCTGGAAGCTGCGCACCAGGCCAAGCCGCGCCACGCGTGACGGTTTCAGGCCGGTGATGTCACGGCCTTTGAAGCGTATCGTCCCACGGGTCGGGGGAAGGAACGCCGTCAGAAGATTGAAGCAAGTGGTCTTGCCAGCGCCGTTCGGCCCGATCAGTGCATGAATCGAGCCCTCTCGTACGCTGAGGGCCACGCCGTCCACGGCGACGAAGCCGCCGAACTCGCGCGTTAAGTCGACAGTCTCCAGGATGGCGTCATTCACCCCTGGGCGTTCCTTCCAGCCAAAGCTCCCTGTGGCGGGGCTGATTGCATATCGCCGGCGGGGGCGCAAGATTGCCGGTCTCACGGCGCGAGGACAGTCGCATGCGGTTGCGCAGCCCGTTGTTTGCCCCTGGCGACTCAGAACGCAAGATGACGAAGGCCATCGCCTCGGATGCCGATGCCATCATCCTGGATCTGGAGGATTCCGTCGCCGCCCCCGCCAAGCCGACGGCACGGGCCATGGTGCCTGACGTGGTACGTGCGCATTCCGACCGGGATCTGATCGTGCGCGTCAATCCACGCGGCACGCCGTGGTACCTGGAAGACCTGGCGGCGGTGGTGCCCGCCCGGCCGCGGGCCATTGCGCTGCCGAAGTGCAGCGGCCCCGATGATCTGCTCGCGCTGAACCACCATCTCGAGGCGCTGGAGGCCGCCGCCGGCGCTCCTGTCGGCAGCGTCGGCGTCTTCGCCATCGTGACGGAGACCGCCGGTTCAGTGTTCATGCTGGGTCATTACGCAGGTGTCGCTTCGCGCCTCATAGGTATTTGTTTCGGTGCCGAAGATCTATCGGCCGATCTTGGTATTTCCCCGCGTCATCCTGATGGGTCGTACCCCGCGCCGGTGGTAGTCGCTCGCGCACAGGTGCTGATTGCCGCAGGTGCGCTTGGCGTGCCAGCCATCGACACGCCGTATCCTGACCACACCGATCCAACCGGGCTGCGCCGGGAATCCGCGGCGGCGGCGGCGGATGGATTTGCCGGCAAGATCCTGATCCATCCGGCGCAGATCGACATTGTCAATGCGACGTTCACGCCGCCCCCCGACCAGGTTCGTTGGGCCGAGCGAGTCGATGCCGCCTTCGCCGCCAATCCAGATTCCGGCGTGTTCGCGCTCGACGGCAAGATGATCGACCGTCCGCACTGGAAGCTGGCGCAGCGCATCCTCGCCGCGGCGCGCTGAGCGGCTGTCGCCGCTCGCCCGCAAGAGAGGTATCGACACGCACGCGACATACCGCCGTTACACGGCAATGGCACATGCCATCGATCATGCTAGTGACCTCTCGATGGTTGATACCCGCAAGGCGCGCCCACCATTGGCGTTGCCATGAGCCGCACCCTTAGGCTTGGTGCTGTTCTCGTGGGCGCTCTGCTTGGGGGTTGCGACCTCGGCCCCGACTATGTCCGACCGCAACTCGAGTTGCCGGTGCAGTTCCGGGCAACGGAAGCGACCGCAACAGAGGCGTGGCCTTCAGAGGATTGGTGGCGCGGCTTCAAATCGCCCCAGCTCGACTTGCTCATCGAACAGGCGCGGGCACAGAACTTCGACATCGAAGCGGCGATCGCTCGCGTTCGGCAGGCTGACGCACAGGTGCGCATTGCCGGCGCGCCCATGCTGCCAACGGTGGGCGCGACCGCGAGTGCGAGCTGGCAACAGGTCGGGGTCACGCGCGGTGGTTTTACCAGCAGCTCGCGCGGGGGGAGTTCCACCTCGACGCTCGACATCCACGACTACAGCCTGACGCCGTTCAACGTCGCGTACGAGGTGGACTTCTGGGGCAAGAACCGGGCGGGCCTGCAGGCGGCGAAAGCAAGCGCCGTGTTCAGTCGGTTCGACCAGCAGGTCGTCGCGCTGACGGTCGTTACGAATGTGGCGAATACCTGGTTTACCGCGCTTGCGCTCGCCGACCGGCTCGTTGTGGCGCAACGCAACCTGGCCGACGCGCAGCAGACGCTTGCAGTAATACGTGGACGGCTGGACGCAGGAACGGCGACCGCCCTCGACCTCGCACAGCAGGAGTCGCTGGTGGCGCAAGAGCGAGCGGTGATACCCGGGCTGCGCAGCCAGATGGAACAGGAACTGATCGGGCTGGGTATCCTGATCGGGCGACCGCCGGAGGCGGTGACGGTGCGGCCAGGCTCGCTGGATGCATTGGCGCTCCCGCCGGTGGCGCCCGGTCTGCCGTCTGCCCTGCTGCAGCGTCGCCCGGATGTGGCGGAGGCCGAGGCGCAGCTCGTGGCGGCGAACTTCAACATCAAGCTGGCGCGCGCCGCCTTCTTTCCTTCCATCCAGCTGACCGGATCGTATGGCTTCGCCAATGCGGCGCTGAACACGCTGTTCACTCCGGGCGGCACCGCTATCGCGCTGGCGGCCGGCCTTACTCAGCCGCTGTTCGATGCAGGCGTGCTGCGCGGTCAACTGGAACAGAGCAAGGGGCGCTATGACGAGTTGCTGGCCGACTATCGAAAGGCGGTGGTGCAGGCCTTCACCGACGTCGAGAATGGGCTGACAGCCTGGCGTTTTGCGACCGAGCAGGAGGCGCTGCAGCGCCGCGCGGTGGCGACGGCGCAGCGCGCCGCGGACATCGCGCGGGCCCAGATGCAGGCCGGGACGGTCGACGTGACCACGGTGCTTCAGGCGGAGACCACCTTGTTCACGGCGCAGGACACCCTGTACCAGGTGCGGCTGGCGCGGTTTCAGGCATTGCTGAGCCTTTATAAGGCGCTCGGAGGCGGCTGGGTCGCGCCGACGGGACCGATCCAGGACCAATTCCCCGGCCTGCAGCCGGGAATCGTGCCGGGTGGCTTCGCGGTTCCCATCGGCGGAAACGTCCGATGATCCATTGGCAGACCGCAATAGCGTCACGATATCGCGCTTCGCTAGCCGAGACATGACATGGATGCCCTGACCCGCGAACCCGCCGATGTCGTCACGCGGCCACGGACCCGCCGATGGCTGATGGCCGTGCTGTGCGCATTGGTGCTTGCGGGGATCGGCTACGCGATCTGGTTCTGGCCGGCCGACGGCACCAGGCCGGCGGCACGTAATCGCAATGCCAACGAGCCTGTTCCGGTCCTGGTCGCAACGGCCGAGCAAAAGGACGTGCCCATCTTTCTCGATGCGCTGGGCACCGTGCAGGCGTTCAACATGGTCACCGTGAAGCCGATGGTGGACGGGCCGCTGATCTCGGTGAATTTCACCGAGGGGCAGGACGTGAAGAAGGGCGATCTGCTGGCGCAGATCGACCCGCGCATCTACCAGGCGGCGTACGATCAGGCGGTGGCAAAGAAGGCACAGGACGAGGCGATGCTGGCGAATGCGCGGCTCGATCTTGCCCGCTACACCAAGCTTGCCGCCAATAACTACACATCCGCGCAGCAGGCCGATACGGCGCGTGCCCAGGTGGCGCAGAACGAAGCCCTGGTCAGGCAGGACCAGGCGCAGATCGACAATGCGCACACGCAACTCAGCTACACCACCATCACCTCGCCGCTCGATGGACGCACCGGCATGCGCCAGGTGGACCCGGGCAATATCGTGCACGCGTCAGATACGACCGGCCTCGTTGTACTGACACAGCTGCAGCCGATCTCGGTGGTGTTCACTCTGCCGCAGCAGGCCTTGCCGCAGGTGGCGAAGGCGATGAGCCAGGGGCCGGCGAAGGTGCTTGCTTTCCCGCAAGGCTCGGTCAGCGGTCAGGCGGGATTGCTGGATACCGGCACGCTGTCGGTGCTGGACAATCAGGTCGATCCGACCACCGGCACCATAAAGCTGAAGGCGACCTTTCCGAATCCCGATCGCCGGCTGTGGCCGGGCGCGTTTGTCGGTGCACGCGTGCAGGTGGATGTGGCGAAGGATGCGGTGGTAGTGCCGCCGGCGGCGGTGCAGCGTGGTCCTCGCACCACCTTCGTCTACGTGGCCAATCAGGACAACTCGGTCACGCGCCGCGAGGTCAAGGTCGGGCACGAGGACGACCAGGCGAGCGTCATCACCGACGGAGTGAAGGTCGGTGACAAGGTCGTGGTGGATGGGGCGTCGCGCCTGAACGAGCACACCAAGGTGACGATCGTTCAGCCGGCGGCTCCGGGCAGTTCACCGGCCTCCGATCAACCGACGGCACCCGGTACCCGGCGACGCCAGGCCGGAGTATCTGGGTGAATGAACACATAACTCCCCCTCCCCCCCTCGCGGGAGGAGCCTGCCCCGGACTTGATCCCGGGGGGTGGGGGAAGGCGGCGTGAACAGCATTTCCGCCCCATTCATCGCCCGACCAATTGCCACCTGGTTGCTGGCGATCGCCATCGTGCTTGCCGGCGCACTGGGCTACCGCGCATTGCCGGTCTCGGCGCTGCCCGAAGTCGACTTCCCCACCATCGTGGTCACCACCCAGTTGCCGGGCGCAAGCCCGGAGACGATCGAGACGCTGATCACCGCCTCCTTGGAACGGCAGTTCGGACAGATCCCAGGCCTGGTCACCATGACCTCGCAAAGTTCCGAGCGGACAAGCCAGATCACGCTGCAGTTCAATCTGCATCGCACCATGGATTCTGCAGCACAGGACGTGCAGGCGGCGATCAATGCCGCCGCCGGAACTTTGCCGGCGAACCTTCCCTATCCGCCTGTCTACGCCAAGGTGAACCCGGCGGATGCGCCGATCCTGACGCTGGCGCTGACCTCCGATTCCTTGCCGATCGACGCGGTGAGTGATGCGGCCGACACGTTGTTGCAGCCGAAACTATCGGAGATCACCGGCGTCGGGCGCGTCACCGTGCAGGGCGGATTGCGTCCCGCGGTGCGCGTGCGCGTCGATCCGGCGCGGCTTGCCGCCTATGGCATCTCGATGGAGGACGTGCGCAGCGCGGTCGCCAGTGCCAACGTCAACGGCGCCAAGGGCGGCTTCGACGGCTCGCGGCTGGCCTTCGCGCTGGGCGCCAACGATCAGCTTGTCGATGCCGCGGCGTACCGCAATCTGGTGATCGCCTGGCGCAACAACGCACCTGTGCGGTTGTCCGATGTGGGCGACGTGATCGCGGGCGTGGAGAACGACCGCGTCGCCGCCTGGTACAAGGACCAGCCGGCGGTGGTGCTCGATATCCAGCGCCAGCCCGGCGCCAATATCGTGCAGACGGTGGAGCTGGTGAAACAGGCGCTGCCAAAGCTGCAGGCGGCGATTCCGTCCGCGATCAGGCTCACCGTCGTCACCGATCGCACCGCGACGATCCGCGCGTCGGTGCGGGATGTGCAAATCACCCTGATCATGTCGGTGCTGCTGGTCGTGGGTGTGATCTTTGTGTTCCTGCGCTCTCCTCGCGCCACATTCATTCCGGCGATCGCTCTGCCGCTGTCGCTGGTCGGCACATTCGGCGTGATGCATCAACTGGGCTACGCCATCGACAACCTGTCCCTGATGGCACTGACCATCGCCAGCGGCTTTGTCGTCGACGATGCGATCGTGATGATCGAGAACATCGTGCGCTACATCGAGCAGGGTATGCATCCGCTGGCGGCGGCCTATCGCGGCGCGGCGCAGATCGGCTTCACCATCATATCGCTCACCGTGTCGCTGATCGCGGTGTTCATTCCG
>JBKPSV010000366.1:0-23676 GCA_046735215.1 Pseudomonadota bacterium | reverse complement strand
CCGGTTGGCAGACTTCGTCAGGATGCTTTACTGCAACAGCATCGATCCAGTGGCAGCACGCAATGCAAGCGGCAAACGCAGTACAGCCAGCAGGTACACTGCGCTGCTTAGCGCGGTAATCCAAAAAGTTGCGGGCCAATCCGTCTCATACGCCAGGGCGAGCCCGAGCCAGGCTTCTGCCACCGCCAGAACGACCGACAATACGACCCCGGTCCGGATCCGCGTTGTCAGCTGCTGTGCGGATGCAGCCGGGCACACCATCAGCGTGAACACCAACAAAACACCAACAATCTGCGCACACTCAGCGACGGCAAGCGCGACGAGCCCAAGGAACAGCACCGAGATCAGCCGTAGCGAGACGCCCCTGGCCTCCGCCAGTTCGGGCTGCAAGCTGGCAAACAACAGTGGCCTGGCGATGGCACCAAGAGCAACAATCGCCAGCAAGGTCAGCGACAACAGCGACCATATCGTCGCGCGGTCGATCGTCAGCACGTTGCCGAACAGCAGCCCCGTGACCTGAGTGGCATAGGCGGTATAAAAGTTCAAAAATAAGAGACCCAGTCCGAGCGACATCGCCAGCACGATTCCGATGGCAACATCGCGTTGCTGCAGTCGTTCACCGAGCAGACCCATGCCTATCCCTGCGACCATTGTCATGGCCAGCAGACCCCAAAGCGGCGAGAATCCTATCAAGACGGCGCCGGTTGCACCGGCGAACCCGACATGGGATAGGGCATGTCCCGCAAAGGTCTGTGAGCGGAGCACGAGAAAGAAACCGACCAGGCCGCACAGCACGGCCACGATGCCAGCGGCGACAAACGCGTTCTGCATGAAGTCATACGTGAACATGGTGCCCCGAATGTTCATGCTGATGTGCATCGTGCTCCACATCATGGTGGCCCGACATCACGAAGATCCGGCCATTCAGATGCACGACGTCTATCTCCGAGCCATAGAGCCGTGACAGTACGGGTCCGGTAACGACTTCCGGGACTGCGCCGAGTGCAGCGTGCCCTTGACCGAGGTAGAGCACGCGATCAAGTGCGCCGAGTAGTGGATTGAGCTCGTGGGCGCTGAACAGGACGGTCATGCCCAGCTCTTGTTGCAGTGCGCGGGTCAACCCGACAACCATCGCTTGATGATGCGGGTCCAGGCTAATCAGCGGCTCATCGAGCAGCAGCAGACGAGGCCGCCCCAGCAGGGCCTGCGCCAGCAGCAGGCGCTGGCGCTCACCGCCCGAAATCTCTACCAGCGGTCGCCGTGCAAGTTCGACGGCCTGGACCTTCTCCAGCGCCCAGCTCACCTCATTGCGAGCGGCTCGATCCAACACCGGCAATCCCCAGCGATGGCCATTGACAGCGCTGGCGACAAAGTCCCAACCGGACACTCGCAAGTGTTCAAGCGCGCTGCGCGTCTGAGGCATGTAGCCGATTGCAGCGTTGCCCCGCGCGACGGGCTTGTCCAATACGCGGACCGTTCCACCGCGCGGTGGCAGCAACCCTAATATGGCACGCATGAGCGTCGTCTTGCCTGACCCGTTGGGGCCGAAGACTCCCACGAATTCATTTTGACGAATGGTCAGATCAAGGTGGGAAAGGACCGGCCGTGCATCGAACGCGAGCGTGGCACCGATGAACTCGATGGCTTTCATTGCGACGAACCGGACAGCGCATGGCCAACAGCATCGAGTTCCGCCAGAATCCAGTCCTGGTATCGTCGGTTAGCGGGTTCAGTTTCGGTCACGCCGACGATCGGGACTCCTGCCCGCACAGCAATTGCCTTCAGACGTTCCGACGCCGGTGCTGTGGCTTGGCTGTTGTACAGCAACAGGCGCACGGCTCCATTGCGCAAGTCGCTCTCGATCGCAGCGATGTCCGAGGCACGGGGTTCGGTATTGTTCATCACCGCAATTTGAAACCGCTCGTTGCGCATCGCAAAACCCAGAGCGGTTGCCATATAGCCGAATACCGGCTCGGTCGCTGTCACCGGAGCACCTCCAAATTGCTGTCGCAATTCGACGATTCTCACGTCGACCGTGTGCAATGACCCAAGGAATGCGTCCAGGTTCTGCCGGTAGTCATTGTTGTTTGCAGGGTCCCATTCGGCCAGTGCCGCGGTCAATGCGGTGGCGTAGGCGGGCATGGTTCGGGGATCGTACCAGATATGGGGATTGTCGCCGGGCTTTCGTTGCACGAGGTCCGCTACCACGATGACCTGGCGCCTGGGTGATCTCGCGGCGTTCAATAGCTTCGGCATCCAAGGATCGTAGTCGGCGCCGTTATACACGACGATGGTTGCGCCGGAGAGCAGACGGGAGACGGCCGGACTTGCCTCGAACAGATGTGGATCCTGATCCGGATTGCTCATGATACTGCTAACCGAGGCATGACTGCCGGCGATCTGCCGGGCCACATCGGCATAAAAATTCTCGGCTGCCACGATGTCGATGGCATCCCGCGCAACCGCTGGGGCGACGGTCAGGCCGAAAACGATGACAAGGCGCCACAGTGTCGTCATGATTGGTTCCTGTGAGCGATGTGTAATACTATAACATACCGCGCGCAACTGGGCGGCATGTGTGTTAGCCTGCGCCGGCACGGAGGGAGACTGAATGGCGGGGGAGTTTTCCCGGCGGACTGAAACACTGCTCAGCCGAGCCGGGGCAATCTGCGAACATCGAGGCGCCACGTTGACGGAACTGCGTCGCCAGATACTCGGTATGATTCTGGATGCTGCAGCACCGACCGGCGCATATGAGTTGCTCGATCGCCTACGCGAGACCCGGCGTGGTGCCGCCCCACCGACCGTCTATCGGACGCTTGATTTCCTGCTGGAGCAGGGGTTGATCCATCGCGTAGAACGGTTATCCGCTTTCGTCGGTTGTGTGGCTGGATGTACGGCTGCCCCTGACGGCGAAAGCCACGCGCACGCGGCGCAGTTCCTGATCTGCCGAAACTGCGGGCGCGTTGTCGAGATGCAGAATCAGGATGTCTCGGCAGTACTGGCACGCGTCGCGAAGGATGCCGGCTTTACCATTGGCAATGCGACGGTCGAAGCAGAGGGGCTGTGCAGCACATGTCGCTCTGCTGCGCCGCCTTCTCGAGCACGCAGGCACTGATGGCGAAGACAGTCAAAAGACGAGTGCGGCACGCTCCACGCACGCGAGCTTCCGGTAAGCCGGCTGGGGTTAAAGGATACCCGTACGCATTTCACATCGCGCTCGATGGCAATGGCCTCAACGGGCTGGAAGGCATGGCGGGCGTCTGCCTGTTCCTGTTCGATCCGATGGACAACCGCCACGCCTATAAGATCGTATACTTCGACGGCATTGCTGCAGGTCACGCCGTGTCGGTAAATCCTGCGGGTACGGTAGGTTATCTGGGCAACGCGGGACAGCATCTGCTGTTATATGATGCGCACACCTTGAACGAAATAGATCGCATCTCGACTTTGCGCTTTGAGGTTGCGAGAACATCGCTGCAGGGCAGCACGCATGTGGTTTGGTTAACGGATGAGGAGATCATCACGCCAATCGGTGAGCATTTCTATTCTTTCAGGTTGGGTGACCTGGCGAACCCTCGCCGCCTCGCGCGACATGGTGTGAAGCTGCCGCATGGCATGAAGAGTACAGCATCAGGGCGCTATGACGTTTATGGATCGATGGATAATCCCGCTGATGGCGAAGCCGGTGAGGCACGCCACGTCGGCATCTGGGACCGGCGAACCGACCGAGTCAGTGTTTTGCAGCTGCCGGCGACCTGTTGGCACGTCGCTGTGCATCCGCGGGACGACATCTTCTACGCCGTTTCATTCCGGGTCGCGCCGCAGGATTACCGTGATTACCACGAGTGGGGCATGTCCTTCCTGAAGGAGTACGCTTTCGAGATCGACGTCCGCGAGAAGCGTGTGCTGCGACACTGGGCAGCGGGACGCGAAATTCCTGCCCACATCAACTCCGACATCATTCTGTCCGACAGCGAGCTGATCTTCTGCAATGGCGGAAGCCAATCGATTGTCGCTATCGAGCTCGCCAACTTTGCCCGTTTTCGAATCATCGACGAGCGGGCAGACCTGGCGGCACATGTGGCTCGGCCACGTGAAATGGTGACGCAGCTGCACGACGCATTCGCGCGCGGCAGCTATGCAACGAACAGCCGGCATTTCCTGGGCGCGCTTCGCGTCAGTCGCTTCAGCCTGCTGGATTCCGTGTACGCGTGCCAGCTTTCCACGGATCAGTCGCTGTTGTTCACCGCCAATCGTGGTCTGAACTGCATCACCGTGTATGACTACCCAGCGTGCAAGGAGCGTATACGGGTGCCGATGCCCGAGCTGCAGAACTACTTCCCGTGGTTATCGCCGATGAGCGATCCTCGGCTCGGCTTCCATCATGGAGCGTTGATCGGGTAGTCGCGGTCGCGCGCGCCGAATTCGGCTGCTGCTTCCGCCACCGCCCGCATATTGCGCGGTATCATCGTGGTCACGACCGACTCGACGAAGCCTGCCATCATTGGTCCGACAGAACCGACTGCCGCTAGCAAGGCCGGCTTGATATCAAGTTCGCCTGCGAAAGTGATGCGTGTTCCACGATTGCCCATCGCAGCAGTAAACTGAGTTTCTCCAGAGCACGCGATGTGTTCCCCGAATACCGCTGGCTGGATCGTCCAGCTGCAGATTTGGTTCGCTGCGTCCCACTTGTTGCGATCGATCCAACTGAACTTGTCGACCTTGAGCATTGTACTGAGCGCCGAGGGCAGCGCCCGCTGTACAGTCCACTCGTTGACAATGCAGATTTTGCCGTCGGCGTCTATGGTCCGTTCGAGCTGGCAAATGCTCTCGATATCCGCGATGTGCTCGGCAACCTCGACCAGGTGATCGCGCATGCTTTTCCATAGCTCCTGCTGCGGACGTTTCAGTACGATCACGCTACGGAACGTCTTCACGCTCCTACCTCCAAGCCAGCTCGGAAACGATAGATCTCGTGTGACAGATGCATTCGCGCCCTGACCGCGCGTGAAATATGTCTAGACGCCGCCAACCATGAAAGAGTCTCGACCATCGCGTCGTGCACCGAAGCCGGCGCATAGCCCAGCCCCGCCGCCTTATCATGGGAATACCAGTAATAACGGCCCACCATGACAGCCTGCTCCCGTGTCGACAAAGGCGCCCGACCGGTGAGCGCAGCCCGAATTTCTTCGCCGGTGGCAGCAAGGTATGCGGCTGCATGACTTAGGTGAAACCGCGGTGACGCGACGCCGGCGAGTCCGGCAATCATGCTGTGGATCTGCTGCCAGGTCATGTTGCCGGAGCCCAGCAGATAGCTCTCGCCGGCGCTGCCGCTTTCGGCAATGGCCAAGTGACCCGCTGCCACGTCCCGCGCTGCAACGATATTACAACCACCCGGATAGCTGCTGCAAAGCGGATCAGTAAGATATGAAACGATAGCACCATTACTGGGCCCCAGCCGTGCCGTGGTCGGACCGATGGTCATCGTGGGACATGCGAGACGTACGTCCAGGCCTAATTGGTCAGCAAGACGCAATGCATGTCTGTGCTGTGCGATCTTTGCGGCGACGTAAGGGGCCTCGCCACTTGCCGCGACAGGTGCCTTTGCCTCATGGACCAACGTGCCGTCGCCCGTATGGCCGAACACGACTGAAGACGAAGTCACCACGATCTTGCCAACATTCTGGCGTGCGCAGGCGTTCAGCACCGCATCCGTTCCTGCGACCGCCGTCTGATGTAACTCGTCGCTGCTGAATCCGACATACGCAAAGTGAGCCGCGGTATGGAATACGGTGTTGCAATCGCGGCAGGCCGCGTCAAGGTTGGCGCTCGGCTGCGTCACATCGGCAATCACCCGCGTCACCGGCAGCTTGTCGATGACATCGCAGGCACTGGTGGCCCGGACCAGGCAGCACACATCATGGCCGGCTGCAAGCAATGCTCGAACGATGTGCGCGCCGATCAGGCCTGTGGCACCGGTAACGAGCGCTTTCACGGCGTTGTTCCCGGCCTCAACAGATCCCGTGTGATTGCCTGGCCCAACCTCTCGATGAACCGAGAGAGCTCAGCGATCCAAAGGTCGGGAATGGTCGCTGGTTCTTTCGTCGGTCTGATGTGCGTGAACCCGTCCGAGTCGATTTCGCCTCCTGGTTCTCCTGGTCGCCTGCCTTGTCCGGCAAGCCATGCCAAAGCAGGCGTCGCGATATCCATCAGCCGCTCCAGCACTGGCATCAGCAGCTCAATCGGCGGCGTGGGCAATTCGTCAACCGGCCGGCCGATGCGAATCTCACGCCCCTCCACCACGGCCTCAAGATTGGCCATCGTTCGGTCGAAGAACGTCTGGTAAGCGTGTGTGATCAGCATCGGCTTCAGGCCCGGGACATACTTTGGATCGAATACCTGCCAAAACGTCGGTAATATGAATTGCTGCTGACCCATTATCGTGACACGCGTCCCTTCTGCCGTTCTCTCGAATGTGGCGATACCATCATCGCAAATCGCCGATCGGTTTTCGCTATTGATGGTCTTCCAAAATAGACGCTGGCAATCGATATTATACTGCACTACCTCAAGCTTGCTCACATCGATCGGCTTGCCATGGTAGAGGACAAGATAATTGGGCTGCGGTAGATAGACATTGCGCTCAGCCTGGCGCACGGGACGCCCGATGTCATCGTGTGCGAGCGGTACAAGAACCCCGCCCAAATAGTCGTTCATGAACTGGATAGTGCGGGCAATATCGACGCGCCGGGTGAACAGGTCGAAGTCAATCGGCAACGTCCGCGCATAGCGAAACACGGTGGAATTGCCGATCTCCTGCCAGCAGAGCTCAGAAGACACCCGAGGCGCGGCCGCGACAACCGACTCTAGCTGCTTCAGTTCCCCTATCAGCGTCGTGAATGCGCTTTCTGACAATGCGGCGAGATCAAGCCCCAAAGGTAGGATACACTGCCGCAGTGCATCCTTGCCGAACACTGTGCGATAGGCTTCAATGGCCTGGCCGATCCATCCCAGCGATTCATTTAGTATATCCAGCAGCCATGCGTTCGAAGGATCGGCAAGGAATGGCGCCAGCGACGAGTTGATGCGCGAATCTAGCGGATGTTTCAGCGGGAACAACTCTGGATCCAGACATTGCAGCCAGGGTTCCACCAGCCGGTCGATGCCCTCTGCGCGTTGTCGTAGCCTCGTGGCTTCCCGAACGGTCGGCGCAACATTCTGCCACTCGGGCCACGGGCTAAGCGACCCTGTGATGATATAACGCTGCGGCACCGGGTGACGGCAAGCGACATGCGCGAACGTCGGCGACGCAGTCGGATCGAGGCTCATCTTCAGCGCGCCTACATAGTCGGCAAGTACTATGTCAGAGGCGGCAATGATTGTAGCGGTCTCTATTACGGCTGGCGCACGCCTTCCTCCTGGTCCATGTCCTGCCACGATGCCGTCAATGAGGCAAAATTGCACGGGTGCCACTGCGAGAAGTGCAGCTGCAACATCGCCCGGATCTCGGCGGCGGCGGTAGTGTGTATTCTTGTCGGGCAAAGGCAGGACGTCGATCAACGTATCGAGGCACAACGCGTATCCGGCAGCTTCGTCGGTTCGAGACTTGCTGAAGACGATGCGGTAGTCGGCGTCCAGCCAAATCCTGGAGATGGCGCAACCATGCATGACGCAGCCAGGCGGAAAGGCGTCGAATGCCGGATCGTCAGCAAGATCGAGAACGTCGTAGGGGCGTCCCTTCGGCGTCTCGTAGCGATAGCCCAGCAAATCAGCCAAAGCATGTAAGTCGCGATTTTCTGCCCAAGCAGCGCTGCTGTCGCACGTTCCGACGACCGCAGCGTTAGAGAAGCCACAATCGTAAAGCAGATCCAGAAGGTGCTCGATCAGGCGCGGATCGGTCGCGGTTGGCGAGCCAGCGCCGAAGCCTCCCAACTCGGGCTTGACGACAATGCGCAGGTCGGCTGATTGGCGATCCCTCCGGGCGCGATGCAGCAGGGCCCATACCTCGGCCCGATCGAGCGCCGCCGCGAGTTTTTCGGTGGGTGGCAGAAGCCGACAGTCTACAATCGCCACGGTGGGGATTTCCGGTTCACCACCGGCCAGGCCGATCACTCCTCGCGACGCTTCCACTTCCAAAGCCTAGCAACGTCAGGTTCCGCCGGGCAAACTACCAGGGGGTCGGTGAGGGTCAGCCATGCTCAGAACTGGTAAGCAATACCTGGATTCCTTGCGCGATGGCCGGCAGGTCTGGATCAATGGCGAGCGCGTCGCGGACGTCACAAAGCATCCGGCCTTTCAGCCAATCGTGTCGCTGCGCGCCCGGCTCTACGACATGGCGCACGAGCCGCAGCACAGCGCCATCATGGCCTATGTCGACGATGCGAGCAGGGAATCCTGCAACCTCGCGCTAAAGCTGCCGAAGACCCAGCAGGATTGGGATGACAAGCGCGCCTATGTCGACGCCCAGCTCAACGAGATCGGTGGCGTCGTGGTTCGCGTGGGCGACGAGACGATCGGCGAACTGTGGTCGCTATGGGATGGCAAGGCGGTACTGGACGAGATCGATCCAAAGTTCAGCCAGAACGTCGAGCGGCATATCATGCGCGCGGTGACCGCTGACCCATTCCACGTATCAGCCAACACCGATCCCAAGGGCGATCGCTCGAAGCGGCCGCAGGACCAGGATCCGGACATGCTGCTTCATGTGGTGAAGGAGACCGACGCCGGAATCGTGGTGCGCGGTGCCAAGTATGAGACCGCAGCGGCATATGCCAACCAGGCATTCGTCAAGCCGACGATTGCCAACTGGGGTGACGACAAACTTTCCGACTATGCCGTGGGATTCATAGCCGACATGGGCTGGCCCGGCATGAAACATATCTGCCGCACCGGCTTTGCTGGCCGGGCGCCGGCGGACGATTATCCGCTGTCCAATCGCTTCGACGAGGTGGATACGCTGATCGTTTTTGATGATGTGCTGGTGCCGTGGGAAAACGTGCTGTTCTATCGCCACACCCGCGCCGCTACCTTCATTCGCGCGACATTGCATCGCTACTCGGCGTTCCCCTACACCCAGCGGATTCTCTACCTGGCCGACATGCTGATCGGCGCCGCGCTGTTCAATGCGCGACAGACCGGCTTGGACAAGCAGCAGGCCGTGCGCGAAAAGCTCGCGGAGCTTGCCTGCTATCGTGAGGGAATCAACGCGCACCTGACTGCAGCGATTGCCGCCGCACAGCCCAGCCCCGCAGGACTGCTGATGCCGAATCAGTCATTGCTGTTCACCGGCCGCGTGCACGCCTGCACAAAGCTGCCGGCGATGATGCACCTGGCGCGCGAACTTTGCGGGGGCCAGATCTGCGTCACGCCCGACTTCGCCGCATTCGCCGATCCGGAAACCAAGCCCTGGCTTGAGAAATTCTACACCGTCAATGATGCTTGGAGCGCGGATGACCGACGCCGTCTGCTGGCATTCGCCCGTGACCTGCTGAACTCAGATTACGCCGGCCATCGCCTCACATTCGAACTCTTCGCTCAGTCACCGCCCTACGCCCATCTCAACGCGGTCTACATGAACTTCGATTTCGACACCTCGTTGCGCTTCGTAAAGCGCGCGGCCGGATTGAGCGATCGCGTGATGTAGCCTTCAGTGCGATCGATCATCGTTGTTGACACGCCGATCGCCTGCCAGCCAACGTGCCAGTTCTGAATGCGCGTCCTTGCGTCGCATGGCTGCGGTCTTATCCGCGTCCGGTGCATCCACCGTAAACTCCAGCCGCAGCCCATCCGGCGTCTTCATGTACATCGACACGCAGTATCCGTGATCGATCTTGCGCACAGGCACGTCCGCCGCTTTCACTCGCTGCATCAGCTCATCGAACGTTGCCTGCGTCACTTTGAATGCGACATGCCACGAACCACCGACTTCCTGTAGGATTGCACGGTTCTTTTCCCATGCCTCGTCGTCCGCAAACTGGAAGAATGCGAGCGCGCTGCCATCTGCCATCTCGAAGAAAGTGTGGCAATAATCCACGTCACGGCCAACCTCCGGCCGAAACACGCGCTCGCACCAGGTCGCGACTAAAGGGATGCCCAGGACGTCTTCAATGAAGTGCCGGTTCACTTCCTGATCTTTCACGGCATAGGCATGATGATGCAGCCGCAGCGGCCGCTCGGCTAACAGTACCTTCTGGTCCTGCGTCTGTACTTGATCGAGCATCGCATCCTCCCGCTTGCATCCAGCCGAGGTTCCCGGCACTCATGATGGCATCGCACGAGGGAGGTCGCGTGGGCAAGCCGCGCATCCTGATCGCCGGCGCGGGCATCGGCGGCATTGTCGCAGCGCTGTCACTGCTGCAGCGCGGTTTCAAGGTCGAACTCTATGAACAGGCCACCGATCTGCGCGAAATCGGCGCTGGCGTCCAGATTTCACCCAATGGTTCGCGCGTTCTCCATGCCCTCGGCCTGCAATCGGCGATGGAGGCTATCGCCTCAGTGCCTAAGGCCAAGGACATGCGACTGTTCAACACTGGCCAGGCCTGGCGAGTACAGGATCTAGGCGCCACGGCTGAGCAGCGGTTCGGTTCACCCTACTGGCTGGTGCATCGCGGTGATTTCCATCAGGTGCTGGTCCAGGCGTTGCATGAGCGAGCGCCAGGCGCCGTTCACGTTGGGGCCCGGGTCACCGACTTCCAACAGGGAATCGGTGGCGTGATGCTACGACTAGAAAGTGGTGATCAAGTGCATGGCGATGTGTTGATCGGCGCCGATGGCGTGCACTCGCGGGTGCGTCAGGCGCTATTTGGCGCCGGTCGCGCCACGTTCACCGGCTTCATGGCCTGGCGGGGCGTGGTGCCGATGGATCGGCTTCCGGAAAAGCTCCGCCAGCGGCATGGCAACACCTGGATCGGACCGCACGGCCATGTCGTAACCTACCCGCTGCGCCGCGGTGAACTGCTGAACTTCGTCACCGCGATCGAACGTGATGACTGGCTTATCGAAAGCTGGTCCGAAGCCGGCTCGGTCGAGGAATGTCGCCGCGACTTCACGACATGGCATGAAGATGTGCTGACGATCATCGACGCGATCGATGTTCCATACAAATGGGCGATGCTCGGCCGCGAGCCGTTGGAGCACTGCTCCGTAGGCTGTGTCGCCCTGTTGGGCGATGCCTGCCATCCAACGCTGCCCTTCCTCGCACAAGGTGCGAACATGGCGATCGAGGACGGAATGGTGCTGGCGCGCTGTCTGGATGCGTTCGATATCCCCGAGGCACTGCGCCGGTATGAGGCAGCGCGGCTCGACCGCACGTCGCGCATCGTGCGCGCGTCGCTGGAGAATGTTTCACGTTATCACAATCCACAGCTTGCTGACGCGGTCACAGCACAGGTCTTCATGGCACGCGAGTTTGCTCCGCGCGCGATGGGCGCACGCTATGATTGGCTGTACGAGTATGACGCCCTGAACGTGCCGATATGAAAAGGCTCTCAGGCTGCATCTAATTGAGGCGGCCGTGGCAATGCTTGTACTTCTTGCCTGAACCGCAGGGGCATGGCGCATTGCGTGACGCGTGACGCCAGGTTGTTGGATCGTTCGGATCCACCGCATCTGACCGCATCGAAGATGGTGCAATCGCGCCCGGCGCCGCCGCGACACCCTCAAGCACCATCTCCGGCTCGCCGGCGAAGGCGGGGACCGGCTGCGGATGCAGTTCCACCATCTGCATGGGTGGCGGAGGCCGTACCGGCTCCGGTGCGATCTCGACGCGCGCCAGCATCGCCGTCACCCGTTCTTTGAGTTCATCGAGCATCGCGTTGAACAGCGCGAATGCCTCGCTCTTATACTCGTTCAGTGGATCACGCTGTCCATAGGCGCGCAGTCCGATGCCCTGGCGCAGATGATCCAGTGCGTACAAATGTTCCTTCCACACCGCATCCAATGTTTGAATCAGCAGCGACTTCTCGATGAAGCGCATGAGCTCGGTGCCCATATTGGCGGCCTTGGCTGCCATCATGGCATCAGCTGCCTGCTCTACCCGCTCGCGAATGTGACCCTCGTCGATCCCTTCCTCGCGCCCCCACTCCTCGATCGGCAGGTCGAGGTTCAGTACGCGCTGGAGGTCCTCGGCGAGCTCCCTCATCTCCCACTGCTCGGCAAATGCCTTCTCGGGCACTCTCCGCATGACCAACGATTCGATTATCTCGGCGCGCATATCGGTGACGGTTTCCGACACGTCCGACGTCTTCATGAACTCCTTGCGCTGCGCGTAAACCTCCTTGCGCTGCGCGTTCATCACATCGTCGTACTTCAGCACGTTCTTCCGCGTGTCGAAGTTGCGAGCCTCGACCTTTTTCTGGGCCTTCTCAAGTGCTTTGTTGATCCAGGGGTGAACGATCGCCTCGCCATCCTTCAAGCCAAGCCGCTGCAGCATCCCGCCCATGCGGTCGGAGCCGAAGATGCGCATCAGGTCGTCTTCCAGCGACAGGAAGAAACGCGAACGACCTGGGTCGCCTTGTCGTCCGGAGCGGCCGCGCAATTGGTTGTCGATGCGCCGGCTCTCATGTCGCTCGGTGCCGATCACGAAAAGCCCACCCGAATCCTTGACCTTCTCGTGCGCCGCCGCAATCGTGTCATTTATTTCCGCCGCCCGCGTCGCCTGCAGCGAAGTATCCTCGATCCCAGCCAGCTCCTTCTTGAGCAGCATCTCCAAATTGCCGCCAAGTTTGATGTCGGTGCCGCGCCCCGCCATGTTGGTCGCGATGGTAACCGCGCCAGGGGCGCCAGCCTGTGCTACGATATCGGCTTCCTGCTCATGGAAGCGCGCATTCAGCACCGCATGGGGGATGTGCTTCTTCTTTAGGATGTTGCTGATCGTCTCACTCTTCTCGATCGATGTCGTGCCGACCAGCACCGGCTGGCCTGCCCTGCGACTTTCTTCGATCAGAGCTGCCACGGCCTCATACTTTTCCGCCGCAGTCCGGTAAACCTCGTCGTCCTCATCCTTGCGGACACACGCAACGTTGGTCGGGATCTCTACCACGTCCAGCTTGTAGATTTCGGCGAATTCGTCCGCTTCGGTCATCGCCGTGCCGGTCATGCCGCCAAGCTTCGGATAGAGGCGGAAGTAGTTCTGGAAGGTGATCGAGGCGAGTGTCTGGTTCTCCGCCTGCACCTCCACGTGTTCTTTCGCTTCAAGCGCCTGATGCAGACCGTCCGAGTAGCGCCGGCCTTCCATCATGCGGCCGGTGAACTCATCGATGATAACCACCTTGTCCTGCCGCACGATATAGTCGACGTCGCGGGTGAACAGGGTATGTGCGCGCAGTGACTGCTGCACATGATGCACCACGGAGACGTTGAAGATGTCGTAGAGATTGCCCTCGGTCAGCACCTCGGCTTCGCGCAGCATGTCCTCTACGCGCTCGGACCCCGGCTCGGTCAGCGCAACAGTGCGGAATTTCTCGTCCTTCTCGTAGGTGTCCGGATCCTTCACCAGCTCCTTCACCACCTCGTCCACGCGACGATACAGATCGGAACTGTCCTCTGCCGGCCCTGAGATGATCAGCGGCGTGCGTGCCTCGTCGATCAGGATACTGTCGACCTCGTCGACGATACCGAAATAGAAGTCCCGCTGGACCATGTCCTCCAGCCGATACTTCATATTGTCGCGTAGATAATCGAAGCCGAACTCGTTGTTCGTACCATAGGTGATGTCGGCGGCGTACTGCTGCCGCCGCATTTCGTCGTCCAAGCCGTGCACGATGACGCCGACGGTCATGCCCAGGAACTGATAGATCTGGCCCATCCATTCCGCGTCGCGCCGTGCCAGGTAGTCATTGACGGTGACGATATGCACGCCCTTGCCGGCCAGCGCGTTGAGATATACCGGCAGCGTTGCGACCAGCGTCTTGCCCTCGCCGGTTTTCATCTCGGAAATCTTGCCGTCGTGCAGCACCATGCCGCCGACCAGCTGCACATCGAAATGGCGCTGGCCCAGCGTCCGCTTGGCGGCCTCCCGCACTACGGCGAAAGCCTCGGGCAGCAGATCGTCCAGCGTCGCGCCGCCCGCGAGGCGCTCACGGAAGTCGGCGGTCTTCGCGCTCAGGGCCTCGTCTGACAGCGCCTCCATGGCCGGCTCGAGTGCGTTGATCTGCGGCACCCGCCGCTGATAGCCCTTGAGCGATCGATCATTGGCAGTGCCGAACACGGCGCGGGCGATGGCAGCGAACATCAGACCTTCTCGGAGTTCTGTCCGGCGTTCGGACAGGCGGAATCCGGGTCAATTCCGGTAGCGCTGAGATAGGACCCGCCCTGGCTTCGGTCAACGACAACACACTTCTGGAGCACTCATCGCCTTGCTCCGACACCGCAATGGCCCGCCGTCGATTGCCTCAGGGGCCCGTCCTTGTGACACGAAACGCGTTCGGCCATGATCCGCGCCTTCCCGAACAGGAGCCTTGATGTTTCGCCCTGCCACGGCTGGTCCGCTCATCGTCGCCGCAGTGCTGCTCTCGCCGATCTCCGGCTGGACGCAAGGCACGACGTCCCCCCCAAGCGATCCTGTCGTCGCCAAGGTCGACGGACAGGCAATCCACCTCAGCGACCTGAAGGACGCTGCCCAGGGCCTGCCTGAGACCATGCGCGACATGCCACCACAAACGCTCTACCCCATGTTGCTCGATCAGTTGATCGACGGGCGTGTCCTGGTCAACGAGGCTCGCAAGACCGGCCTGGACAAGGACCCGAGCGTGCAACGCCAGGTAGTAGCGGCCGAGGATCGGGCGCTGCAGACTGCCGTTCTGAGCAAGAAGGTCGGGCCCTCGGTCACCGATGAGGCAGTGCACGCTCGCTATGACAAGGAGATTGCCGGCAAGCCGGGCGAGGAAGAGGTGCACGCGAAGCACATCCTCGTGGATAGCGAGGCGGAGGCGAAAAAGATCATCGGTCAGCTCAAGGGAGGTGCCGACTTTGCTGCCCTCGCCAAGCAGTACAGCAAGGACCCGGCCGGTGCGCAGCAAGGCGGCGATCTGGGCTTTTTCAAGAAGAGCGACATGGTGCCGGAGTTCGCCGACGCCGCGTTCTCGCTGCAACCCGGACAGGTCTCGCAGCAGCCCGTGCATAGCCAGTTCGGCTGGCATGTCATCCTTCTGGTCGAGCGTCGTAAGGCCGAGCCGCCCAGCTATGACCAGGCGCGAGAACAGTTGCGACAGAGAATGATCCAGGAAGGTGTGCAGCAGGTGGTGGCGAAGGCACGGGCCGCCGCCTCGGTGGAAAGGTTCAACCTTGACGGTTCGCAGGTCCGTGCGACGGATGCAGCCGAACCGCCCCCCGCTCCTGCCAAACAGTAGTCGCCACGGCCCGAGGAAAACGTCGATGCCTGCTATCTCGCCGCTTGCCGTCCAATTGCCTGAATTGCCGCCTCTCGCGGGGGTGCGCCTCGGCGCCACCGCAGCAGGGATCCGCTACCAGGGTCGCGACGACCTCGTGATGATGGAATTGGCGCCTGGGACGACGGTCGCCGGCGTGTTCACCTCCAGCAAGTGTCCCGGTGCGCCGGTGGACTGGTGTCGCGCCGCACTCGGTGCAGGCAAGGCGCGTGCCGTGGTGGTGAATGCCGGGAATGCCAACGTCTTCACCGGCAGGGCCGGGCGCGATGCCTGCATCGCGACGGCGGCGGCTGCGGCCGACCTTGTGGGGGGGCCGGCGAAGCAGGTGTTCATCGCATCCACCGGCGTGATCGGCGAAGTGTTGCCGCACGAGAAATTGGTGTCCGCGCTGCCGTCGCTTCACGCATCGTTGCGCGACGACGGCTGGGAAACGGCGGCACGCGGGATCATGACGACGGACACCTTCCCCAAGGCTACCACGCGCACCGCAACCATCGGGAGCACCGACGTCCGGATCACCGGCATCGCGAAAGGCAGCGGCATGATCGCGCCGGACATGGCGACCATGCTGTGTTTCATCTGCACCGACGCGAAGCTGCCGGCCGCCGCCATGCAGGCACTGCTGAAGAAGGGGGTCGACGCCAGCTTCAACTGCACGACGGTCGATTCGGACACGTCGACTTCGGATACTGTACTGCTGTTCGCCACCGGCCAGGCGAAGCACCCCAGGGTGCCCGCGGACGGCGGCAGCGTCCTGGCCGAGTTCGCCAAAGCCCTCAATGCAGTCCTGCTCGACCTGGCACTCCAGGTGGTGCGAGATGGCGAGGGGGCCCAAAAGCTGGTCCGCATCGAGGTCAGCGGGGCCGCAACCGCCCGGTCGGCGAAGCGCATCGGGTTGGCGGTCGCCAACTCGCCGTTGGTGAAGACTGCGATCGCCGGCGAGGACGCCAACTGGGGCCGGATCGTCATGGCGGTCGGCAAAGCCGGAGAACCCGCTGATCGGGACAAGTTGTCGGTGGCAGTGGGCGGTGTCTGGATGGCTCGCGACGGCGGCGTGGTGCCCGGCTACCACGAGGAACCGGTGGTGCAGCACATGAAGGGACGAGAGGTGGAGATCTCCATTGATCTTGGACTAGGTCGCGGCAAGTCCACCATTTGGACCTGCGACCTGACGCACGGCTATATAGATATCAACGGCTCTTACAGGTCATAGCTGAAGCCAGCTAAGACCGCGCCGGGACAAGCGTCTCGAGCGCCTCGGCGACCGTGGTGAACCGGCAGCTTCGGCCGATTAGCGGCTGGACGATGACACCGTCCGCCGACCGCCAGACGATCCAGCGTCGGAGCTGGCTGTCCTGCGCGTAGAACGCAATGACCTCCTCGTACTCCTCGCCTTCGACGCAGTGGTCCAGTTCCACGACCATCTGCACGTCGTGGAACTCGGCCCAGCCCTGCAGCATCATTAGATCAGCGATTTCGAAGGCCAGGCCTTTTGGCGCATTCGGGATCAACTTGGGGGTTTGCATCGCTGCCTCGTCTCCGGCATCTCACGGCACCGTGATCTGCCTCCTCACGGAGCCGTGAAGCAAGCTAAGATTGCATTGTTCGCGACGATTTCCCGCTCGCTCCGCAAACGATTCTAAACGGCGTGTGAGGAACGGTCATCAACATCTTGAAATCAACTGAAAATCCAAGAATATACAACCATAGCGGGAAAGCCTGTTGAAGTTACGCATTTCGCACAAACAAGAATGACTACGTTATGAAATCTTCAGCTAGTGAAATTAAGTGCGCGGACCTGTTTACGCTGTGCGGTAGGTCCACCCCACGGCGGCCACCCTGTCCCAGACCTAGCGCACTATTTCAGACATAGGGAACTTCCCGTTGTCGATAGGGACCGAATGGTTGCGGGCCATGACCAATCCGCCGGCAAGCAGCGACAAAGCGACGATGGCGCAGAGCAGTGAACGATCCGCGAGCGTGTCCCGGGGGGAACGTTCGGCATACCAGAAATGCCGGTACCACGACCGGGGCGGCTGAAGTGGAGCGATTGCCATCGCCTCCTCTTGATATGTTGGCATCCAGTATGGGATGGCGCGACCTGTCGGGCAACCACCGAGGGCACTATGGATTGGGTCAGTGTGCATCAGGATAAGCGCGGGGTTGCCGTGCTTACGATCGAAAACGCAGCCAAGCTGAACACGCTCAACACGGCGGTGATGACCGACCTGATCGCGGCCGCGGAGCAGCTCGGTGGCGACCGCTTGCTGCGTGCCGTCGTTCTGCGCGGCGCCGGAAAACGTGCATTTATCGGTGGCGCAGACATCAACGAGATGGCGGAACTTCACCCGGAGTCCGCCCGCGCGTTCATCACCCTGGTGCATCGGTGCTGCGATGTATTCCGTCGCCTACCGGTCCCCGTGATTGCGCGCGTCCAAGGCTATGTCTTCGGTGCCGGGGTTGAAATCGCTGCCGCCTGTGACATGCGCGTAGCCGGCTCAGATGCGCAGTTTGGCATGCCCGAAGTACGGCTGGGCGTGCCTTCCGTGGTGGAAGCGGCACTCCTGCCGCAGTTGATTGGCTGGGGCCGTACACGCCAGTGGTTGCTGACCGGCGATAGGATCGACGCCACGACCGCCTTATCCTGGGGCCTGGTCGAGACAGTTGTGCCGTCGGATCAGCTGGATGCTGCGGTCGAGCGCCTGGTCACATCGATCCTGGCCTCTGGAGCCAATGCAGTTCGCCTGCAGAAGGTGCTGATCACCGAGTGGGAAGACCTGCCGCTGCGCCAGGCCATCCAACGAGGCATCGAGCGATTTGCCGAAGCATGGCAGAGCGAGGAGCCGCGGCTGTTGATGGGCGAATTTGTGCGGCAGCAGCGAGCGCGACGAGCCTGATCAGAGTACGCACCGCGGCGCCAGGCCAGATGCTTCGCGTGCCGGCCATCGAGAGGTAGCATCGGCAGCTTCTCGGGGAGAACAACATGAGCGGCACGGAGATAAGCGGCGCAGAATGGCTGGCGCGTTCGCTCGCAGCGAATGGCACGACCCACGTGTTCTTCGTCGACGCTGTGCTGCGCAGGACCTTGATCGAACTCGGTACACTTGGCGTCACACGGGTGCTCGCTCATGCGGAGAAGTCCGCTGCCTACATGGCCGATGGTTTCGCGCGCATCGCTGGCCGTCCCGGCATCTGCTTTGCGCAGTCCGTCGGTGCGGCCAACCTGGCTGCAGGATTGCAGGACGCTTGGCTGGGTCGCAGTCCGGTCATCGCACTGACCGGGCGCGAGCCGCCGCACTACCAGCACCGCAGCACCTATCAGGAGATCCCACACCAGCCGCTCTACGCATCAGTGACAAAATTTTCGGCCGATGTGGCGGAAGCAGCGGACCTGCCGCGGCTGCTGCGGCAGGCATGGCGCGAGGCGATGACGGGTTCGCCCCGCCCGGCGCATCTCGACCTCTACGGCCGCTCGGCTGCTGTCGTCGAGAGTGGGACGGTCAGTGAACCGGCGGGGGCCGACCCTGCGTTGCAACTCACCATGCCGCCCTATCGACCGACGCCACCCGATTACGAGATCGAGCGCGCCACGGCAAAGCTGCGCGCCGCCAACCGTATCGTCATCATCGCCGGGACTGGCGCTGCCGCGTCAGGGGCTGGGACTGAACTGCTGGCGCTCGGAGAGGCACTGGCAGCACCGATCGGCACGTCACTCGGCGGGCGCGGCATCATCCCCACGCAACATCGGCTGTCGATCGGATGCCCGGGCAATTACGCTGCGCCACCGGCGAACCAGATCGTGCATGAGGCGGATCTCGTGCTGTTCATCGGTTGCCATACCGGCGATCAGGTCACGCACACCTGGCGCATCCCACCACTGCAGACGCAAGTGGTGCAGATCGACATCGATCCATCGGAACTCGGCCGCAGCTATCCGCACACGCTGGGACTGATGGGTGATCCGAAGGCAACACTGGCCAAGTTGAATGCTGCGATCGGACGACCGGCACGCGACGCCTCGTTTGCCGATCGCGCAGCCGGCATCGTCGCTGCCTGGCGTGAAGAGCGGGCTGCCCGACGATCGAGCAACGCGGCACCCATCCTGCCCGACCGCCTGTGTGCCGAGATCACCCGGGCCTTGCCCGAGGACGGGATCCTGGTGGCTGACACCGGCTACTCCGGTATCTGGACCTCCACTCTCATCGAGCTGAACGGTACAACTCAGACCTACCTGCGGGCCGCCGGTTCGTTAGGTTGGGCGTTTCCCGCCGCGCTGGGCGCGAAGTGCGCTGCGGGCAAACGCAAGGTGATCTGCTGGTCAGGCGATGGCGCCATCTACTATCACCTGACAGAGCTCGAGACAGCGCGCCGACGCGGTATCGGGATTGTGCTGGTGATCAACAACAACTCCGGCTTCGGTCAAGGTTGGCCCAACATGCAGCGCCAGCAGGGCAACAAGCCCGGTGACGTGAGCGAGTTGGGGCGGTTTGGGCCGACGAATTTCGCCGATATCGCGCAGGTATTCGGGCTGCGCGGCATCCGCGTAGATGAACCGTCGCAGATTGCGCCCGCTCTGCGGGAGGCGCTGGCCTCTGACGAGACGGTGGTGGTCGATGTCAACACAGACATCGATGCGCGCGCGCCGGAACCATGGCTGCCTGCAGCAACACCATGAATGGAGGCGCAAATGATAACCTACGATCTTAAGGGAAAGACCGCACTCGTCACTGGTGGTGCGTCCGGTATCGGCTTCGCCACGGCGCGAATGCTGGCAAAGTTCGGCGCGACGGTGGCGGTGAACTTCCTGGCTGACGATGCGCGCGGCCCGGAGTCCGTGGAAAAGCTCATTGCCGAAGGCGGCAAAGCGATCGTGGCGCCAGGAAGCGTCGGTGAGGCCGGCGAGTGTGAACGCATGGTGCTGAAGGCAATCGACGATCTCGGTCGCCTTGATCTGCTGTTCAACAATGCAGGCACGCCAGGCACCCATCGCCGGATTGCTCCGTCCGAGCTGGACATGATCACCGAGGAACTGTGGTCGCTGTTGCTGCAGACCAACCTGCTGGGCGTGTTTCGTGGATCGAAGGCGGCCGCGCCGGCGTTGAAGGCCGCGAATGGCGCCATCGTCAGCACCGCGTCGATTGCGGGGTTGGGGCGCGCCGGATCGAGCCTCGCCTACAGTGCGACCAAGGCCGGTGTGGTGAGCCTGACGCAGAACCTTGCGCGCGCTCTGGCACCGGAGGTGCGGGTCAATGCGATCGCTCCCGGTGCCGTGGACAGCTCTTGGATGGTGGAATGGACCAACGAAGAGCGTCAGCAGTCTATCGAGCGTGCGCTGCTGAAGCGCCGCTGCCAGCCTGAGGATCTGGCCGAGGTCGTGCTGTTCCTGGGCTTTGGCGCGGCGATGGTGACCGGGCAGACGATCACCGTCGATGGCGGCCTGACGCTTTGACCCGTCGCGGACCCGCCGCCACGGATGGCCGGCACAGGGCCGGCCACGTCGTAGGTAGCGTCAGAACGTCAGGACGATGTCCGAGCCGAAGGTGAAGGAGTTATTGGTGCCTTTGGTATTGAACGGCGGGTTGTTGTTGAACGGCTTGTTGTTGGTAAAGGCGTGGTCCCAACGGATCTCGGGCCGCACCATCAGGCCGGTGATCGGCGCCGGAACCTCGGGCTTCCAGGTGACACCAAGAGTGAGACCACCATAGGTCGTATTGCCGCCCGGAGCGGTGTAGACGGTTGTCGGCAAGCCCTGCTGGAACCGCACGAACGAGTTGTTCGCGGGAAACGCCGCAACAAAGAAGTTGTTGTCATCGCGCCAGACCTCTGCTCTGGCGTTGAGCGCCACCGTTTCCGTTAGCGCATAGGATACATACTGGGCTGCGCCGAAGCCGTTCACCGGCTTGTTGACAGTGCCGGAGGGCGTGACGATTCCAAACCCATCGCGGGCCCAGTTGGCTTCGGTGACGAACGTCCACGTGTCGGAGGCTTTCCACGTGATCAGCACGTCATTGTAGAAGCGCCAGAACCCATTCGCGTTGAAGCCGATCGGCGAGAGCGCCCGGGTGGCATCATCCGGACCGAAATGCGTCAGCGCCAGGATCGTCAGTTTGCCGTCCATCAGGGTCAGGTTGAAGCCGCCGATGCCACCGACAGCGCCGTTATTATCGCCCAGCGGTCCGAACGTGGTGTTCGTGCCGGTATCGACCCCCGAGTAGACATCCAGGAAGTCGTTGACGTGTGTCGTCGCCAGGGCTCCGGTGTGTTTGAACGGCAGCCCGAACTGGAAGATGTACGAATGTGAGTAGAACGGATTGGTCGCGGGATCGATCGTCTCATAACCGAGCGGTGTCGTGTATTGGCCCGCCTTGAGATCGATGCCACCCTCGGTCAGCCAAGGCAGATGTGCCAGCACGTTTGCCTCGACGACATCGAGCTGATAGCGCTGGTCCGGATTGACGCGGTTCAGCTCGCCTAGGTACTGCGTATAGCGAGCATCGGATCCATACATGAACTGGACCTTGAAGCCCCATTGATAGTCGCTGTTCTTGGGATCAAGCGGCTTGTTCGCAGTCAGCAGCAGCTGGTTGAGTTGGACTTGGTTGGCGTGGTCGGTGAACAGTTGGCCCCAGTTCAGGCCGGTCGCCGGGCGGAACGGGTTGGCGATGATCCCGGCGTCGAGCTGTGCCGACAAATGAATGCCATTGATCCAAAGGCCGGGCGGTGGCGCCTCCGCGGCGGGTGCAGCGGGAGCAGCGTCCGGTGTTGCCGGTGTCACAGTTGATCCGGTCGCTGGCGCCGGGGGTGCTGTCGCCTGTGCATGCGCGGCCGACATCGCTGCAGCAATTCCGGCTGCAGCAACCCAGCCGGCAGCGCCTCTCACTTTCCTGTTCCCCATGTTTCGTCGTTACCCTTACCTTATCGCATTGATTGGGGTTCATGAGGGGCACCGGTTCTCGGCACCCCTCATTGTTAGTCGCTCGGTCAGAAGATCTGTTCGCCGTGCAGGACGAGGTCGAGGCCTTCGCGCTCCTCTTCCTGATCGACCCGCAAGCCGACGAGCATCTTGGTGATCATCAGCAGGATGAGCGTGCCGACTCCGCTATAGAGCAGCGTCGCAACCACGCCCTCGCACTGGATCCAGAGTTGGGTAAGGCTACCCGGGCTGCCATCGGGCGATGCGTCAGTGGCAGACAGCGGTCCGTAAGAGAACACGCCTGTCAGCAAAGCGCCGACGATGCCGCCGATGCAATGTACCCCGAAGACATCCAGGCTGTCGTCATAACCAAACATGTGCTTTACGCTGGTTGCCGCCCAGAAACAGATCACTCCGGCCGCGACGCCGATGATGATGGAGGACCCGGGCAGCACGAAGCCGGAAGCAGGGGTAATTGCCACCAGACCCGCGACAGCACCGGAGATTGCGCCAAGCACCGAGGGTTTGCCCTTGGCGACCCACTCGGCGAACATCCAGCCCAGCGCTGCGGCTGCGGTCGCGATCTGTGTCACCGCCATCGCCATCCCGGCGCGTCCGTTTGCGGCAACCGCGGAGCCGGCATTAAAGCCGAACCAGCCAACCCACAGCAGCGAGGCACCGATCACCGAGTAAGCGAGGTTATAAGGAGCCATGTTCTCGCTGCCGTAGCCCACGCGCTTGCCGAGTACCAACGCGCACATCAGCCCGGCGATTCCGGCATTGATGTGAACGACAGTGCCGCCGGCAAAGTCGAGCTGCCCGTTTTGAAAACTCCAGCCGCTCGGGGCCCACATCCAATGTGCCACCGGGGAGTAGATCAGCAGCGACCACAGCGTCATGAAGATGCACAGCGCCGAGAACTTCATTCGGTCGGCAAAGGCACCGACGATCAGCGCCGGCGTGATGATCGCGAACGTCATCTGGAACATCATGTAGACGGTCTCAGGAACCGTCGTCACCACCGGGGCGACATCCTTTATCCCAGATTCCAGCACGAAGGCCTGCGTATCGTTGCCTTTGCTTATGTGGTCGGCGATCCCTTGCAGCATGAAGCGCGACAGGTCGCCGACATAGGCGTTGCCCGGCGTGAATGCCAGGCTGTAGCCAGCGACTGCCCATACAATTGTGGCGATGCAGGTAATGACGAAGCACTGCATCAAGGTGGCGAGTATGTTCTTTTTGCGGACCATGCCGCCATAGAACAAAGCCAGGCCAGGAACGGTCATCAACAGCACGAGCGCCGTGCTGGTGAGCATCCACGCGGTGTCGCCGGAGTCTAACTTGGGCGGCCCTGCATCGTCGGCCAGGGCGGGC
>JBKPSV010000365.1:0-8118 GCA_046735215.1 Pseudomonadota bacterium | reverse complement strand
CAAAGGCATCGGCGTCCGTCGCGCCATCCGAGCCGCTGGCGCCAAGCTGTTCTTCCTGCCGCCGTATAGCCCCGATCTCAATCCAATTGAGCAGGTGTTCGCCAAGCTCAAGACGCTGTTGCGGAAGGCCGCAGCCCGATTCGTGACGGCCACTTGGCGAGGCATTGGTCGACTTCTCAAGCAGTTCACTCCGGCCGAGTGCGCCAACTACCTCGTCAATGCCGGTTATCCATCAACCTAAAGCGATCATGCTTTAGGGTAGTAAGAACGGCGAGACGGTTGCTGTGTCGAACAGGCTCATCTGCCGGCCCGCAATTGCCGTCGGCAACTCGCGAAGCTTCATCGCCTTTCCCCCGAACGAATCCTTTATCGCTCGGAGGGTCCCGGGGCGGGCCGGCCCCTATCACTTCAGTGCCAGCAACGTCGCCAGATCAACGCAAGGCGCGCCCACCACCATCGTCGCACATGCGACAGGTCGAACATCCAGGCTGCTATCGAAATGATGATGCCTGTCGGCCCTTCCACCTGCACGAACTGGCCGACTGCTCTTTTCTCTACGCGCCGAACAAGCACCTTGCGCCGAAAATAGGGATGCCATCGGTAATGGACTTCCAGCTCTTGACCGACATGGGCAGAATGAACGGGTGCTGACGATTACCAGGAAGAATTCGATGTTCGCAGGCTCGGACGCCCGAGCCCGTCGTTGGGCAATCGCCAACACCTTGATCCAGTCTTGCAAGCTCAACGACGTTGAGCCGCTCGCCTGGCTCTCCGACGCCTGCAACGCATCGTCTCCGGGCAAACCACGAACCACGAGCTATACACAATGATGCCGTTGAACTGGCAACCGCTATCCACGCTCGCAGCCACATAGCGCCGTCACCAGATTACCGTGTCGTCGCGTGGGCACGTCAATCAACCACAGCCGTGGTGAAAGCACGCCGCTTCCTCGATTGCGGGAGAACCGATGCTGAAGACGGAGGGTCGGATGGAGTTGGCGATATTGCGCAAGCATCGAGCAAGCATCCGGGAGTTGGCGCGGGTGGCGGGTCATTCGCGTAATATGGTGCGGCGCTACTTACGCGGCGGTGAGGCAGCCGAGCGGCGCAGGGCGGCGTCGAAGCGGAGAGAGAAGCTCGATAGTTTCAAAGACTATCGTAGCGCGGATGAGTGCGACGTCACCGGCCCGGATCCCTGCGGCAGTTCTGTTCCGAGAGATCAAGGAGCGGGGGTATCAGGGCGGCGAGACCCGAGTGAAGCAGTTCGTGCGCACGCTCGTGCGGGCGCCCGTCGCCGAGCCGATCGTCCGATTTGAGACGGAGCAGGTAAGCAGATGCAGGCGGAGTGGGCCACGGTCGGCCGCGGGCCGAGGCGGCGCTGACGCGCGGACCGGGGATCCTGGTGATGCCGTTCGCTGCAGCAATGCAGCAGGAGGCGGCAGACGCCGACAGCCCCACCTGCGACATTATCTTCGGCATCGCAACGCTGCGAAGTATCAGCGTCATTGCCCGCGGCACGGCTTTGGCACTACGTGGCCAAACACCCGCAGTCGCCGCGACGTCGGTGAACGCGCAATATGTTGTCTACGGTCAGTCTGCGGCGGGAGGGGCAAACGATATCTGTCTCGCTCGAGCTCAGCGACCCGGATAGTGGGCGCGTCTTCTGGGTAGATGAGCTTGGTTGCGACGCCGTCGATTCCTTTTCCACGCCACCCGTTCTCGCGGCCCGCGTTCGTTACCGCCCTTGATGCGAAAATCCATATCATTGAACGCAACCGGGCATTGCTCACACCGCCGGCCTCACTCGAAGCTGCGGCTCGGCAAAGTCCAGGAAGCGGCGGAGTTCGCTATCCGTGCAGGACAGCAGCCAAACTCACATGTTCCTGCGATGCCATTGCGACGCTGGCCGTAGCCGGCTGCATAGGCGAAGCGCGGACGGAACGAGGGCGCATCCGTACCTCTACGGCCAGATTACGATTTCAGGCATTTCAAGGCGAGGACGATCGCCTTGGCAAGAACTGCTGTGCCTCGATCCGACGTTTTCCCGAAGCTACGCGGGCTGTCATTGCACAGTTTCACAACGCATTCCTGCTGTAGGCTCGTGAGCGCGAGCGTGAGATTGCCTTGGCTTCGAGAGAGCGAGGCAAGGACTGAGGCCGATCCCAGCGACCCGGCGGCACATTGCGCAATGGGCCTGGCCCTGTGGCTTCGGCGCGAGCATGACAATGCCACTGGCGAGCTTGGCCACTCCGTCCGTTTGAGCCCAAGCTACGCGCTTGCTCACTACCGGTTTCGTTTGTGCACTGCCAAACTGGGGATCTTGCGCGTGCGCTTGACGCAGAGGAGACGGCGAATCGCCTGAGCCCGGTTGATCCTATGCTGTTCGGCATGCACGGAACGCGGACATTCGCATTGCGGATGCATTTCGTTTGATGGACGACCTGAAGAACATCTACCAGAAAGCAGCCAGGCTGGTGCAAATCCCGGACTAATTTGTGCACCTCCGTCACTGACGCATCGGAACGCCGATGGATTTGAGCCGCGCATGGGCGCGGTCGGCACGGGCCTTCAGGCCATCAAGCCAGGTGCTGACGTCGTTGCCGGGGAGGTTCAGCACCTTGCACCCAAGCCGCCAATACTCCTCGATCTGCGCCTCGGTTTCAGCAGACCCTCGCGCAAGCTTCCCGTGCACATTGCAAGCCTCGGCGATCCGGCGCACGGCTGCCTTGAAGGTCGGGTGCTCGAGCTGGAGGTGAACGCCCAAGCGCGCACTGAGGTCCGAGTGACCGTAGGCGACCATGTCGATGCCATCCACGGCCGCGATCGCTTCGACGTTTTCCAGGCCCTCGACAGACTCGATCGACACGCAGACGATGATATTGGCGTTGGCCCATGGCGCATATTCGGACGCATGACGAGAGCCATAGCTTCTGTATCCGGTGTGCATTCCCTGTCCCGAGATGCCGCGGTTTCCGATCGGCGGATACTTTGCCTCCCGCGCAATAGCACGCGCCTCCTCGGCGTTATCGACCTCCGACACCTGGATGCCCATGATCCCTTGATCGAGGATCGCAGGGATCAGATAGGTGAAGGATTTGTGGATACGCACGATCGCGGAGACGTCGGTGGCCTGAAACCAGCCGGCGAGATCCGCGATCGTTTGCAGGCCGAAGGCGCCATGTTCGTGGTCTATCATGCAGTAGTCGAAGCCGGACGCCGCGATGATCCACGGAACCCCGCGTGACCCGAATTCCTTGAGCCCAGTCCCAAGCGCGGGCCGCCCCTCGCGCACCGCTCGCCAGATACTGTTGTCTTTCATGCGTCGAACGAAGCTCCTATCGTTTTTTCCTTCAAGCCGCCAGCCGCTCCCGCGCGAACGTCTTGAGCATGGCCGCACCTTTTTCGGCAATCATGATGGTGGGTGCATTGGTGTTGGTCGATGTCACCGCCGGCATGATGGACGCATCGATCACGCGCAGCCCCTCCATCCCGTGCACCCGCAACTGGTCGTCGACGACGGCCAATGGATGTTGACCCATCATGCACGTGCAGCTGGCATGATAGCAGGTGCCGCCGTAACGTCGCGCGTAATCCAGCAATTCGTCATCGGTCCGCACCTCCTCGCCCGGCAGGCTTTCCGCACGAACATAAGGTTTCAGGGCCGGTGCATCGAACATGCGCCTGGCGAAACGCAAACCGCCCAGTAGCGCCATGCGGTCAGTTTCGTCAGACAGGTAGCGTGGATTGATCAGCGGCATGTCCTCGGGCCGGTTCGACGTCGCCTTTACATAGCCTCGCGATAGCGGTCGCATCTGCCAGGCGCCGGCGCTGATGCCGGGTGTTTCCTCCAGCTCGCCGATCTGCCCGTTCTTGAAGCTACCGGGCGCGAAGGTGATCTGCATGTCGGACGTGGCCGATGATTCCAGCACCTTCACTGATGCCGCGACCAACGATGGGCTGTATGTCAGCATTCCCTTGCCGGTGAACATCCAGCGCAGCACCTCAATCGCGAGCGGAATGCCGCGAGCCTTCTCGTTCGCTGTGGCGAGGCCGGCGACCGGATAGGAAACGCGCGCGGTGAAATGATCCTGCATGTTGCGCCCGACGCCTTTGAGCTCGTGCACGACCGGAATGCCGATGTCGGACAGATGCTCGGCATCGCCGACACCGGAGAGTTGCAGGATGTGGGGTGAGCCGATCGCGCCCGCCGATAGGATCACCTCGCTCCCTGCGGTCGCGTGCTCGATGGCGCCGCCTCGGGCGAATTCCACGCCGACCGCGCGTTTACCCTCGAAGACGACGCGATGGACCATGGCATTAGTGATCAGCTGTAAGTTCGGCCGCGACATTGCCTGCGTGAGATAGGTGCGCGCCGCACTGGCCCGCCGCCGTCCGTGGCGGGTTTGCTGGCACCAGCCGATCGTATCGACAGAGTTATGGGTGATGCCGTTCACGTCCTCCTGGTAGGTCAGGCCGAGCTGTTTGCCGGACTCGATCACCGCCGCGCAGATCGGTGAGCGGTCCATGTTCGAGGTGTGCAGCGGGCCGTCCTTGCCTCGGACCTCGTTCTCCCGGCCTTCCCAGCGTTCGGCGGCACGAAAGACGGGCAGGCAGTCGTCCCAGCTCCAGCCACGGTTTCCTGCCTGTGCCCAATGATCGTAGTCCTCGGGCTGGCCCCGGATGTAGATCAGGCCATTGATAGAGGAGGAGCCGCCGACCACGCGTCCGCGCGTATAGACGATGGCCCGGCCGTTCGTGCCAGGATCGGGCTCGGAGCGGTATTTCCAGGTCAGCTTGTCGTGGTCGAGCATCTTGAAGAAGCCCGCCGGGACATGGATCAGCGGATTGTAGTCTTTGCCGCCAGCCTCAATCAGGATGACGCTGGTGTTCGCATCCTCGGTAAGGCGGGAGGCCAGGACGCAGCCGGCCGATCCGGCCCCCACGATCACGTAATCTGCTTGCATGCTTCCTGCCCCGTTCGTCATTGATTGTGCAGAGTGTGACTCGGGTTGCTGCGCTGTCCAAGCAGGGACGATGCTTGGGCGCCCTTGCGGCGTGCTTCGTGGTGCTATGACCGTGGCAGCTTGCCGCCACGCGACTAAGATGCGCCAGGAGCCGGCCGGCCGATGTCAGGTCAGGAGCCAGGCGCGGCCTCACTCGTTGAGCGACCTCGGCCCGCTGACGAATGGACTGCCGCGGAGATAAAAGCGCAGCAGGCGGTGTGCATCCTGCGAAATGCCGATCCTGGTGCTCTGGGCGATTAGGCCGGGTTCGTGGTCATCTTGCCCGAGCCACAGGGGACCGCTTCGGCAAAGATCGATTCCATCGAGCCGGCGATCAACCTGTAACGCGGCAGTGATCCTTCCTGGTCCGCGCGCCAGGTCGCGCAAGAGCTCGATGCGTCGATTGGCCCGCATGATCGAAATTCCGTCGAGTGGTTCGAGTGCCCTGATCAGGACACCGGCCCCTATCCCGCGCATCTCGCTTGAGACATTCAGCAGGTACGAGATGCCATAGGCGAGATAGACATAGGCGTGGCCAGGTTCGAGAAACAGCGAACGATTGCGCCGCGTCATCCCCCGATAGGCGTGCCCCGCGGCGTCGCCGACGACATACGCCTCGGTCTCAACAATGCGACCGCTGGCGATGCCGTCAGGCAACTCCCGCACCACTATCTTGCCAATGAGATAGCGGGCGAGAGCGACCGTATCGACCGGCAACTCCGGGCGAGCAAGCGGCCGACGGCGCTTCGTAAGGCCGTTGCTTCTCAGAGCATCCGCTCGACCCATTGCGCGCGCGAAGGCCCCGGGTCGAATGGATCGCCGAAATACTGGGTCTCGCGGGCCACCTCCCCGTCGACGAACTCCATGATACTCACGGTGTATGACGGCTGCCCGTCGTAGGTAATGACATATGCAGTGACCCAAAGGTTGCCTGCGCCGATTATCCGCCGCACCTCGAAGCGCTTCTGATTCGGCTGCGCGGCGCGAGACGACTGAATCTTTCGCCGCCCGCGGATACGTTCGCCTGATTGGGGGTATTCAAGCACCGCGTCGTCTCGATAAATCTGATGCTCCTCCTCGAAGTCGTTCGCGTCGGAGGCAGCCCAGTGGCGATCCAGTGCTGCTCGAATTTCTCGGTCTCCCATATGCATCTCCTCGACAATCGGCCTTGGTTGCTGACCGATCGTGCCTGCTAGAGGTCAAGTGCCACGGCAGTTCTGGGCGTCGCGCAGCAGATGAGCGCATTGCCTTCGGCTGGCGGGTCCAACGGCTCTGGCGCATAGGCAAGATCGCCTTCGATCAAGCCACTTTCGCAGTTGTGGCATACGCCAGAACGGCAAGACCAACGCACGGGAACGGCGCAGGCTTCCGCCAACTCGAGCAAGCTACCGAAGCGCGAATCCCATGGCACGGCGAGGCCGCTGCGCAAGAACGTCACCATAGGTCCACGACCTGCGGGACCGTCAGGACGATGCGGCGCAGTCGCGGCAGCGCCGGAGATGCCGGGCGTGAGAGTGGGCGTGCTTCCGAACAGTTCGACGTGAACCCGCGGCCAGGGAACGCCCCAAACCCCCAGGCCATTCTGAAGATCTTTGAGCAAGCCTGGCGGACCGCACAGGTAGAAGTCAGCCTCCTGGGGAATGCCGAGTTCCTGGAGCAACTGGAGCGAAAGATGGCCTGACTGATCGAAGTCCTTGCCAACCATGTCGGCTGGGGCGGGCTGACTGAAGATCACACACCGATGGGATGTCCGAAGCGCGGCGAGCAGACTGCCCACTTCCTTGGCGAACGAATGGTGCGCGCGGTCGCGGGCCGCGTGCAGCCACCAGACCGGCCGCGATGCCACTTCGTCGGTGGCGGCCGCACTGTGCAGCATTGCCAATGCCGGTGTGACGCCGACGCCGGCACTGATGAGGACAATTGGGGTAGTACCGGCCGCGAGCATGAATGAGCCGCGAGGAGCGGTGATCTCCAGAAGACTTCCCGCGCGGACGCTTGCGTGCAGGAAACCGCTTGCGACCCCGCGCTCGTTCTTGACGGCGATCCGGTAGTTGGGAGTCGAAGGCGGACCGCACAGCGAGTAGTTCCGAGTGACTGCGGGACCATCTGCGCTAGGCCGCATGCGGACCATGATGTGTTGGCCGGGTAACGCCGGTGGTAAAGGCGAACCATCCTCAGCGGCGAGCTCGAATGATCTGACGTCCGCGCTTTCCTCGCGCGAGGCCACGACCACGACCTGGCGGAAACCGCGCCACGCGAGGGGGGCCGACGCGCCGGGTCCGAGGCCAGCATTGCCGGTCGTGCCTCCTGCTTCCGCAGCCTCCAGCAACGCCTGCATCGAGCCTTGCCAGTCTTTGCTGAGCGCTGGAATGCGCATTGCGCGGCGCAGGGCGTCGGGTGGGTGCTCCGCCGAGTAGAGGAGGGCATCGATCTCGGCGACGGTCATGCGCTCCGGGCCGTCGGCGACCTTTTCGATCCGATCGCCAGCGCCGATCTCGCCTTCCTGGATGATACGAAAATAGAAACCGGGACGGCGGTGCGCAACCAGCAGCGCGGGTATCTCCGGATGCCGCAGCCTGATGCCGACCCGGTAGCAGGTGTCGCGCGGCTGGCTGATCTCGACGACAGCGCCGCCGATCCGGAAGCGATCACCGATGCAGACCTCGTTATCGGCAAGACCTTCCACGGTGAGGTTCTCACCGAAGTTCCCGGCAACGAGATCCGACCGCCCGAGATGACTCGCCCAGTAGCGATAGGATTCGAGCTGGTACACCAGAAGCGCACGTTGCTCGCCGCCATGTGCTTGCAGGTCCGCCTGGCCGTCGCCGTCGAGATTCAGCCGGCCGGCGAAAATCCGTCCCTCCACGGGCGTCTTCCAGACCGCCGTCCGGACAGTTCTGCCTTGCCACGTAACATCTTGAGGAAGTCCGACGTTGACAGAGACGACGACGCTCATTCTGGAACTCCGGTGACGCTCCTAGTGCCCTGAGTCGCTCATAGTGCTGGGTATAGTCGTTTCAGCTTGATGCGTGCACTGGCGGTGGTGAACTGCCAGTCTGCCTTGGTGTGGTTGTTGTTGCGATGTGCGTGCCAGGCGGCGGTTTCATCTGCCAGTG
>JBKPSV010000364.1:0-8618 GCA_046735215.1 Pseudomonadota bacterium | reverse complement strand
ATCGGATAGGGCACTTGGTATAACTTCCACGCCGGCGGCTATGCCCATGACTGGGGCGTAGCCGCCAAGCGCATCGTGCAATACGCCGTAGATGCCGGGGCCGAAAGCAGAGGTGAGCTGAATGATCGTCGCCGCGATGCCATAGATCGCGCCGAATGACGCAGCGCCGAATTCGCGGCGGACAACGATCGGCGACAGCGTGGTGATCTGACCGAGACAGAAGCCATACATCAGGCTGGCCACGATCAGCACGGCAGCTCCGCCAGCAAGTGCAAGGGCAACCAGCGACACCGCCTGCGCGCCGAAGATGGCGGCGGTATAGCGGCGCACCGGCATCTCATCGACGATCCGCGCCAGCAGCAGCCGGCCAAGCAGGTTGGCGAACCCGGTCGCTCCAGCGAGCCACCCTGCGCCCTCGGTGCCGATGACAGGGCGGGCCAAATTCACTTGATGAGTGAAGAAACCGACCTGCGCCGCGAGGCCGAGGGCGAAGGCCAAGGTCGCGGTCCAGAAGGCCGCGGTTGCCACCGCCTCTCTCCGGGTCCAGCGCGTCGGCGCGGCAGCAAGGTGAGAAACGTCCGGCAGTGCCCCGCCGTCGGGGACGAGGCCAAGTTCGGACGGGCCGCGATAGCGCAAAACCACGGCAACCAGCGGGAGCAACACTGCCGCTGTGAGCAAGGAGCTGCCAGACATCGCGGGCGTGAAGCCGCACCGATCGATGGAGATCACCAGCAGCGGCACCACGACCATGCCGCCGATGCTGGCACCCATCAGAGCGATGGCGATGTTGCGTCCCTGATGGCGCTCGAACCATGGACCGATGGCGGCTGTAAGGCCGGTAAGGGACAGGCAGGCATATCCAAGCCCTATCAGCACGAAGGCGACATAGAGCTGCCAGATCGCAGCGACCTGGCCCATTGCCGCGATGCCGGTGGCGAGCATCAAGGAGCCAATCAGGAACACAGGCCGCGCGCCCCAGCGATCCACCGCACTGCCGACCGCCGCGAGTGAGGCCGCGTTGGCTAGATAGAATGTCGTCACACCACCAGATACCAGGGCTACCGGCCACCCCAGCGACACTGTAATCTGGCTAAGATAAACGCTCGCTCCATAAACGCCGAAGCCCCAGGTGAACGACGCAGCTACAAAGCAGACCGCGACCACACGCCAGCCATAATACATTCCCTACCCCAGCCGATCCCGGCGCAAGTGTGCCCCGCAAGCGGGGGATGGCAAACGAGTATGCTTCATACTGGAGTCTGTCCCACAGGGGAAAATGAAGCATGGCGACACGAAGCAAGCTCAGCAGTCCGCAGCTGGTGAACCACCCACGATGGCTCCTCTGTCAGAAGATGAGATGCAGCAGCGGCGGATGAGGCTCACGCACGAAGATGAGCTTTTGGCAGTGTATGGAGTCGAAATCTGTCCGGATGACCAGCACCATCTTTTCGTCGTTCGTGGCAAGTCAGGGAGCACGGCCATTATTCTGTGATGACATGTAGATAGCCGTTTCAGGCTGGATTCGAATTGGTGCAGTGGCCACTCCACCCACTCTAGGTGTCTCGACAGAACTGCTTTGCGTGGCGAGGTGCCGACACCTCGCGGCCACACATTCGAAGGGTCGGCAGCGACCAGCGCGGCGGTGCAACGCGACGACGTGCAGGTGGTGTACGGACGGTTCTGGCGAGTTGGTCACTGTGGGCCAACGATCTGGCAAAGCCCGAACGTGTGCACGTCGGTGCGCTCTAACCAATCTGAGTTCAACCAAATAGTCGGATCGCGACGCCGAGGCAAAGCAGCGGGAGCGTAAGCTCCAACCAAGCTGGCGTCGAATGTTGCCAGTCGCATCGTTCGGATCGGGTCGAGGCACGAACTAGACGGACAAAAGGCCATGAGACTTGTCCCGAACCCAGGGCATTTTCTTGCGATGGGTTGGGATATCGAAGGGTCGCTGGGGCTGATAGGATGTCCTACGTGTGGCAGGCAGCTCTAGTTCAGATGTAAGGAGGCGACGCTGTGTCCAATGACAGCTATCATAGGGACCGGATTGCCAATCGCCGACTACATCCAGAAACGCTGATGATGGGCTATGGGTATGCCCCAGGCCTCTCGGAAGGTTCGCTCAAGCCGCCGATCTTTCTCACGTCGACATTCGTCTTCGAGAACGCGCAGCAGGGCAAGGATTTCTTCGATCTAACCTCGGGCCGGCGACGGCCACGTCCCGGTGAGAAGACAGGTCTTGTCTATTCGCGTTTCAACAACCCTAATCTCGAAATCCTGGAAGACCGTCTAGCGATATGGGATCAGGCGGAACGGTCCGCTGTTTTCGCAAGCGGCATGGCGGCAATTTCTACCACGCTGTTCGCATTCCTGCGCCCCGGCGGCACAGTACTCCATAGCCGCCCACTCTACGGTGGCACGGAGACGTTACTGAAGAGCCAGATGGGCTCCTTCGGCATTACCGCCTACGGCTTCTCCAACGGTACCGATGTGGCGGAGATGCGCGCAACAGCCGAAGTTGCGCGTGCACAAGGTTGCGTGGAGCTGATCCTGGTCGAGACCCCGGCAAATCCTACCAATGGCTTGGTGGACCTTGAGGCCTGCGCTGCCATCGCCGACGAATTGAAAGAGCGCCAAGGGCTTCGCCCGCCAGTGTTGGTAGACAACACGATGCTGGGCCCGATCTTCCAGACGCCACTAAAGCATGGAGCGGACCTCTCCCTTTGCTCGTTGACCAAGTACGTCGGCGGTCATAGCGATCTGGTAGGCGGCAGCATTAGCGGCAACGCTGATCTGGTAAATACGGTGATGAGGTGGCGCAGTGCCATTGGCACGCAGCTCGACCCGAATTCCTGTTGGATGTTGATGCGCTCACTGGAAACCCTTGATATCCGCATGAGTCGTTCGAACCAGAACGCGGCGGTCGTGGCAGATTATCTGGCTAACCATCCGAAGGTGGCCAAGGTCCATTATCTAGGCTTCCTAAAGGACAGCCGGGAGAAGAAAGTATTTGAGCGGCAATGCACTGGTCCCGGCTCGACGTTTGCGTTTGATGTGAAAGGTGGCGAAAAGGAAGCCTTTGCGTTGCTCGACCACCTTCAGATCATGAAGCTTGCGGTGAGCCTGGGTGGCACTGAAACGTTGATCTCACATCCTGCCTCCATGACCCATTCGGGTGTCGCCCGTAAAATGCGTGAAGAGATCGGTCTGACCGATGCGCTGATCCGGATCTCGGTCGGCATCGAGAACGTCGAAGACCTGGTCTCCGACTTGGCGCAAGCGCTCGAATATGTCTAAGAAGATGCCTTGCCGCTGTTCGTCAGCGACCGGGCCCGTCCAGACCTTAAGCGTAGTTTCGATTGCCGATCTGCTGTCGTTGACATTTGGCGCCTGAGCGTTCGCCTCCCACTGAGGTGGACCAGCATGACGCTGCCCGCGTCGGCTTCCGCAAGAGCACTGCAAGATGTAGCGTGACGAGGTCGCCATTTGCTTGCGACCGGCGACGAGGGAGGAGAGCCAATGAAAGACTTTTCCGGCAGGATCGCCGTGGTGACCGGCGGCGGCTCTGGGATGGGGCGAGAGCTTGTGCGTCAACTGGTAGCCGAGGGCTGTGCGATCGCGATGTGCGATGTTTCCCCCCGCGGCATGGTGGAAACCCGGCGTTTGTGTGAGGCGGCTGGCCTTCCGCAGGGCATTCGCGTCACGTCGCACGTCGTCGACGTTTCGGAAGAAGCCGATGTGCTACGTTTCCGCGACGAAGTCTCGGCGCAGCACGCGACCGACCGCATTCACCTGCTGTTCAACAACGCCGGCATCGGCGGGGGTGGGAGCATAATCGTCAACGAGCGCGCCGAATGGGAGCGCACCTTCAACGTTTGCTGGGGTGGTGTCTATCTGAACACGCGCACTTTCTTGCCAATGCTGCGCGCCGCTGATGAGGCGCACATTGTCAACACCAGCAGCATGAACGGCTTCTGGGCCTCGGTTGGACCGGATACGCCGCATACCGCCTATTCCGCCGCGAAGTTCGCAGTGAAGGGCTTCACCGAAGCGCTGATCGCCGACTTCCGGATGAACGCACCACACATCAGAGTGTCTGTTGTCATGCCGGGACATATCGGCACGGGTATCCGCGACAACTCACTGAAGGTGCAAACCAATACCGACACGGACGGGCTGAACGCTGCGCAAATCGCGCAAATCCGCGCCCGGCTCACCTCGATGGGCCGGGACGCGACGAAATTCTCGGATCCCGACATTGAACAAATGCACGCCGAGCGCGCCCGTCGCTTCGTCACCGACGCGCCGACCAGTGCGGCTGAGGCGGCAAAGATCATCCTGGACGGCGTCAGGGCTGATCGGCTCCGCATCCTGGTTGGGCCTGACGCGCACATCATTGACCGCATGGTGCGCGAGGATCCCGACCACGCTTATGAAGCGGAGTTCTACCAGCGTTTCGCCACCGAAGCAGGCTGGTCTCTAGGCCGCTAACGGATTGGCGGCGGCGCCGCACCACCCTTTCGCAAGGATAAACCAGCATGCCTAATATCGTGCGCTTGCATCGCGTTCTTGCGGCCAGTCCGGAGAAAGTCTACCGCGCGTTCCTGGAAGCGGACGCACTCGCTAAATGGCTCCCACCCAACGGTTTTGCCTGCACCGTGCATCATTTAGAGCCGAGAGTCGGCGGCACATTCAAAATGTCCTTCCGGAACTTCACAACCAGCAAGAGCCACGTGTTTGGCGGCGAATATATCGAGCTTGTTGCGGTCGAACGCCTGCACTACACGGACAAGTTCGAGGATCCCAATCTCCCTGGCGAGATTCAGGTGACGGTGACGTTGAAGAAGGTCTCCTTCGGAACTGAGCTGGACATCGTGCAGGCGGGCCTGCCGGACGTTATCCCAACCGAGGCCTGTTATCTCGGGTGGCAGGACTCGCTGCGAAACCTTGCAAGGCTTGTCGAGCCCGAGATAGACCAATAGGGGACCGGCACCGAGCCGGGGTCCAGGTGGGATGGCTGTGTAGGTCTTACGGCCTCGTGGGGACACTGCGGAGTAGGCCTCGAAAACCAGACTGCAAGACATGAGACACAAGAGCACTAGGACGGGGATTTCCTCCCAGGACCTGGCGCAGGACCGCGCGTTTTGACGCGAACTTCTGACAAGTTGGACCAACTCGTGCGGTCTACCCGCGCATAGCGGTGCGGGTTAGCGGAACCGTAGGTTCGCGATCATTCGCAACGCCGCCTGGATCACCTTGTATCGGGCGAAGCTCCCATTTCCTCAGTTGGGCGTGTTTCTGCGCTGCGCAGGCTTAGCCGGCGAGGGGTTCTTTACGATGGTTGATAACGCGCGTGCGGAGATTGAGCCCCGGCTGATGGCCGAAGTCGGGCCAGCTGCAGCTCTGGAATGGGGCGTCTCCCACCATCCAGGGATGACCGATATCGCGGCGATTCTTGCTGCGCCGCTACCCTGGAACAACCTTGCGGCCGGAGAGCATATTGCGTGGATGCTCCGGGTCGGCGCTGTTTCGTGGACTTGCTTCGCGTCGCCGGCGGGAGGTGCGGACGTGGAAGCCTAGAGCTTGAGGGCTTGACTGCCGATCCACGGCCTGACGCAGATCAGCCAATTGTGCCGCGACACCCGCGAATGGGCGGGCTTTGCACGGAGCAGTGGCGGCTGCCATTGCGCTCGCACGGTCGCAGGCGTCCAATTCCCGCCCTCGCGGGAGATCAAACGTGTCGGATCCCAGGACAGGCGGCTGCCTCTGCGGCGCTATCCGCTACGAGACTGTGGGTGAACCTCTCTTCGCTCTTCGCTGTCATTGCCGCGACTGCCAACGCCAGAGTGGTGCCGCGCACGTCCCCGCCGCCCGCTTTCCCAGAGCAGGCTTCCGCATCCTCCAAGGGACACCAAAGCGCTACGTGACGAAGGCAGACAGCGGCAATGACATCGTCCGCGTGTTCTGCGGTGATTGCGGCACGCCGCTCTACGTGCAGGTTGGAAGTCGCCCTGACCTTGTCGGAGTTCGCGTTTGCACTTTGGACGAGCCGAGTTGGTTCAAGCCTGATGCCGACATATTCATGAAGAGTGCGCAAATCTGGGACCACGACCAGCCCAACGTGCCGAAGCACGACACTTACCCGCCGGGGCACTCCTATCCGACTGCTCCTCGACGCGGCGAGTAGTCACAAATCACTGTGACGTTCGGCTTGGGACGACAAGCGTGGCTCCTCCACCGACGACAAGCACCTGACCGGTAAATGTATCGGGCTTGGTCGGAAAGCAGGAACCGTATCGCGCTGCCGATGTCCCAGCCAGTGCCCTCTCGGTTGAGCACAGAAGCGCGGCGCCGCGTTTGCCGCGCTTGCTCCGTCATGCCACGAGCATAGACCATTGGCGTATAAACGAGGCCAGGGGCCACACAGTTTGCACGGATCCAATGGCTTTAGTCAGCGCAATCACTGTGTCTTTGGAAACCGTGTAAGCTATCAGACCGTGAGGGCGCAGCGCGGAAATTGAAGAGACTTTGACGATCGCTCCGCCACCTGCGGTGCGAACAATCGCCGGAATTGCGTGCTTGCAAACCAGGAACATGGCGTCGACGTTGACAATCATCACGTGTGACGAGTTTTCCTCGGTTTCCTCGGCGACAGTTCCTGCGCCGCAATGCCGACGTTGTTATCCAGGCAGTCCAGTTGCCCCCAACGAGACACGGCACCCTCAACCATGGCCACGCATTGCGCAGAACTGGTCACATCATAAGCTGCCACGGCAGCTTCGCCGCGCGCGGCTATCATGGAGACTGTGCGCTCTGCGCGCGTACTGTCGTGGTCGACAACGAGGATCTTGGCACCGGACCGCGCCAGCAGGATCGTCGCCGCTCGGCCATTACCGATGCTGCAGTTCGATCATCTATTCGTCCGCCAGACCGGCGGCAGGCAGTGGGTACCCTTGTCATCCTCTCGAGCCTCCTTGGGCGTGACCTGGAGACCCTTCACCTTCCTGCCGCCCGACGGGTATGCGCCAGTTTACTGCCAATGCGGTGCAGGTTTGAGCATTAGGAATGATGCTCCAGAATGCAGTCTTTCGACCGTAACCCTTCCGCAGTCGGCTGACTTAAACGTCGTGTGATTCGAATGAAGCGTAACCCCGTAATTGCGGAGCCAGACTTTGGCACTCTCTGAGGTAGCGCATGGCGTGGCCGTAGCGGCCCGCCCGATGTATCGTAAGCGAGAAATCGATCATCGCTTGAGCAACAGTGTCGCGGCGAACGGCGGTTATTTGCTGAAAGCGCATCAGCCGCCGTGGTCAGAAGCTCTTAATGATCTCTATCCAACTCTTTGGCGCGTGCAGTGATCGTTCGCGTGGTTCTGTCCAGGGTGGGCCATACGACAAGAAAAGAGATTGTCTGGGCCAAATCCATATCGATCCGCAGGGTCGTCTGGCACTGAAATCGATGTGACGGCGGCACAGCAAATCGCATAGGATGATCGGGCAGGCGGACGACAACACTAACAAGACGAAGGAGGGGACCGTAACGACCACAGCCTCGACCTTGTTCGGCACAGATACCACTTTGAGCGATGCGCACATCGAAGCCTTCCGCGGTGGTCTACGCGGAGAGGTGATCCTGCGTCAAAGTGCGAGCTCTGAGACCGCAAGGCGCGTCTGGAATGGCAATCGATCGGGGCCCGCACTGATTGTGCGCTGCACTGGCCCCGCCGATGTGCAGTGCGCGTAAATTTCGCCTGCTCCTTTCGTTGCGTTGCGGCGGCCACAGTGCCCCAGGCTATGGCACGAATGATGGTGGCATGGTCATCGACATGTCCCTGATGAAGGGCATTCGTTTGGATCCCACCAGCCGTACAGTCACCGCGGAAGGCGGCGTTCAGTGGCGTGAATTCGATCAAGAGACACAGGCCTTTGGTCTGGCGACGACCGGCGGGACGGTCTCGAATACCGGAATTGCCGGCCTGACGCTTGGTGGCGGTCTGCGATGGCTAATGGGTAAGCATGGGCTGTCGCTCGACAACCTTGTTGCTGCGGACGTGGTGACCGCGGATGGACAGTTCCGGACAGCGAGCGCCACCGAAAATCCAGATCTGTTCTGGGCGTTGCCTGGTGGCGGCGGCAACTTCGGCGCGGTCACGTCACTGCAACACCGCCTACATCCGATAATCGGGACTTTGAGCGGCCTGGTCATATTCCCACTTGACCAAGGGCGCGAAGTGTTGAGAAGCCGATAGCTGATCTGGTGGGGCCGATGCCATACGGCGGACACCAGACGATGCTCGACGATCCGCTGGCCAAGCACGGGCTGCGCCGTTATTGGCGCTCTGCCTTCGTCGACCAATGGTCGGACGGTCTGATCGACGAAATGCTGGAGGGGGCGGCAGCGTTCAGTTCGCCGCTCAGCCTGATGGGCCTTTTCTATGTGCATGGCGCTGCAGCCCGCGTCCCCGCCAACGCGACAGCTTTCTCCGCGCGCCGCAGGGACGTGGGTTTTCGATATAATTGGGCAATGGACCGAGGCAGTGGGATCCAATGGTCACATCGATTGGGTACGCACGGTGTGGTCTCGGGTCGAACCGAGAACTCCTGGGTACTGTCTATATC
>JBKPSV010000363.1:0-15845 GCA_046735215.1 Pseudomonadota bacterium | reverse complement strand
CCACGATGCCGATCCCGACGATCGGTCGCGTGGGATACTCGCGGTCACTCATCCAGCGTTACAGGCATGCGCCCGGCCGTCATTGCTTGGGTGGCTCGGCCGGCGGTGCGGAAGGCTTTTCCGGAGCTGGCGCCTTCAGCTCGTCGAGTGATGGCACCAATGCCTTCTCCTTCCAGGAGCCCAGCTGATAGGTCCAACCCGCCAGACGCGCGTTCAACTTGTCTGCCTCGTCCTTGCTCTTGTCGGTTCCGGTCGCCGAGAAGCGCGCCCAGATGTCCTTGTCGCCTTTGAACACTGTGGCGGTGACCGATATGCCGTCGCTGGTGGTGTAGACCGACTGCCCGATCTTGTCGCCTACCGGCTGCTTGTCGGTCTGCACGTCTTGAAAGGTCAGCAACTCCAGGGCGCGATCGACATCGTCTACCTTGTAGTCGTCCAGTGGGGGATGATCGGCAGGTTCCTTCACAACCAGCTTCTGGCCATCGCGTGCAAAGTCCAGCTTCTGATCGCCGCGTTGCACGCCCACCGAGGCTACGCGCGCGTGGTCGATATTCATGATATCGCGCTCGAGCCAGAGTTGCGGATCGGCATCCACCTGCAGGCTGCCTTCGGCCAGCCACGTCTGATTGTCATCGGGCCGCCGCACATAAACCTGTTCGGGCACGTTCCCCTGAGTCCGAACGCGGCGATGGCCGACGATCAGGGCCACAATCGGTTTGTTGGAGGCGTCGAGCACGCGCAAGAGATTGGAGGTTGCCGCTTTTTCCTTTGGATCCTCAAGGCCGAGGCGGCTGAATTGCGCGGGGTCGCTGGTGCGCGGTTCGACCAGGCGCAGTTCGGTCAGCGCCGTAAGCATGCCACGCAGCTTGCCCGGCTGTACGGCATAGCCGCCGCGATCCGCCAGGCCCCAGATGTCGTCGTGCTTGGCAATCGTGGTGGTGTTGTCCTGGTGCACGATCTCGATCCGGGCCGCGTCCCGCAGCTTGGGGGCGAGATCTGGAAACATCAGTTTGCCGCCGCTGTAGTTCTGCTGCTCGCGGGACTCTTCCCGGGTGCCGAAATACCAGCCGCCGGTGACGGCGAGGACGCCCACAATAACAAGAGCGAGGAGGGTGCGCGGTTTCATGAGCGGCGCCCCCTCCCCCTGCCCCCCTCCCGCGAGAGGAGGGGGAGTATCGGAATATTCACCATCATGCCCGTGCCCGCGCGCGGCGGCGGCCGCGGGTGACCGCCAGGATGATCGCAACGATCGCCACCAAAACCGGCACCAGCACGATGTTGAACACGCGGAGCACGGTTTCCAGCCGCGAAATGTCGCGGTTGAGATCGTATTGCACCGCGCGCAACTGTTGGCGCGTGTCAACGATATCCTTCCGCGCGGCATCGATCGCGGCCCGTTGCTCTGGCGTGATCACCGCCGCTGCGGTCGTCTGTTCATTGCCACTCGGGCCCTGCCGCAGCGTACGCAACTGCTTTTCCGTGTCGTCGAGGTGCCTCTGCAACGCCTGTTGTGTCTGGCGGAATTTCGCTTCCGCCTCACTCTGCATTGCATTCACCAGAACGAAGGGATGATTGCTGTCGCCGCGCGAGCGCAGACCGATCAAGGCATCGCCCCCCGCCAGCGTGCCCACCAGGTTGGCCACGAACGGTCCGTTTTCGCTGAATGGCATTGCCGTCTGCTGGCCGAAGAAGTCGGAGATCCGCACCCAGAAGCGGTCCGCCAGGATGTCGCTGTCGGCCACCACCACCAGGTTCGCGGGACTATCGGTCTGCGCCTTGTACTCCGGGAAGTTGTCTGGCCGCTTCTGGTCTTTTGCCAGTTCGGGCGGTCCGGTGAACGCTGATTTCAGCGTGCCGCGTACGCGTGCGGCGATCACGCGCGGACCGCCTTCAGGCTTGAAGTTCGCCAGCACCTTTGCGGGATCCGGCATCTTCACCTGATCGACCGAGATATCGGCCGAGCGCGCACTGCTGCGCAGCAGCGGAGTGAACTCGATGGCTGCGTCGGGGGCCTTGGTGATCGAACCTGACGAGGCGACGGTGACCTGTTGTAGATCCGCAGTGGCCGGATCTTCGTGGTTGACGCCATCGCGGATGTTGAACCAGGCGACATAGTTCACCGCCTGCACCCGGTCCTCGCCGGCTCGCACCCGCCAGGCGCCCGTAAGATCGCCGACCACCTTGCTTGGATCAAACTGGATGCCCCAGGCGTCGAACAGTTTCTTGAGGTTCGAGCTGGTGTCAGTCGGCGGTGCACCGCCTGGTGTGGGTGACGAGGCCATCGCCTCGCTCCACGGATCGACCATCACCATCAGCCTGCCACCGCGCATGACGAACTGGTCGATCGCGTACAGCGTCGCATCGGACAGGTTCTGCGCCTCGGCGACCAGCAGTACCTGAATGTCGGGCTCGATCACCTGCGCGTCGGTGCTGACCGTCTTCACCTGGTTGGTCTGCCGCAACTGCATGATCGACGCATAGGGCTGTCCGCCCTGAACCTGCTGACCGCGCATCGCCATCATCATCATGCGAGGATCGCCATCAACCGGCAGCGACGACATCACGCCGACAACTGGCCGCTTCGGATTCGACAGATCGTAGATCAGCTTGGTCAGGTCGTATTCCAGGAATCGCTCACGCTCGGGCTGGAAGAAGGCGATGGTGCGTTCATCATCCTCCTGGTTGCTGCCGGCGAGGCCGAAATAGACCTGCGCTCCGCCTTGATCGACCGGCACGCCTTGCAGTCCGAAGGACAGCGCGCGGTCCTCGGTGTCGCTGAACGGCTCGGGGTCGAAGAATTGCAATCGGATCTTGCCGTCGGACACTGCGGCATACTGGTTCAGCATCTCGCGCACATGGTCGGCATAGGCGCCGTACACCGGCACGGTGGCGCCGAGCCTGCGAGAGTAGAACAGCCTGAGCGTGATCGGCTCCTTCAGACCCTGAAGGATCTGCCTGGTGCCGTTGGATAGCGTGTAAATGCGGTTCTGCGTCAGGTCGACGTGCACGTTCGCCAGCCGGGCATCGGCAAACATGTTGATTCCGACCACGATCGCAAAGACCGCCACGACACCGACAATCGAGAACCAGATGCGTCGGTGCATGGCTCAATCTGCCTTCCGCTGGTCGACCAGCACGGCGTTGAGGAACAGCCAGAAGCCGATGAAGGTGGCAAAGAAGACCAAGTCGCGGACGCTGACGATACCGCGGGTGAAATCCTGGTACCGTTCGATCACCGCTATGCGGCGGGCGATCTCGGCCAGCACCGGTGTGTTGCGCGACAGGAAGTCGGTGACCACCGGATAGGACGCCACCGCGAACACGAAGCACACGGCGACTGCGAGGACGAAGGCAATGACCTGGTTCTTGGTCAGCGCCGACATCGCCGCGCCGACCGACAGGAACGCGCCGGCGACCAGCAGCGCACCGACATAACCCGAGGCGATCACCCCATTGTCGGGGTTGCCCAGGATGTTGACGGTGATGACGAACGGGAAGGTCAGCACCAGCGCAATGGCGCAGAACGCCCAGGCCGCCAGAAACTTTCCCAGCACCGCCTGGGTTTGCGTGATCGGCAGCGTCAGCAGCAGTTCGATCGTACCGAGCCGACGCTCCTCGGCCCATAGCCGCATGGTGATGGCTGGCACCAGCAGCAGGAACACCCATGGGATGAAGGTGAAGAACGGATTGAGGTCCGCCTGGCCGCGGTCGAAGAAGCCGCCCAGATTGAAGGTCAACGCACCTTGCAGCACCAGAAAGATCACGATGAACACGCATGCGACGGGGGTCGCGAAGTAGCCGGAGAGTTCACGCCCGGCGATGATGAATACATTGCGCATGCTCACACCGGCTCGGTGGTCATCTGCCGGAACACATCGTCCAGCTTGCCGGACGGGTGGCGAGCCTGCAGTTCTGCCGGCGTCGCATCCGCCACGACGCGCCCGGCCGCTATGATGATCGCGCGCGTGCACACGGCATCGACCTCTTCCAGAATGTGCGTCGAGATGACGATTGCCTTCTCCGGTGCCATCTGCGCGATTAGCGTTCGCACCTCGTGCTTTTGATTGGGATCCAGGCCGTCGGTCGGCTCGTCCAGGACCAGCACCGGCGGATCGTGCAGCAGTGCCTGCGCCAGCCCGACGCGACGCTTGAAGCCCTTGGACAGCGTTTCAACCGGCTGCAGCAGGACACTGTCCAGCCGCGTCAGCCCGACGGCACGCTCAACTCGCTGCGTCAGGTCGCGGGCGGCAAAGCCGCGTATCTTGGCGCAGAAGGTCAGGAAGGCCGAGACCGTCATTTCAGGATAGGTCGGCGCACCTTCCGGCAGAAAACCGAGTGCACGCCGCGCTGCCACCCCATCGCCCTGTACGTCGTGGCCGCAGATGCGTGCTGCTCCGGCGGTGGGGATCATGAAGCCGGCCAACATGCGCATGGTGGTCGACTTGCCGGCGCCGTTCGGGCCGAGGAAGCCCAGCACTTCGCCACGCGCCACGTTGAAGCTGACACGATCCACTGCGGTGAAGCTGCCGAACCGCTTCGTCAGCCCGTCGATCTCGATCAGCACAGGTTGTCCTGCGACGCCAGCCGCCATTCCCTGGTTCCCCCGTCGGGCGGCGGGCATAGCGGAATTTCGGTGCAATGCAAGCCGAAGTGCCCCGGATGACAAAGGCTTAACGGAGCGGTATGCTGCGTTGCAACGAGAGCAGGATGAAAGGAAGCGTCATGCCTCTGGAGTCGATTGAACGCGGTATCGAGACCGACCTGGCTGCCGTCCAGTGGCAGGCGCGTGTTGATTTGGCGGCCGCCCATCGTCTGGCGGTGATGCACGGCTTTCATGAAGGCATCTTCAACCACCTGACTCTGCGGGTGCCTGGACGCAACGACCGCTACTATCAGATCCCGTTCGGGCTGCACTGGTCGGAAGTGACTGCCAGCTGCTTCATGGAGGTCGGCTTCGACGGCACGCTGCTGGCAGGCCAAGGCGATATCGAACGCTCGTGCTACTGCATTCATGCGCCGATGCATCGGCTGCTGCCGAATGCCGCTGCCGTGTTTCACACGCACATGCCGTATGCGAGTGCATTGGCCCGTCTGGAAGACCCGCGCATCCTGCCCATCGGACAGACTGAAATCGGCATCATGATGGTGACGGCGTACGACAACACCTACACAGGATTGGCGTTCGATCCTGCGGAAGGCGAGCGTCTTGCTGGGGTGATCGGCGACAAGCACGTGCTGATGATGGCAAGCCACGGCGTGGCCACCGTGGGCACGTCGGTGGCGCAGGCGTTCGACCTGCTCTACTACACCGAGCGCGTCGCACAGGTGCAGTTGCTTGCCATGTCGAGTGGCCGCCAGCTCAAGTTTCTGCCGGACGACGTGATCCAGGCGACATGCGCGTCCTATAGCAAAGGCGAGAACTACGGCGGTCGCCCACCGTGCGATTGGCACTTTGCGGCGCTGAAGCGGGGTCTCGACAAGCGGGAGCCAGACTACAAGGACTGAGGCGACAGCAGCGTTACGTCAGCGTTCCGCCCGACAGGTCGTTGGTCTTCTGGTTGAGACTTTGGATCAGCGCCTGGGCGCCGCCGCGCGCGACCAGTCGACGGAAGTCAGAGCGTTGAACCGCGACGCGGCTGATTGAGCCGTCCGCCAACACATCAACGGCTTTCCATGCACCGGACGTCCGGCGCATCACGTAGTCGAGTTCGTGCGAGTCACCCGACGCAGAGACGATCTTCGTCTGCACGAGCTGCTCGCCGTTCGGCAGGCTCTTGGTATCCGGCTGGATGTCAAAACGCTGGCCGTTGTAGTTGTCGAAGTTGCTGACGTAATTTGCGACCGTGTAGCGCCGGAAGGCGTCTTGCAGAGTGCTCTGCTGATCCGGCGGCAGGGTCGACCAGGTGGGTCCCACCGACAATTGCAGCACCGCCGACAGATCGAACGCGCGATCCACTTCCGGCGTCAGCATCGAAAATCTCTGCGGGAAGGGGGTGCCTGAGCCTGCGCGCATGATGCGCAGCAGACCGTCGGTCAGTTGCCGGATCGGTTGCACGGCCCCTGGGTCTGCTTTCGCGCCGCGTGCAACGAGCGCCGCTCCCGCAATGGTGAGAGCGGTTTCGAGACAGCGCCGGCGGCCAATGGTGGCTAGCGACATGGTATGTTCCTCGTTCCGCTGATATGCGAGAAGCGCCTGTTCCGGAACACCGGAGCGAAACGTCTCGCTTATCTCTTCATTGAGAGCGCGGTCAACCGGGCCGTGCTGTTGATGAAAATGTGGTGTCAGGGGTGCCGGATGCGCGACGGTCCGGTCTCTTCGCGTCACGATCCCGTGTCTGTTGTTGCCAGGAAGGTGGTGCGTGCCGCTGCAGACCTCGATGCTCGCCTTCGCCGACGGTACGGCGAACGGTCTGGGCCTTTTCAGGCGACCGCTGGAGCCGGAGGCGTTGCTGGCCGCCGCGCGTCGCCGAACCGGGTTGGACCAGTTTGGCGAGATGGAGTTTCTCGATCCGCTGCAGCGGTTGCTGACCGCGTGTCACGAGGAAGCGAGCCTCTCCCTGATTGGCCGAATCGCCACGCGGTGGGATGTGCTGCGGTTTCTCAGCAATCTGCTGCGCCTTTATGACGAGGAGCGGCGTGCGCCCGGCATCCTGCAGCAGCGTATCGACCGCCCGATCTTCATTACCGGATTGCCACGCAGCGGCACCACTTTCCTGCACCGACTGCTGCTCGAGGATCCGGTCAATAGGGCCCCGCGTGTCTGGCAGACCATCGATCCGTATCCGCCGAAACGGGGCCGGGATCGTCGAGTGCGTCACGTCTCTCGCCAGCTCCGGGCATTCGAAAGGCTGGCGCCTGAGTTTCGCGCCCTGCATCCGCTGGATGCCGATTCCCCACAGGAATGCAGCGAAATCACAGCGCACGCATTCCGCAGCCTGCGGTTCGACACGACGTATCGCATTCCAAGCTACCGCCGATGGCTTGATCGGACTGGCCATCTCCCGGCGTATCAGGTGCACCGACGCTTCCTGCAGCACCTGCAGCACCAGTCACCCGGCGGCCGCTGGATACTGAAGTGTCCGGATCACCTGTTTGCATTGGACGCATTGCGCAGCGTCTATCCGGACGCACGTCTCGTGTTTGTCCACCGCGACCCTGTCAAGGTGCTGCTGTCAGTGGCCAAACTGACGGAAGTCCTGCGCCGGCCTTTCACCCGCCAGCTCGATCCGCAGGAGATCGGGCGCCAGGAGAGCGCACGCTGGCTGCAGGGCACGCAGCATATGATCACCGTCGGCGACGACGCCGGGCTTCCGGACCCAGTTCACCATGTCCACTACGCACGGCTTGTTGCCGATCCGGTCGGCACCGTGGCTGGCCTCTACCGGCACTTCAATCTTGAATTGACGCCAGGTGTGACAGACGCCATTGCAAGCTTTGCCACCGCACTGCCGAAGGGCGGCTATGGCCCGCGGAACTATCGCTTCGAGGACCATGGCCTGGACGTCAGCGCAGAACGGGAAAAATTCCGCGGCTACACGGAGCGGTTCGGCATCGAATGACGGACTAGGCTCGCCAAAGCGGCTTGTTGGCCTCGGCCTCCGCCTCGGCGAAGCTGATGCCAATGTCCTTCAGCATATGGTTGTCGAGCTGTGCGATACGCTGACGTGAGCGGTAACGCCGCCAGGTCTCACGCAGGATCGCCCAGGCCGACGGAGTTCGAAGCATCAGCGCGTACGGCTGCGGCATTCGAGTTCTGTGGCCGAAAAGCAGGCGATTCGACATCGGACCTTCCTTACGCTGGGGAGGCAGGTTGCCGTCCGACAGAAAATCAGTAAAACGAATTGGCTTGATGCCGGTGATGAATTTCTTTGATGATCGCGCCACAGCACCTCGACACGGACCTGCTGCGCGCCTTCGTGCTGATCGCTGAAGGCCACAGCTTCACCCAGGCGGCGTCGCGCATCGGGCGCACGCAGTCTGCCGTGTCGATGCAGGTGAAGCGGCTTGAGGACATACTGGGTCAGCCGGTCCTGAGTCGCGGCAAAGGCGGCAGCGTCGAACTGACACCGCATGGCCATTATCTGCTTGGCCGCGCGCGGGAGATCCTGGCGCTGAACGACGAGGTGCTGAACACATTCCGGGCGCCCGAGATCGCCGGCCGGATCAGACTCGGATCGCCGGATGACTATGCGTTCGCCTATCTGCCGCGGGTCCTGAAGCGCTTTGCCGAGACACACCCCGCGGTGCAGGTCGACGTGGTCTGCTCGCCGTCCTACGAACTGATGCGCCGGATCCGGGCCGGTGAGCTTGACCTGACGCTCATTTCCAACGGTCACGGACTGCCCGGCTGGCAGGAGGTGCCACTATGGCGCGGGCCGCTGGTCTGGGTGACTTCGACGCGATACGCGCCGCATCGGCAGGACCCGCTGCCGCTGGCATTGGCGGACCGCAGCCCCTTCCTGGCACGTGGCCAGGACTGTGAATGGGCGGGTGCGGCTGTGGGCGCGTTGGAGCAGGCCGGTCGGCGCTACCGGATCGCGTATACATCCGCCTCCCACATCGGCACCCATGCGCCTGTGCTGGCGGGTCTCGCGGTGACCGTGTCCACTCTGTCGTGGCTGCCCGACGGCCTGCGCGCCATGCGGCCCGATGAAGCGATGCCGCCACTGCCGGACTTCGGCATTCTGCTGATCAAGGCCAAGCGACCGCCGCAACCGGTGACCGACGCGCTGGCGGCGCATATCGAGGAGAGCTTCGCCCTGGAAGCGGGGCGGATGATAGCCGCGGAGTAGTCGGCCTATCTATTGGCGAGGTGGAACAGTGGCCGTCGGCTGGGCTGCGTCGTTACCACCGCGACCGGCCGTAGCGGTTCCGTATCGGCAAGAGTGATCGTGAAGCGTCGCACCAGCATGGCGAGCGCCAGTGTGGCCTCTGCGAGAGCAAATTGAGCGCCTACGCAAATACGCGGACCGGCGCCGAACGGCATATAGACGGAACGTGATGGAGGCGGTTGATCCGGCATGAACCGATCCGGATCGAACGCATCGGGGTCGCGCCACAGGCGCTGATGTCGGTGCATTACCCACGGTGCGATCATCAGCACCGAATGGCGCGGGATATCGATCGTTCCCGCTCGATCGGCTTTGATGGCCTCGCGCACCAGGGTGAAGACAGGCGGATACAATCGCAGCGCCTCGTTGAGCACCGCGCGCGTGCGGACCAGATCCGGCACGGCATCCATCGCTCGGTCTTGGGCTATCGTCACGCTGTTTGCCTCGACAGCCACGCGACGCTGCTCGTCCGGCGCGTTGGCGAGCAGGAACAGCGACCAGAACAGCGCCACAGCAGTCGTCTCATGCCCGGCGAGGATCAAAGTTGCGATCTGATCGCGCAACTGTTCTGGGGAGAAACCCTTGCCGGTTTCCGGGTCGCGCGCCGCGTGCAGCAAATCGAACAGGTCGCGCGGTGCTTCGGTGGCGGGTTCGGCAAGGCGCGCCTGCATGATCTCGGTCATCAGCGACATCCAGCGATGCTGGAAACGTCGCCGGCCAATATCGCGCAAGGTCGGGACGGAAGGCGGCAGCACCATGTCCCATAGCCGCGGTCGGGCGTAGTTCAGACCGTACTCGTTCAACATCCGGCGCATGGCCGCGCCGTAATGGCGCATCTCCAGCGAGAACATTGACCGCCCCGCAATGTCGAGCGCGAGAGTTTGCATCGCCGCCAGCAGATCGACCGGCTGCCCTGCCTGGGCCTCGAACACGGCGAGTGCTTCTTGCATGCAGGTGACGATGTGGCGCGCAAGGAGAGGCAGGCTGCGCGGCGCCAGCGCGGGCCCGATGATGCGGCGCTGGCGTCGCCAGTCCTCGCCCTCGCTGAGCAGCAGACCGTTGCCGGCGATCGGGCGCAGGATCCGGATCGAGGCCGGCGAGCGCCGATAGTTCGTCGGATTATCGACAAGGATGTGGTGGATCGCGTCGGGTGCGTTGATCAGCATTTGGGTGCGGCCGAAGAAGCGATGGCTCAGCACCTGTTCTTGGTAGGCTGCCTCGGTCCACATGGACAGCGCATTGGTGCGTACCGCGCGCAGGAATGCGAACACGCCCAGCTCGTGGGTCGGCTTCGGCGGGACCGGCGGGATCAGAAGATTTCCCGGAGCAATATCCATGCCGGCAACGCTCCATCAAGGCACAAAGATCATGAATATGTAGCTGGCAAACAGCACCAGGTGAACGCAGCCTGACAACAGATTGGTGCGCCCCTGGCCATAAGTCAGCATGGCCACCAGGAAGGACAGGCCGAGCATGACGGTCGGGCCGGTATCGATCCCGAGCGCAAGCGGCTGGTGCAGCAGTGTCGCAATCACAGTTACGGAGGGAACGGTCAAGCCGATGCAGGCGACGGCACTGCCGAGCGCGAGGTTGATACTGGTCTGCAGTTGATTGCGGCGTGCGGCGCGCAGTGCGGTCGCAGATTCCGGCAACAGCACGATCGAAGCGACGATCACCCCTGCAAGTTTGAGCGGCGCGCCGCTAGCGTGAATGCCGTGCTCAATCAACGGTGCAAGCTGTTCAGCGAGCAGGATCACCGCGACCAACGAGACGATCAGCAGCCCACCGCTGATGGCACCGAGCTTGCCGGAGAGAGTTGCGTGAACTTCCCCTTCAACATCGCTGGCAGGAAGAAAGTATTCCTGATGGCGCACCGTCTGCACGAACAGGAACACGAGGTACAGCGTGAAACAGGCGGTTCCCACAAACACCAGTTGCAGCGGCGAGTAAAAAGGTCCGGGAGTGGTGAGCGTATAGTTGGGCAGGACCAGGACCAGCACGGCCATCGGCATCAACACGGCGAGGAAAGCATTCGCACCCTGGGTTTGAAATTCCTGCTCGCGGTGACGCAGTGTTCCCGCGACAATGCACCCGCCAGCCAGGCCGCTGAGTACCAGCATCAGTACGGCGTGGACTGCGTCGCGCGCCAGCGTCGCGCTCGGTTCGCCGGTCAGCATCATCGACACGATCAACGAAAGCTCAATGATCGTGACGGCCAGCGTCAGAACCAGCGTGCCATAGGGTTCGCCAAGCCAGTGCGCGACCACCTCGGCATGATGTACCGCGACCAGCACTGAAGCGATCAGAAAGATCGCCGATACGACCCCGAGTGCCCAAGACTCACTATGGCCGATCAGCAAAGCGGCCAGCAGCGCGAGGAACGGCACGACCCAGCTGTAGACCGGAACGCGATTGACATGCGGATCAGCCATGTGCGGGTCCCTCCGATGCCAGCGTCTGGCAGTCCAGCTACTGATCAGTATAATCGCGTCGTCCGAACCGGACCGAGCCTGGCGCCAGAGCCGGACGAAAGGGCTCATCCGTCTCTGGCCTGTATTCTACCGCGTGATTCAGACCGCCGGCGATTCCGCCTGCGGCCATCACGCTCGAGGGGAGTGGAGCATGAGTTTGAAGGGAGCAGGCTATATCGTCGGGGCGTACGAGCACCCGACACGAAGGGCAACCGACAAATCGGTGGCGTTGCTGCACACCGAGTGCGCGAAGGGCGCACTGGAGGATGCCGGCCTGACCAAGGACGATATCGACGGGTATTTCTGCGCCGGCGATGCGCCGGGTCTCGGCCCTCTGTCGATGGTCGATTACATGAACCTGCGCTGTCGGCACGTGGATTCCACCGATGTGGGTGGCTCATCCTATCAGGTTGCGGTCGGACACGCGCTGGAATCGATCGCCGCGGGTCGATGCAGCATCGCGCTGATCACACTCGCCGGCAGGCCGCGCAGCGAGGGCATGGCCACCGGCACCGCGACCCGCGCCGGCAACGTGGCACAACCCGACGTGCAGTTCGAATATCCCTACGGTCCGACCGTGGTGAACATGTACGCGATGTGCGCCGCACGCCACATGTACCAGTACGGCACGACGAGCGAACAACTCGCGTGGATCAAGGTCGCGGCGTCGCATCACGCTCAGCACAATCCGCATGCGATGCTCCGTGACGTTGTGACCGTCGAGGATGTGGTGAAATCGCCGATGGTCTCGACGCCACTGCACCGGCTGGACTGCTGCGTCATCAGTGACGGTGGCGGCGCGCTGATTGTGGCGAAGCCGGAGATTGCAAAGAGCCTGAAGCGCCCGCTGGTGAAGGTGATCGGTGTCGGTGAAGGCCCGAAGGGGCAGATGGGCGGCGATGTCGATCTGACCTATTCCGGCGCGCGCTGGTCCGGGCCGCCGGCGTGGGAAATGTCGGGGGTCAAGCCGTCGGACATCAAGTACGCCTCGATCTATGACAGCTTCACCATCACCGTGCTGATGCAGCTCGAGGACCTGGGCTTCTGCGAGAAAGGTCAGGGCGGCAAGTTCGTATCGGACGGCAATCTGATCTCGGGCGTCGGCAAGCTGCCGTTCAACACTGACGGCGGCGGTTTGTGCAGCAACCATCCAGCCAATCGCGGTGGCATTACCAAGATCATCGAGGCGGTGCGTCAGCTGCGCGGCGAAGCGCACCCGTCGGTGCAGGTGAAGAACTGCAATCTCGCCCTGGCGCATGGCACAGGCGGATCGCTCGGCACGCGGCACTGCGGCAGTACAGTCATTCTGGAGCGGGAGTGATCGACATGGCTTATGTTCAGCGCAAAATCTCTTTCGCCGGCGCCCCCGACACCAATCCCGAAACCAAGCCGTTCTGGGATGCCTGTGCTGCGGGCAAATTCCTGATCCGCCGCTGCACATCGTGCAAGAAGGCGCACTGGTACCCGCGCGAACTGTGCCCGTTCTGCTTTGGCACCTGCGACTGGGAGGAGGCGTCCGGGAAAGGCAAGATATACTCGCTCAGCGTGATGAAGCGCGCCGAGGTTCCCTTCGCAATGGCTTACGTGGAATTGGCGGAAGGGCCGAAGATGATGACCAACATCGTCGATTGCGACCTCGACGCGCTCAAGATCGGTCAGGACGTGAAGTTGAAGTTCGTGCCGACTGAAGAGGGGCCGCCGGTGCCGATGTTCACCCCGGGATAGGAACCGCCCTTCTTCCCATGCGGAGCTGGCCACTTGCGGCAACAAGAGGCGAGCGGCATCCGCCGCCCGCCTCTTCTGCCGCTTGATGCGCTAGTTGACTGCGCCCAAGAGAACCGGCTGGCGTCCGGACGTCGGCATAGGTGGCATACCGGGCGCCATGATCTTTTTATGGCTGATCTCGCCGACCACCGCCGGCACAACCGCCGCGGCCACACGCGCCACGGCGCCCCACGGGATACCTTTGTCGTCGCCCGCGGCGCCTTCGCCGTTCGCGGAGCTTGCCTGGCCCTGCTGCCTTCTGGCGATGGCCTCAATGATGCCAGGGGTCACCGCACTCACGATCAACCCCTTGTCATCGGCCGCTGCCTGATCCGACAACTCCGGTGCGAAGTCCTTTCGCCGGGTTACTTCGCCGATGATGCTGGGCACGGCCGACGCGACGACGCGTGCGATTGCGCCCCAAGGGAAGGCCTTGCTGTCCTCGTCCGTGCCGTCTGGATCGGGAGCGAAGTCCTTGGGGTTCCGCTGAATTGCGTCGATCACCGCCGGAGCCACCACTTCGGTGACCGTTCCCAGCAGCTTCTCCTGGTCAACTTCGCCGTCAGGGATGAAATCCTTACGCCGCTTACGGATTGCATCGATCACCATCGGAGCGAGCGTCCCGACGAGGCTGAGGGCCGCGCCGATCCACTTCTGCTGGCCGGGCGCGCTCTGGTCCGCCTGGTCGGCTGTGTCCGGGGCAGCGGATGCCGCGCTGTCGGCCGAACCATTGGTCGGATCGTTCGCTCCGCCATTGGCGCCACTCGGCTGTCCTGCCTGACCCGGCCTGCTGCCATCCGGTGCTGGGCGCGCCGACGGGGCCGCATTGCCGCTGGCTGATGGCATCTGTCCTTCCTCTGCACCGTTCGCTGGAGTCGATGCCGCCGGCTGGACCGCGGCTGCGAAGTTCTTGCGTGCGGAGGTAGTCCCGTTGCCCGCCGCCTGCGCGACCTGAGCCGCTACACGCTCAACGGTGTGCCAGAACTGCGCATCGAAGTTCTGTTGGTTGGTTGTGGTTTGGTTCGTCATCGTTGAACTCTCCTCGGTTTCGTTGGTTGCTAAGGGTTCAGAGTCGGCCACGGCCTTGCCGCTACTGGCTGCCGCCGGCGATGCGGCAGTGAGCGGCAGGAGCGTGACAAAGCTCCTGTCGGACATGCCCGTCGGGCGGGCAGGGGCCCTTAGAAGTGGCGTCTGGCGGAAGCCCATTCCCGCCAGTCGCTCCCGGACATCGTCATGCAGCTTGGCGGCTGCTATCTCGCCGGGCGCGGGCATCGAATTGGTCAGCGCGAAGGTGAAGGCTGACATTCCCTTCGTCGTGGAAGTCGCGGCAGACGCGGTTTCGTTCTCGCTGCAGGCCGAGAGCAGCAGAGCGTTGAGCTGGAGTTGCCCGACTTCGTCTCCCGCAGCTGCCGCGGGCTGCGCCGCCTTCGCGTTGGGTTCGATTTCTGCACCGAGCACGAGGCGCTTGACGGCGTTCTGGCCCTTGACGGGGAAGCAGCCAAACGGACGCGGCACCAGCGGTCCGGCGGCGAAAGCCTTCCCTTGCGACGCGGCAGGCGGCGGCACCCACATCTTGGTGCGGGCGACCTCGACGCGATCGCCGAGCAGGATCCGCTTATCCATGCCGCCGGAGAAGCAGGAGTCGAAAACTACAGTCAGGACGCCCGCCGGTGCCGACTGACTGAGTTTGCTCAGGCGGTCATCGAAGTAGAAGTCGAGGTTGCCGAGTACCAGGCATTCTTCGAGGTTGCCGTTTCGCGGTTGCTGATAACCGTGGCCGGAGTAGAAGAACACCAGCCGGTCAGCCTCCGTTGCGTCCTGCAGAAGCCAGCCGAGGCCTGCATCCACCTTCGCGGCGGTGGCGTCGGCATCATAGAGTTCGGTGAAGTCCTGGAAGCCGTAGTGCGATTGCAGCACGGATTTGAACTGCGCTGCGTCCTTGAGACAACTCGGTAGATCGTTCTGCGGGTTGCCGTAGTGGTTGACCGCCACGAGCAGCGCTCGTTTTGCTCCTTGCGCTCCATTGGGCGGACGGCCGCGCGCACGCGGCTCCACGCGTTTTGCTGCCATAATCTCCTCCTGGGCTCGCGATCAGATGTTGTGACCTGTGTTTCCGTTTGTCGGGAGCGAGCCCAGGAATGCAGCCGCCGGATTTCCTTACGATGTCAGCCGCAAGCGAATTGCGTTTCGGTTGAAATGCATCGGCCGGCTGTCAGAGCCTGACCAGCTTCTGCAGACTACGCAGCGTGTCGGGTCGTGGCTGGCCGGGGAACAGCGACGGCCAGGACGCGACCGAAACTTCACCCACGTAGATGTCGCCACGCGAATCTACTGCGATGCCGTGCGGCGACATGAATTGGCCTGGTGCCTGGCCATGCGGGTTGGTCTCGGAACCAAGCCGCGCCAGCAGTTTGCCCTCGGTCGAGAGGATGCTGATGCGGGGGCCAAGGTTTGGGAAGCCGCGGTTGGAACCGAGATACGGTCCGACCTCGCCGATGAAGCAGAGCGGGCAGCTTCCTGTTGTCATGTGCAGCGCGCTCGGCCGATGCACCACGTTGCACCACGCCGTCTCAAACCGACCGTTGCCATCGAACACCTGCACCCGGTGATTTTCGCGATCGGCGACATAGACCCAACCATCAGCGTCGCAGTGAATGTTGTGCGGCAGGTTGAATTCGCCCTCGCCGATGCCGCACTTGCCCCACGACATCAGGTATTTGCCGTCAGGCGTGTACTTGTGCACCTGCGCGTTGCCATATCCGTCGGTCACGTAGATCTC
>JBKPSV010000362.1:0-19298 GCA_046735215.1 Pseudomonadota bacterium | reverse complement strand
TCGAACCGAGAATTGGGTGGCAGGCCACGGTCACCCGGGCGCGGGGTGATGTCGAGCGTCTGCTCAGAGAAAGCCCCAGCATCAGGCCGTTGATCAGCGAAATGATCGTCCAGGAACTGCCTGCGGCAGTTCGTGTGGCTGCCATAGAACTTTCTCGATACCGAGAGGAGCCGCGCACTTCGCTGGGCGTGCTGACATATAATGAAGATCAAGTCTTGGGGGACTGGTTCCCGGATTGCGGGTGACTGGCTGCAGAAGAGCCGTGGCAGCAGATACCGACCACTAGACTGGTACCACGAAGAGAAACAACGCGATGAACTTGCCCCGCTGTCAGAAGCGGTCGGCACGGTAGGGGGTCAGGTCGATCTCGGGCCGTTGGCCGGCAACGCTCGCTGCAATGAGTCGTCCCGTGACAGCGCCGAGCGTAAGGCCCAGATGCTGATGACCGAATGCATAGAAGACCGAACGGCTGTGCGAGGATTGTCCGATGACAGGCAGTGAATCCGGGGTCGAGGGGCGATAGCCGAGCCACTGGCGGGTGATGCGATCGGATAGGCCTGGCAAAGCTTCGCGTGCCGCGGGCAGCAGGCGGCGGATGCGGGAGAAATCGGGCGGCGCGTCGAGGCCGGCCAGTTCAACGCCACTCGTCAGGCGGATCCCATCAAGCATCGGTGCCAGCACGAAACCACGCTCCGGAAACACCACGGCGCGCCGTAGTTCACCGGAATCGCCGGGCGCGATGTTCAGGTGGTAGCCGCGCTCAGTGTCCAGCGGGACGCGATCGCCGACCTGGCGAGCAAGTTCCTTCGACCATGCACCAGCGGCGATCACCACGGCGTCGAAGTTGCGAAAGCCAAGCTCGCAGTCCAGACGAACGCCGCCCTCAATCGGCTGCACGCCACGCACGCGCTCTTGCGCAATGGTGCCTCCGAGTTGGTGGTACTGCGCACCATAGGCCTGGACGAGCTGGTATGGCGACGCGACGAACGCACTGTCCGGCTGGAACAGCCCTTTGACGTAGCGACGTGACAGGCTTGGTTCCAGCTGGCGAACTTCATCGGGGCCCAGCACGTCGTAGCGGACACCACGCGCGCCCATGACATCGCGCTCGTACTGCGTGTGGGCGAAGCCTGACTCGGTTTCGAACACCTTCAACCAGCCGACCGGGCGTACCAGGTCCTCTGCGCGAGCCAAGGTGATCAGCTCGCGATGTGCGTCGTACGCTCTGGTCACCAGCGGATGCAGCGCATCGGCAATCTGCTGCACCCGGGTGTGCCGCCCGGCGAGCAGAAAGCGCACCAGCCACGGCGCGATCTGTGGCAGGTAGCTCCAGCGAACACGGACGGCGCTGTCGCGATCGAACAGCATGCGCGGTATGTCACGCCACAGGGGCGGAGTGCTGTTGGGTGTCACGGCACCGGTAACGATGCCGCCGGCATTGCCAAACGAGGTCGCGGTGCCAGGGGCGCGCGGGTCGATCAGCGTAACGCTCTGACCGGCGCGCTGCAGATGCAGGGCGCACGACACGCCGACGATCCCGGCGCCGATGACCGCAACACGCATCAGTGTTGTCGGCTCATCGATGGGCGATCGACACTGGCTCGCCGACCGGATCGGTGGTGAGAAAGCCCAGCGTCTCGCCTTCGAGTACCAGGCACGTCATCTTGCCGCCGAAAACGGCGCCGGTGTCGATCGCGATCCGATTGTGGCGCACCACTGGATCGCGCACCGGCGTATGGCCGTGCACCACCACTGCGCCAAATGACATTTCTGAGTAGAGAAACGGTTGGCGCATGCGCAGCAGGTCCTCACGCGCTTGCTGGTCCAGCGGCACGCCAGGACGCACGCCGCCATGGACAAAGAAGTAGCCGCCATCCCGATGGGTCAGCGTAAGTCCGCGCAAAAAGTCGAGGTGCTCAGGTGGCACCTGCGCGGGCCAGCTCTCGCGGGGCGAGTCCGGATCGATACCGTAGCTCTGCAACGCGGGCGCGCCGCCGGCGAACAGCCAATCGGTCGCTGCCGCGCGATCGCCGGACAGCGCGTGCAGCATCGTCTCGTCGTGATTGCCGACCAGGTTGACAACCGGCAGGCCGGGAATTGGCGTGTCGGTCAGCAGTCGTTGCAGCACCCCGGCGGTATCCGCCCCCCGATCGACGTAATCGCCGATATGCAGCAGCAGCGGTGTGTTGACCGGTCGCTGCACCAGATCTTCGGCGATCATTTCGTGCAGATTGCCAAGCTGAACGTCGCATCCATGGATGTCGCCGATCGCGTAGATCCGTCGCCCTTCCGGCAGGCGCGCGGGGGCCGGAGAGAAAGTGATCAACGGCGAGAATGGCGTGGTACGCGACGGCGACCGCGTTCGTATACCACTACGCTATCGAAAAAGTGGATCGCCTGCGTGCTGCGGCAGAATTCTGTCACAGCACTTTCCAGCGACTCGCTCTGGTCCGTCCCGAGCACCTGAAAGTTCTCACGCTTTCCCGTCCACTCCATCAATTGCGCGCCCTTGGCGAAAGAGAACTGCAGAAAGCTCTGCTGATCCTGCCGATCCATGTATGCGCCGCGCCACAGTGAAGTATGCGTGTCTTCGACGATGTACACCCCGCGCTCACTCAGCGCAGGGTACAGTTCCTCGAACGCGGTGATCTGCTGATTGGCCGTGTGTCCGCCATCGTCGATCACCACGTCGGGGGCGCCGATCTCTCGCAGCACGCCGCGCAGGAAGGTACGGTCCTGCTGGTCGCCGATAAACACTCTGGTGAGCAGGTCCTCCTGCCGCTTGGCCTCGGGATTGATATCGATACCAAAAATATGCGTTGTGGGACCGAAATAATCTCGCCACATCTCGCAGGAGCCACCGAGCTCGACGCCGATCTCCACCACGACCGGATTGGCGCGGCGCACCGGCGACAGAAACCGATCATGGATATCGAAATAATGATCCCATTTGTCCATGACCCGGGTGTTGCGGTGCTGCGCATAGAAGGAATAGAGGTCGTTCATCATCCGCCTCGCGGTCAGGCCGAGCGCTATCGCATCAAACCGGGAGCAGTGGCAACAGCACCCTGCTGGGACGGTCAGGGTCAACGAAAACGGTATTCACGGCAATGCGCCTGCGCCGCGCCATGCCCTCCGGCTCGCCGGTATTTGGGTTGACGTCGAACTTGGGGAAGTTGCTCGAGGAGATGTCGACCCGAATGCAATGACCCGGCAGGAACAGATTGGCGGTCGGGAACAGCGTGATACGGGCCTTGACCACCTCGCCGGGAGACCGCAGGCGCGGATGTGCCGGATCTTCGGCATAGCGCAGTCGCAGGATGCCGTCGGTGAGAATCATCGCATAGCCCTTCGGATAATCGGCCGAAGGGGGATGCACGTCGATCAGCTTGGCAGTGAAATCGGTGTCCGGGCCATCGGTCGCCACGAACAATTCGGCCTCGATCGGTCCGACCACCTGCAACGGCGCATCGAGCGGTTCGGTTTGGAACACCAGCACATCGGGGCGGGACGCGAGCGGCAGATAGGGTGGCTTGCAGCCGAAGAAGGCGGGGCCTTCCGTCTGGTCCCATGCGCCGGCATAGGCGACAGGTTCGAGACTGCTCATTCCGCCACCGATCGTCGGCACCGGGTGTGTGGGGTCAAAATCATAGGAGAGCGGGGCGCTGCCGCCATTTGGCGGCGCGCGACCGAGGCGGCTGTCGGCGTGCAGATGGAACGCAGCGAACTCGACGCCCGGCGGTGGCCAGTCCTGGGCAGCGATCCAACGTCCGCCGTGCTCCAGCCGACCCGCCGCATTGCGTCGTCCGCTGCCGCCACCCATGACGAAGATCCGCACCGGCGGCTCGTCCAGCCTCGCACCCTTCACGACGTGGTCGAAGAAACGCAGACGATAGGCGCGCCAGTCGCCGGCCCATGAGTCGAGTGCCGCATCCGGGCCGCACTCTACATCGCCGAAGCAGGTGTCGCTGCGATCGCCGTGTGTCCAAGGACCGAGGATCAGCCGCTGCGGACCGCGACCGGCACGCTTCAGGCCGGTGTAGTTGCCAGTCGCGGTGAGCGGATAGGGATCCCACCACGATGACATATGCACGCATGCTGCACGGCTGTATTGCTCGTGCCAGCGCTGCGTGCAGATCCCAAGCTGCTGCCAGAACTCGTCGAATGCACCATGCGTCCACTGGTCGAACAGATAGGCTTCGTAGTCCGGATGGTGCCGCAGCGGCGAATGCCCCGGCTTCCACGGCATGCGGGTGAACCATTCGCGGATATCTTCGCCGGCCAGCGCCGCACGCATCACAGGATTGGCCTCTGCCTCGGGGGAGACGAGCGCGTTCTTGAAGGCCCAGGTCGCCTGCTTCAGTTCGAACGCGCCGGACTGGCGGATGCCCGACTGCCAAGCGTTGACGAAGCCACCACAGTCCAGCACCTGCGCAACAAGTCCGGGCGGATCGAGGCAGGCAAGCGCCGCCTGGTTGTGGGCTGCGCAGGACAGGCCCATGGTGCCCATACGTCCATCGCACCACGGCTGATCGCGCAACCAGGTACAGGTGTCATAGCCGTCCTCGCCGTCCGAGAGATATTTGACGAAGCGCCCCTCTGAACCGTAGCGGCCTCTGGTGTCCTGGTAGACGACCGCATAGCCGTGCGCGGTGAAATAAGCGGCGATGTCAGCGCGCGAGGCCGGTATGCGGTTGGCAGCAGTAATTTCGCTGCGGCTGGTTTCGGCGCGGCCATAGGGCGTGCGTTCCATGATCACTGGAAACGAACCGATGGCCGCCGGCAGATGCACATCGGTCGCCAGGCGAATGCCGTCGCGCATCGGAACCATGTGGGTTATAGGCGGCATCACGTTGCTCCACGGCTGTCGGCCTGTTGCTACCACGCCCGCGCGCGTGTGCCAGCCCGTCGAAAGCCTTCTGGTCGCCACAGTCCCGCCCTCATTTTCCGCTACCGTAACATCATAGCGGCGGCATCGCCGTAGTCACACAACAGCCGACAACCATGCGCTTTCTTCAAGTTTATGCTCGCGTGCTCGGGCTGCTGCGCGCCGAAGTCAGATTGGCCGTGGCGCTGGCGATCGCCAACCTGGCGATCGCTGGTTTTCAGTTCCTTGAGCCGATGTTGTTCGGCCGGGTCATCGACCTGCTGTCGCGGTCGGCGAGCCTGCCCGGCGATGCCTTATGGGCTCAGGCAACACAACTGCTCGGCGCGTGGGCGGGTGTCGGTCTGTCGTCGATCGGCGCGGGCATTCTGGTCGCACTCTGTGCCGACCGCCTGGCACATCGGCGCAGGCTGGACGTCATGGGCCGGTTTCACGCCCATGTCCTGTCGCTGCCGCTGGCTTTCCATGGCGCAAGCCACACCGGCCATGTGATGCGCGTGCTGCACGGCGGATCAGAGGTATTGTTCGGGCTCTGGCTCGACTTCTTCCGCGAGCAGCTGTCGGCGTGTCTGGCAGTCCTCGTGCTGCTGCCGCTGACCTTGTTGCTCAACTGGCGTCTGGGCGTCGTGCTGGTGGTGCTGGTCGTCGCTTTCATCACGATGACAACGCTTGTCATCCGGCAAACCGAGGCCAAGCAGCAACTGGCCGAGCGCCAGCACAACGATCTGGCGGCGAGCGTACAGGACAGCCTGACAAACGTCGCCGTGGTGCAGTCGTTCGGCATGCAGCAGGATGAACGCGCGCGCTTTGGCGAAATGGCCGCACGCCTGGTCGCGACGCAATTTCCTGTGCTGGGATGGTGGGCCTTCGCCACCGTCATGGGCCGCGCCGCCAGCACGTGTGCGGTGTTCGCGATCATCGTCGTCGGCACCGTGTTGCATGTCGAAGGCAAGGCCGATGTTGGCGAGATCGTCTCGTTCATGGGGTTGGCCACGCTGCTGATCGGGCGGCTTGAATCGACAATGTGGTTCGTCGCCCGTCTGCTGTCGCGCGTGCCGATGCTCGACGAATATTTTCGTATGCTCGATACGCGGAGTTCAGTTCCCGAAGCGCCGGACGCTTGGCCGCTTGCTGTCACGGTCGGCGGCGTGTGCTTCGACAACGTGTGCTTTGCCTATCCGACCGGCGATCCCGTGCTGCGCGGGGTCGACTTCGCCGCTCGGCGAGGCTCGTGCGTTGCTCTGGTCGGGCAGACGGGTGCAGGCAAGTCGACCGCGATGAACCTGTTGCAGCGCATGTGGGATCCTTGCGTCGGACGCATCACGATAGACGGACAGGATCTGCGCGACGTCACGCTGGACAGCCTGCACCGCAGCATCGGCGTGGTGTTCCAGGACAGCACGCTGTTCAACCGTACCATCCGCGACAATCTGCTGGTCGGCAAACCCGATGCGACGCAGGCGGAGATCGAGACGGCCTGCCGCATGGCCGAAGCGCATGATTTCATCGTCCGCCAGCCGCGGGGTTACGACACGATGGTGGGCGAACGCGGCACCACATTATCGGGTGGACAGAAGCAGCGTCTGGCGATCGCCCGCGCGCTGCTGAAGAACCCGCCGATCCTTATCCTGGATGAGGCGACGAGTGCGCTGGATGCCGCCACTGAGGCCAGGGTGTCGAAGGCCCTGCGCGTGCTTATGGCCGGGCGCACGACCTTTGTCATTGCGCATCGGCTGTCCACCATCCGCGACGCCGACGAGATATTGGTTTTCGACAATGGCCGCATCGCCGAGAGAGGATGTTTCGAAGACCTGCTGCTCCGCAACGGCCTGTTCGCGGAATTGGTGGCCAGTCAGCTGACCGGAGCAGATGCGACACCGGCGCCTGCTCTCGCCACGGCTCCGGTAATGCTGCCCGACGTGAGTATGTTGGCCGAGGCGGCGGACTGATCTGGCATTCCGCCCCGACCCAAGTTTCGAACAGCTATTCCGTTGGCTGAGGCACGATCCGAATGTAAGGCCGGGGAGCGGACCAGCCCTTCGGGTACAGCTTGGCGGCTTCTTCGTCGGACACTGATCCGGCGATGATCACGTCATCGCCTTGCTTCCAGTTTGCCGGGGTCGCCACCCGGTGCTTTGTGGTCAGCTGCAGGGAATCGATCACCCGCAGCACCTCGTCGAAGTTGCGACCGGTGGTCATCGGGTAGACAAGAATCAACTTGATCTTCTTGTCAGGGCCGACAACGAAGACGCTGCGCACTGTCTGATTATCCGCCGGCGTCCGAACGCCGGCTGCCGCTTCAGCCGGCAGCATCCCATACAGCTTGGCGACCTTAAGGTCGTCATCGCCAATCATCGGGTAGTTCGGCCCGTAGCCTTGCGTCTCCTTGATATCGCTTGACCACCTCTCGTGATCGCCTACCGGATCGCCCGAGAGCCCAATGATCTTAACGCCGCGCCGCTCAAACTCCGGCTTGATGCGCGCCATGTAACCGAGCTCGGTCGTGCAGACCGGAGTGAAGTCCTTGGGGTGGGAGAACAGGACTGCCCACGCATCGCCGATCCAGGTATGAAAGCTGATCCGACCCTCAGTGGTGTCGGCCTCGAAATCCGGTGCGGTGTCGCCGATCCGCAGGCTCATGATACGCTCCATTCGCTGGTTTGATTCAGGGCCGCAAGTTCGCCGTGAAGGCGATGCGGCGGTATCCAGATTTCGCTGCAACTGGCCAGAAATAGCCGAATTTTAGCTGTGAAGCAGATCACTCAAAGCACGCTTGTGAGATGCTAATTGTGCATGGCGCGTCTGTGCCGGGAGGTGCAGCATGACGCCATCGGCTGACCAGAATAGGGGCACAGGCGAAGCCTCGCTCATCCGACCACGCGTGGGATTTCAGCAGCAAGAATCTGGAACGCACCCACGAGTTTCTTTTCAACAATAATATTCAACTGAACGTAGCTTGTCGCGACGCCAGAAACCTTAGCGCGCGCGTCACCGGAATCTATTTGACGGACAGCATGGATGTGGGCTCCGCCGAGTATGGCGCCCGCGCCAGCGTTCTGGTGACGCCACAGCGCGTCCATACTGGTTGCTGATTCCGCTCCAAGGACGAATGGCACCAGCGTGCGCGGGCATCAGTACGTAAGCGACGCGCGGCCAGCGGCTTCTGTTTTCCTACCCTGCAATGGGTCCGAGCCGCTCAAGGTCGATGCCAGGGCGGTGCGCATGACGGTGGTGCTGTCGAACGCCGGTCTGCAGCGGCAGCTTTCTGCATTGTTTGGCAAGCCGGGATGTGTCCCTCGCTGGATTCGCACCTGTGATGGATGTTGCCAGTGCTACGGACCGCGGCATCGCGCGGCTGGCGTATGTTGTTCTGACGCAGTTCGCGCGTGGTGCTCCGCTGGCGCGTAATCCGGTCGTGCTCGCCTCACTCGAGCAGTTCGTGGTCAATCAGCCCTTGCTCTCGCACGCGCATAACTGCGGCGCGATTTACGACACGCGGTCTGCGGTTGCACCGCGCGACGTGAAGCGGGCGATCGACCACACTGAATCCAACCTTACGGCACCGGTCGGGCTTCCCGATATAGTTGCGGCAGCCGACGTGCCGGTTCGCACTCTGTTGAAGCATTTTGAAAGATTTCGCGGCGTTCCCCCGATGGAAAACTTGCGCGCGGCGCGGTTCGAGGCGGTAAGGCAGCCATTGCTGCGAGGCAACCACGGGCGCTGTCGCGGACGTTGCTGCAACCTGGGGCTTCGGCCACATGGGCCGCTTTTCTGCGGAGTATAGGAAAGAACGCGCCGCCGGTCTGGCGTGACGCCGATGTCGCCGTTCCTGCCCGGGGTTGCGTCACCTAACAATTGGTGAGTGTCGGCCACAAGGCATCTGCGCCGCCAGCGCAGACGTAAGCGCCCACTTTCGCGGCCCACTCGGACTCGCTCCCGAATTCGTCGCGCCACGACCATAGACGTCGCGTGCTCAGTTGTAGCGAATACTCCTTGGTGAAGCCGATGGCGCCGTGCACCTGGTGGGCAATTTCCGAAGCGAGTGTCGCCGCGTCGCCCACACGGGTCTTGGCGATCGCGACCAGGAATTCCTGCTTGGCAGGATCGTCGATCGACAAGGCCTCGACGCCGGCGTCAGCCGCTGCGCCGGCCGCAGCGACCTGGCCCGCCATCACCGCGAGGTTCTGCTGCACCGCCTGGAACTTGCCGATCGGACGGCCAAACTGTTTACGCTCCTGCGCATAATTCACCGCAGTATCGAGCGCGCGTTCCATTGCGCCCGCCATCATCATCGCACGCGCAAGAGCGCCGCGTCGGTACAGCGCTGCCTGATCGATTCCCTGCGCAGCGGGCGCTACCTCGTTGCCCGATAATCCCAATCCGGCGAATTCATAGGTATCTCGCGGCTCCCCTGCCATATTGCTCTCGCCACTCGGCAGCCGCGCTCCCTGCACGCTGTCGCCGAAAACCACCATCGTCTTGCCTTCGGGGTCGCTTGCAATGAGTGCGACGTTGGCGGCATCGCGGCCCCAAGGCAGCCGGCTGGCGCGCCCGAACAGCCGCCAGCCATTGCCATCGCGCTCCAGCCGCAGCGTCTCGCCAGCGCGCACCGGTCCCACCGTCATCGGCTGTTCGGTGACGCTGAAGCAGGCGGACGATGCGAGCCATCCCGCCAATATGGTCTCCGTCAGCGGAATCGGTGCAGCATAGCGTCCGGCGACGCGCAACACGGCGTACAGATCCGACCATTCAACGCCGGCATCGACCACGCCTCCCAGCGCTACGCCGCTTTCACTCACCGCACGCCACAGCGCAGCAGGGAACGTTCCCGCTTCCGCGGCATCGGCGACCGGCTTGGTGCAATGATCTTCGAAGAGGCGACTCATGCTTTCCAGCAGCATGCGGGTTTCATCGCGCATCTCTACCTCCCTCAGCGCAGCCCGAGGCCGCGCGCGATGATGCCACGCAGGATCTCGCGCGTGCCGCCCTGGATGGAAAGCCGCGGCGCATTGCCGATGCCGCGCGCCAGCATAGCAACATATGTATCTACAGCCATCAGGTCGGGCTCGGCTGGGAACAACTGCCGTGCGATCACCGGAAGGTCCTGTTCGTAGCGCGTGCCCAGGTCCTTGGTCACGGCGGCTTCGTTCAGCGGCTGCAGGCCCTCCTGCAACATGCCGGCAATCGACAGCGACATGCGTCGCAGTGTCGCCAACTGCGAGACCAGCCTTCCAAGTGCCGCTGCCGTGGCGCGGTCAGGATTTGGGCCGGCGGCCCGCACCATCTCATTCAGCAGCTTGAACAGGACGAGAAAACGATCGGGGCCACTGCGTTCAAAGGCGAGCTCGCTCGAGACCTGGCGCCAGCCGTTGCCGATCTCGCCGAACAGCCGTTTGTCGGGCACGAACAGATCGGTCAGAAAGAGCTGATTGAAGTGATGTTCGCCCAGCAGGTTGATCACCGGCCTGATCTCGATTCCTGGCGAGTTCTTCAGATCCACCAGGAACTGAGTCGCGCCGGCGTGGCGATCGACTTCGTCCTGTCCGGCATCGGCCATCTTGCAGAACAAGATCATGTAGTCGGCGCGGTGCGCGTTTGACGTCCACAGCTTGCTGCCGTTGATGCGGAAGCCGCCATCTACCTTCACCGCACGGGTGCGCGTTCCGGCAAGATCGGAACCGGAATCGGGCTCGCTCATGCCGATGCAGAACGATAACTCGCCGCGTACGATGCGTGGCAGGAAATAGTCTTTCTGTTCCTCTGTGCCATAGCGCAGAATATTCGGCCCGCTCTGCCGGTCGGCGGTCCAATGAAAGCCGACAGGAGCACCGGCTGCCAGCATCTCCTCGATCAGCACGTAGCGCTCAAACGCAGTACGCTCGTGACCGCCGTACTGCTTCGGCCAGGTCATGCCGATCCAGCCGCGCTGCGCCATCTTCTGGCTGAACGCCTGATCATAGTCGCGGCGGTTGCCGAGCGCGCCACGATTTTCATCGAGGAATATGCGCACTTCCTTGCGCAGCGCCTGCGCGGCGGGTGGCAGTTCGACCGGATCGAAGCGGAACGCCTGCTGCAGCATCGGCACGGCCCTTTCAGCACAGGCTGCGACGATAGCGCGACGGAAGGCGAAGGAAAGGGTCAGCCTGACGAGTTGGGGAAAGTCGCTTCCGGCTCAGTGCGCCTCTTGATGCTGCAAGTGCTTGTAGTCAGCCGGACTTTCCGGCAGACCGGCCAACCGCAAGCCTTCTGCATAGTGATCGCGGTCGCTGTCCCGCTCCAGTGGAGACGTTGCGATGAAGCGCTGCAGGGTGAAGTCCGGCTCTATCGCCAGAAGACGTCGCCGTACGACAGCCGCTTCCTGGATGCGCCCGAGGTGGCCCAGCGCTGCCAAGTAGGGTTTGTACGTCGCCGAGAACGAGGGGTTCATCTCGCTGACCGCACGCGCCACGGCGACGGCCGATTCGTAGTCGCGCTTCATCAGATGAATCAAAACGAAGAACGCGTCGAAGAAGAAGGCGTGCGGGTCCAGCGGTGACAGTTTCTTGTAGCGGTTGTTGCGTCGCTCCGCTTCGTCCGGATCCCCCATATAGGCAAACGCGATCGCCGACAGCGCCCATGCCATGGCGAGGTTCGGATTGAGCGAGAGCGCGCGCTCATGCAGTGCAATCGCCTCGCGCAGCCGGCGATGCAGGAACGCCCGCACGTGTCCGGCAATGGTCAGCCCGCGCGCATCAAACGGATCGAGCACGACCGCCTGCTCGGCCAGTTCACCTGCCTCCACCATCATGGCGTCCAGGTCTTCGGCCCAGCCCTGCCCGACAAGAAAAATGTGCCAGTAGGCGTACCAGGCATAGGCGGCGGCGTAGTCAGGTTCCAGCGCGATCGCTCGCGACAGGTATTCACCCGCCATCATGTATTGGCTGCGTTCCATGCGGCCGATCAGCGGTATGGCCCGCAGCACCATGTCATAGGCGGTGGCGTCGACCGGCATGCGGCCGGCGCTGCGCTTTGCCTCGATCAGCAGGATCTCGGGGTCGATCTGCGCGACCACCTCGGAGGCGATCTCGTCTTGCAATGACAGCAGGTCGTTGGATTGCCGGTCAAACCGCCGCGCCCAAACCACCTGGTTGCCGGCGCGCAGATCCAGCAGCCGCACCGTGATGCGCAGTCGGTTGCGCACGCGCTGGATCGACCCATCCAGCAGGAAGTCGATGCCGAAGGTGCGACGAATCGCCGTCTCGTCGCGGGTATCGGCCGCGAAGCGGGCCAGCGAATTCGAGGCGACGACGAACATCCAGCGAAAACGCGCCAGCGCCGTGGTGATCTCTTCGGCGAGGCCCGGCGCGAGGTGGCCCTCTTCCTCGGTGGTGCCGACGAGTTGCAGCGGCATGACGCCGACATGGGCTCCCCCGCGCGTGGGGTGGACCTCGACACTTCTCGGCTCGAGGACCGCCGGCGGCTCATCCTCCTCGACAATTTCAGGTTGTGGCTGCGGCGGGATTGGCGGCCGCAGCGGCATCCGGCTGCCCGATGGGCCCCGGATCTCCGCGAGCAGCTTCTGCGTCTCTGCGGAAGGAGAGGCATCCAGCAGATCAGCAAGCACGGCGCGGCAGCGGTCATAGGCCTGGATCGCCATCCCGCGCTCGCCGCGCGCGGCGTGCGCTCGCATCAGCGCCCGCCATGCGCCCTCGTGCGCTCGGTCGATCTGCAGCAGCCGCTGTGCTGCGGGAATCGCCGCTTCCGGCTCTACCTGCTCACGCAGCAGCGCCTCGGCCACGTTCCGCGCCCGGTCACGCAGCCGCTCACGCTCGGTGGTGAGCCAGGCGTCGAACGTCGGGTCAATGCCATCCAGATCTTCCAGCAGATCACCGTCCAGCAGCGACAGCGACGCCGGCTGGTCGGTCGTCGCGCGCATGACCTCTTCGACATCCACCCAGACAACGCCGGGCCGGAGCGAGATGTGGTCCCGTGTGACTATCAGAACCTCGGTGCCGGCCGGGGCCAGACATTCCAGAAGTCGATGAATTTCCTGCCTGAGTGAGGCGCGAGCCTGCTCCTCAGGCCGGCGGCTCCAGAGCAGTTCCGCAAGCCGGCCACGCAGGGCCGGACGCGGCGATGACAGTGCGATCACGGCCAGCAGGGCCCGCGTCTTGCGCCCGGGAGGCAGCACGTTCTCGCTGGTCAACGTCCAGGCTTCCATTTGGCCGATCAGGCGAAGCCGGACGACCACCTGTCCTGCAGGACTTGCTGGCGTGATATGGGCCGAAGATCTGTGGGAAACACTCGCCATCATTCCGTCGCCGATATTGTACTCGACTGTGACAGCGCTGGCTTCAGCATGTCAAAGCTTACAGCCACTTCTCAGATCGCCGCCTCCGAATAGATACTTCGGATATCACCCTGCCACGCCTGATGGTAGCGCGCTAGCCAATGTTCTGCCTGGGTTGGTTTCCCCGCCACAATTTTCTGTATTGGCGCGAGGTAGACTGACTCGTCGTCCTTGCCCGATTGGTTGCGTATCCCTCTAGATTGCAATCCAGAGGTAGCAATCTCGACTGCCGCGGCAGCCAAATCACGCAGGCTTCCTCCGCGCCAAGGCGCAGCAAGGCCTTCCCGGGGAACCCGCGACCGTACGGCCACCGCGTCCTCCCAGGTCACATCCCGCAGCAGAGCCCCGGCCGCCGCCAGCGCCGCGTCGTCGTACAGCAGCCCGACCCAGAAGGCCGATTGCGCAACCATCATATCCGACCGCCCCGCATCCGCCCCGCGCATTTCCAGGAAGCGTTTGATGCGGACATCGGTGAATACGGTGGTCAGGTGATCGGCGAAGTCACCCACGGTCGCAACGGTCCCCGCCAGGTTGTGCAACCGGCCCGCCATGAAGTCGCGAAACGAGGCTCCGGCAACGTCGACGTATCGTCCGTCGCGGTACACAAAGTACATCGGTACCTCGTTCACCAGCCACTCGGCATACCGTTCGAAGCCAAAGCCCGGTTCGAACATCACCCGAGGGATCCCCGAGCGCTGGTTGTCGGTATCGGTCCAGCAATGTGCGCGATACGACAGGAACCCGTTCGGCCGCCCTTCGGTGAATGGTGAGTTGGCGAACAAGGCTGTCGCTACCGGCTGCAGCAACAGAGAGACGCGCAGCTTTCGGACCATGTCCTCTTCAGAGGAATAGTCGAGATTCACCTGAACCGTGCAGGTGCGTGTCATCATGTCGAGGCCAAGCGTGCCAACCTGCGGCATATAGCGCCGCATGATCGCGTAGCGCCCTTTCGGCATCCACGGCATCTGTTCGCGTGTCGCGGCCGGATGGAACCCGAGGGGCGCGAAGCCGATCTGCAGCTCACGGGAGACCGCGCGTACCTGATCATAGTGCGCCTCAAGCTCGGCCGCGGTGTCGTGCAGCGTTTCCAGCGGTGCACCGGACAGTTCAAGCTGGCCCGCCGGTTCCAGCGAAATCGCCGCGTCCCCCTGCTTCAGGCCGATGACGTTGCCTGCATCAGTGATCGGGACACCACCGAACTGGTCCTGCAGCCCCTCTAGCAGCCCGCGGATCGAGCCGGGCTGACCGTCCGTCGGCTGGTAGGGCGGCGCCGCGAGATCAGCCAGTCGGAAGCCGAACTTTTCGTGTTCGGTGCCAATCCGAAAACGCTCCGCGGGTTTGCAGCCGGCAGCGAAGTAATCGGCCAGCTGCTGCAGCGACGTGATCGGCGTCGAGTCGGCGTCTCCGGGATTGGACATGCGGCTCCCAGGTGGATCGGGTTGTTGCCGATGGTACTAGCGGCAGTCAGCGGCCTGCAATAACGCCAGCCCGGCGATACAGGCAGTCTCGGCTCGCAACACGCGCGGGCCGAGCGATATCGGTGTTACAAAGGCATGCGCGCGCAGCAGATCAAGCTCGGCAGGAGCGAAGCCGCCTTCCGGACCGACCAGCAGGGCGCGCGGTCCCTGCACCGGCGGTATCTGACCGGCGCTGCGCTCGACGGCCGCAAACAGCCGACGCTCCCACGGCCAGCGACCCAGCATCGAGGCGAGTGGCTCGGGCGGGCGCAGGATCGGCACTGTCAGCCGCTCGGACTGTTCCGCGGCCTCTATGGCGATCGCCTTCAGGCGGTCCGCATTCATTCGGTGGGTGTTGCCGCGGGCGGTGGCGACTGGACGCAACTCGGATGCACCCAGCTCGGTTGCCTTTTGTACCACGAGATCGGTGGCGTCGCGCTTCAGCAGCGCGAATGCGAGCCACAGATCGGGCCCCTCTCGCTGTGCGCGTGTCTGTTGCCGGACGCGCAGCGTTGCACGGTCACGACCGACTGTTTCGATGTACGCGTTGAACTCGCCGTCGTGGCCGTTGAACAGCAGGATTTCATCGCCTGCTCCGCGTCGCATCACGGTTCCAAGATAATACGCCTGCGCCGGCGTGCCGATTATGCTCGCGCCTTCGGCCAACGTGGCGGTGACGTGGAGGCGGATTGACCCTGGCATGATCGGGCCCAGAGTAGCAGGAATGCAGCCGCACACCGATATCGTGGCAACCGGCTGGGTGGCGCGGCTTCCGCGGCCCTGGCTGCCCTACCTTCTGCTCGCCCGGGTCGATCGGCCTATCGGCATTTGGTTGCTGTTCCTGCCGGGATTGTGGGGCATCCTGCTGGCCCGGCCGGCGCCGCCTGAGGCGTTTCGGTTGATCCTGCTGTTCGGGGCCGGCGCCATCGTGATGCGGGCTGCGGGGTGCGTGGTGAATGACCTGTGGGATCGCGACATCGATCGCATGGTGGCGCGAACGGCAACGCGTCCGCTTGCGTCGGGAATGCTGCGAGCACACCAGGCGCTGGTGTTTCTCGCCGTCCTGCTGCTGATCGGGCTGGCGATCCTGCTGCAGCTGAATCTGCTGGCACAGCTGCTTGGTGCCGGATCGCTCCTGCTGGTTGCGCTCTATCCGCTGGCCAAGCGGGTGACCTGGTGGCCGCAGTTGGTGATGGGCTTCACCTTCGGCTTCGGCGCCCCCTTAGGCTACGTGGCGGGTACTGGTCGGTTGGACGCCGCAGGCATTGTGCTGTACGGCGCAGCCGTCCTTTGGGACCTCGGGTTCGACACGATCTACGCTCACCAGGATCGCGAAGACGATGCGCTGGTCGGTGTGAAATCGACGGCCCGGCTCTTCGAGAAGCGGACCGCCCCGTTTCTGGCTGCGTGCTATGCCGGCTGCATCCTGTTGCTGGCGCTGGGCGGCTGGGTGGCAGGATTGGGTGCCTGGTTCTTTCCAATGTTGGGCTTGCCCGCGGCGCTGCTGGCGCGACAAGTGGTCGCCCTGGATGTTCACGATCCAGGGCTTTGTCTGCGGCTGTTTAAAGCCAACCGCGAGGCGGGATTGGCGATTGGCGCGGCGATATTGGTCGGCTGGGTGTCCTTCCATTGATGGTGCCGGCTCCCGACGATGCGAACTTCGTGCGGACCCAGACCGTGCTTGATCGCACCTCCTTCGTGCCCGAGATCGCGCTGCATCTCGCCAGTGCCATCACGCCGATATGGCAGGCGACCGAAGCCTGGCTCGCCGAACGCAACATGGATCCACCATTCTGGGCCTTCGCCTGGCCCGGCGGGCAGGCGTTGGCGCGTTACGTCCTCGACAATCCCGAGAGCGTTGCCGGCTGTCGCGTGCTCGACTTCGCGGCCGGCTGCGGCATCGCCGGCATCGCCTGCGCCCTGGCGGGTGCGCACTCGATTGAAGCATCCGAAATCGATCCGTTGGCGCGCGCCGCGCTAGCGCTGAACGCGGCCGCAAACAGCGTCTATATGACGCTGCCGGCGTGCGATATAGTCGGAACGGACTGCCGCTGGGACATGATCCTGTGTGGCGACGTCTGTTACGAAGCCCCGATGACAGGCCACATCATGCCGTGGTTGCGCCGCATGGCACGCGAGTCAGAAGTGTGGATTGCGGATCCGGGGCGCGCCTACCTGCCGATGGAAGGTCTCAGCGCTTTCGCCGGCTATTGCATACCGACGACACTCGAGTTGGAGGACCGCACCGAGCGAATCGTCACTCTCTACCGACTCGGCTTCTGACCTGGCTTCTGCGCTGCCGGCGACTTCGATTTCGACTTATCGGGGCCGGCCAGCTGCGAAAGATCCAGCCCATTCACCGTCATCTTCGGACCATCGCTGACGACATCCCAGACGAGCCGCTCGCCATCCTGCTTCGCGAGCCCGCGCGCCATGATCAGTGCGGGCAGAGCAGACTGCAGTTCGGGGCTGTTGCGCGCCTGTGCGGTCAGGTCATCGAATCCGGTTGCGACGAGATGCGCGGCACCGTGCCACGAATCAGGCGACACCACCGTGACCTCTCCACTGCCATCTAGCTTCGCCGATCCAAGGTCGAACGAAAGTGTCTCCAGTCCGAATCGGAATCCTCCATGGGCAAAGATCGCATCGATGTCGGGAGCGAAGCGGTCATTGCCCACCCCATCCTCCGTCGCATCCAGCGCGACCTTATGCAGATCCGCCATGAGCACGCCCGACAGGCTCGGCTTGATCTTCACATGGCGCGGCAGATAGGCCGCGATCTTCGGTGGCAGGCTCGGACTAGCGAGCTCGTCCAGCTCCAGGTCGATCCAGGCGTGCAGCCTACCATCGGGAGCCGCACCTCCCATCCCCAGCAGGAACCGCTTGATCGACATACCGCCGACGCCAGCCATTTCCACCTGCACGTTGTCCAGTGTCTCCTGGAGAGTGACGCTGGTCAGCACGTCCTGCAGCGCTTCGACCACGAGCCGCATCTGCTTCCGCAACGCCGGTGGCAGATCAGACTTTTCGCCCTGCTTCTGCAGGTCGGCCGGCCAGGCGCCGATAACCCCGCCGGTCGCTGTCAACAGCGAGGCAAGACGGTCACGGTTAATCCCGTTCACCTGAGCAACAGCGTGCAGCTTTTGGATGCCGACAGCGATGGGGCTGCTGCCCTTGCTTTGCGAGGCGGAGTTCCAGCCCTCCGTCATCCCATCCATCAGCAGGTCCAGTCGACCGCTTTGGGTTGGTGTCAGGCTGACTTCCATCTGATGACGGTCGAACCGCTGCTCTTGCAGCTGTTTCGAGTCTTCGCTCTTCAACGACACGTCCGACAGCTCGCTGTGCAGCTGCGATCGGCTGTTGAATGTTGGGTCGATGACGCCGCGAGTATCCTGGTGGCGGATAGCAAACTGGGTGCGAACTGACGATTCTGCTTGCGGCAACGTCACGCTGAAGCTTCCGGAGGCGGGGACTGCAAGTGAATCGATTGACCAACGGGTGCGATCCAGCGGCCGCAGAGTCGCCGTAACTGCAGGCTCGCCCGAGGGCGTGTCCAGGCCAGGCGTTGGCCAGGTAATGACGTAGTGATCGTGGTCGGCTCTCACCTGCCAAGGCACCTTCGGCAGTTTCACCGCTGGACCCAATAGGGCCGCCAGCCAATCCTGAAGTTGCTGTTGCAGCGCCTCCGCCTGCGCGGGGCCGACTTCCTCGGCAACGACCGCCGAGGGGCCGAGAAGCAGCATGGACACCGCGATAGCATGAACGAGGCGCAACAATCAGCCCTCCCAGGATGATACGAACGATACAGCGAGCAACCCTCAGGCTGCCAGCGCAACCATTACGAACTCGCTATCGTCGGGAGGTTTTGTACTCGGCGCCGCGTCAGCGGTTCATCATCACCGGCAGGTTGGCGCGCTCCAGCACGTGCCGCGTCACGCCGCCCAAAATGAGCTGCCGCAGGCGCGAATGCGAGTAGGCGCCCATGGCCAGCAGGTCGCAGCCGAAATCCTGGGCCGCCGCGAGCAAACCGGCGCCGACAGAGTTGCCCACGGAGTGGAACATCACGATGTCGGCGTGCACGCCGTGCAGCGCGAGGTAGGCGGCCAGGTCCGGCGCCGCCGGTCCCCGCCGTTGGTAACCCTCGGCCGACAGGATGCGTACCCCATCGGCTCGCTGAAGCCATGGCAGCGCAGCGTATACAGCGGATGCAGACTCGGCGGTGCCGTTCCATCCCAGGCATACGCGGGTTCCGATTGTCGTCGGCGGCGATTGCGGCGAGATCAGCACTGGCCGTCCGGAATCGAACAGCACCGCATGCAGGGCATCGGATGACGATACGTCTTCCCCGGCATCGGGATGCGGCACAATGGTCAGATCGGCCAGGCGGGCTTGTTGTGCGACCAGGTCCTCCTCTCGGCCGGTGACCGAGGCGAAACTGGCGGTGGCGCAGTCTGTCCCCGGACGCGCCTCTGACAGGATGACGTCGTGCTGGATGACGAATCGGTCGAACATCGCGCGGACGGCGTGCGCCCGCTCGTTGCTCTCCTTTTCTGTCGCCGACATCATCTCTTCGATCATCGCGCCAGACAGACCTTCGCCGGCGAGCGGCGCGACATCGCGACTATCG
>JBKPSV010000361.1:0-24928 GCA_046735215.1 Pseudomonadota bacterium | reverse complement strand
TTGCGGAAGGCCGCAGCCCGATCCGTGACGGCCACTTGGCGAGGCATTGGTCGACTTCTCAAGCAGTTCACTCCGGCCGAGTGCGCCAACTACCTCGTCAATGCCGGTTATCCATCAACCTAAAGCGATCATGCTTTAGGCAACGGTTCGGGCACCTTGTGAGATGGCGTTCAGGACAGGCGCAGCAAAATCACCGCTCCGGCATCAGAGCGCTGGCGTGATCTACTCGGCCCGCCATGGCGGTCACCGGTGTATCACTGGCTCGTTCTGCCTCTTGGCTTTGTGCGATCTGCGCGCGTAGATTGGGTCGTCGGCAAGTGCCCCTGGGCGCCGGCGGCTGAGAGAGACGCGCGCTCCCGCTCGAACCTGAGGGAGATCGCGACGTTGGTCTATCGCCCGAAAAACCCGCGGTACTACCGTGCACGTGCGATCGACTGCGAACGCGCCGCACATGCGGCGGTCGCGGCAGCTGACCGGATCTTGTTGCTCGAAGCTGCTCGACGCTGGCATGAGCTGGCCGATCATCACAGCGATCTTCTTCTTGATAACGAGGATAGACATGGCACGAGCTGCCCTCTTGCGCGCTCAGATTGAGGCACTGCGCTCGCAACTCACCGACGACCTCAGCGCCACTACCCGCCATCGTGTTCAGACGTTGATTAAGGAACTCGACGCCGAGGCGCGCTCCCTCGCTGACGGTGACGCTGAGGAATGTTGAGGTAATCAATGCGCCCTTGCACGGCAGAGCAATCAGACCGCCAAGGCATGTCTCGCGCGGGCGGCGGAGGCAGGTGCTGCGGCGGGCGGCGTGGACGGGGCGCGCGGCATCGCGTGCGGCTGCTCAACCTAGGTGGCCCGAATAGCGCCATCACCTCAGATACGGAATGAAAGCTCCCGCACCATGCGGCGACGGTCGCCGCCCGGATCGAGGATGTCCACCCCGACCAAACCGACCAGACCCGGTCAGGCTGGTCAGCCCGATCAGGCTCGGTCATAGCCCCGACACGGCTACCTGCACCCTCGAAACGACGACAAAAAGCCAGTTCCCCGCAATGCTCCGCGACAGGGCTTTGTAAACACATCAGAGCGTGCCCCCTGGGAAGCGAGCTTCCAACGATGGTCAGAACAGCACCGGCATGGGCTCGACGACCGATGCAGCCTCCTCTGCGTCTCTGACCTGTCCGACTACTACGCCGCAAGCACCTGCGCATCCCGCGCCTTTTCTATTTTCTCGACCACGGCGGCGCGCGACTTGCCTCCAATTACAACCTCAATTTCCTCGTCAACCGAAGCGCCCCAAGATCGCTGCGCCCAGAGGTTCAAGAACGTGGAGAATGCCTTCTTCGGGCTTGTGGATCCTATCGCTCAGTCGGATGCTGCCAAGCGGACGTTCCGGCTGATCAATATAACGAATGACGACGAGATCCCCAACGCCGACAGCGACTCCGCTCAGATCCGGGAACACTGCCGGCTCTTCGGTGGGCGAAACCGGCTGCTCAGTCGTGGCAGCCCCCATCGTGATGATCTCATTTACAAGCGGTGCGGCTTCGCGAGGCGCGGGGGACTGTGCGTCTGGCAGGCCGAATTCGAGCGTAAGTGTCGTAGCGGCGCCCTTCGGCGGCGAGAAGCGGAGCCAAGATCGGCGTCGTATGGCCGGTACTACGCAGTTTTTCAATGGCTTAGGTCGAGGTGCCCCAAAGGCTGCCACGCCTGGTCGTCAGCCTACGAGCTAAGCAACCAGGCTGCGCCACCGGTACAGGGAGGAGTTCCGGATCGCTGTCGCGCGGCAGACGTTGAGCCGCGAGCTGCACGCGCTGGGCTATCGCAAGCTCAGCGCCCGTCCGCGGCATCACGCCCAGGCCGCAGGAGCCATCGAGCACTTTAAAAAGTTCCCGCCCCATCCTGGCAACGCACGCAGTCCACGTACCTGTTCGGTGCCATCTGCCCCGCGCTCGGCAAAAGGTGCGGCACTCGTTCTGCCCAAATGCAATACCGCCGCCATGAACCTACACCTGGCCGAGATCGCCGCGAGCGAGCGCAAGACATCGCGCACAGGCTTCGCGCCAATCCCAGCGGGTCATCATCGACAGTGAGTGCCGGGCGACCAAGCTGGCGCTGATCCAGGACAAAGAAGCCTGGCGCATCTGTCGGACACGGGCCGACGAAAATGCCCGGCGGTCACGCACAAAGCAGCGTTGACCGACAACACGACTAGGTAAATGGGTACCGAAGCCGTGCACATCAAACTGTCGCGGTTACCGTTGCTAGCCCGGCCAGGGCTGCGGAGACCCCTGCGAATGCTGCGGCCCATCGGTTGTTCCGCACAGATTGGTCTAGCCACGGCTTAAGTTGCCCAATCCCCTCCTATGTCATCGGCGGAGCGTTCGTCGTGGCCGATCGGAACCAAAAGTAAGCAGCTACGAACGCACAGATGGCAGAGCCAATCTGCAACGACATGACGAAGCTCATGCGATCCCTCTTGTCTGTCTACCCTGACCACCCCGACCACGCCCGGTCAGGGTGGTCAGCCCGGTCAGGATGCGCGGCTCACTCGGCGTGGAGGATGCGGTTGATCACGTCACCAAGCATGGCAGTAACATAACAAGTCTCACCTCGGCATCGGTCACCGGCAGGTCGGCTGATAGCTCCGACGCCACCTGAGGTTCGGCACCGGCCCGGCGGCCCGATGCCCGCCGTCGCCTCGTGGCCTGTCATCAGTGCTGGGATCGTCCATACCGCCGGCCTGACGCCGCACCACTCGGAACTGCATCAAAACCATATCACTGATCGGCAGATTATCGAGCAATTCGATGCCGCGAGAACCGAATTCCTGACCGGTGATCTTTGCGATTGACGAACCGTCGATCCGTGAGAATCTCCTGTTCGACTAGGAGCAATGCCAGCACATGGCCACTGTTTACAAGCGGCGCGCAGTCTATTGGGTTCGCTTCCAGTGGCACGGCAAGGAAGTTCGACGGTCCGCACATACCACCTCAAGAGCCACTGCCCAGCAATTCCTCGCCGAACTTCTCGGTGAACATCGTCGATTGGATCGCGGCGGCAATCCTCGCCGGACCTATCAGAAAGCTCTGCACGCTTAGCATGCGACTATATGCCGAGCCTGAAGCCACGGACGCAGGAGCGATACCGGACAAGCTTCCGACAACTGAACGCCGTGTTCGGCAATCTCTACCTCGACGAGATCACCGTGGTCGGCTGGCCGATTATGCCAGCGACCGCATGAGGGCCGGCACCCAAGGCGCGACGGTTCGCCGCGATCTGGCGACATTGAGTTGTATGATGTCCTGCGCTGCGGCCTGGGACTACATCGAGACCGACCCAGTGAAGCAGTTCAGCAAGCGGCATATTCGAGAATCGCCGCCCCGCACTGGGTATCCTAACGCCGCACAGATTCGCGCTCTGGTTGCTCATGCTCGTCCCATGACCGGCAGGATTATCCGGTTCCTGGCAGAAACCGGGATGCGTCAGGAGGAAGTCTGCTCGCTGGAGTGGTCGCAGGTCTCTATCCCGCGCCGCGAGGTCAAGTTGACCAAAACGAAGACGTCCAGCCCACGGGTGGTGCCGCTGAGCGATACCGCGATCGGCACATTGGTCGGCACACCTCGGCACATGACCTCGCCATACGTCTTCTGGCGCGGCAATGGACAGCGATACACGAACTTCGCCAATAGCTTCGCCTTGGTTGCCCGGCGGGCAGGTGTGCCGTTCAGGTGCCACGACCTGCGCCACGCCTTCGCCAGCAGCTTCCTTCAGGCCACGGGCGACATCCCAGCCCTACAGGCGATCCTGGGCCATAAGACGATCGCCATGACCATGCGGTACGCGCACATCGTGACCAGCCATCTTCACCGAGCAATGGCTGAGTTCGGCGCGAAATCCGACACAAAACCGGGCACAGATCGATCGGTTTCTGCCGCAGATGCGCCTGCCGATCTTCCGTGACGCACCGAAAACAGGGGACTGGAGGGGGTTGGATTCGAACCAACGTAGGCGTGCGCCAACGGATTTACAGTCCGTCCCCTTTAGCCACTCGGGCACCCCTCCGACGGGACAGCGGCTCTAGGTCGAATCCGGGGGCGTTGTCAACGAAGCCGGCGCCATCGACAGCGCGCTTATTGCACAGATTGCGGCCCGTGTTCCGGTCCGCGTCTTCGCCGCGTGTCGGGTGTCCATTCAGAGCGAGTTGCTGGCCGAATAGCGGCCGTGCCGGCCGCTAGAATCGGGATGAGTTTACGTGGGTTTACACCCTGCGTTAGCGAAGTAGTTGCCCCATTCGTCTGTTGTGACGGTGCCAAGGATGTGGCCGATAGCGTTGGACACGGCATCGACTAAGCGACCGGCGGCTTTGCGCAGCCAGTGCTTCAGCTTGGCGAACAACTGCTCGATCGGGTTCAGGTCGGGCGAGTATTTCGGCAGGAGAACAGCTTGGCGCCCACCGAGCGGATGATCCGGCGGATTGCCTTGCCGCGGTGGCTGCCGAGGTTGTCGACGACGACGAGGTCGTCGGGACGCAGGGTCGGCAGGAGTACTTTCTCGACGTAGAGCCGGAAGCGTTCGCCATTGATCGGACCGTCGATCAGCCACCTCGCCTCGACACGATCGAGCCGCAGGGCCGCCAGAAAGGTCATGGTCTTGCATTGCCGATGGGTCTGCTTGGCCTTCAGCCTCTCGCTGCGCGGCGCCCATCCCCGCAGCGGCGCCGTATTGGTCTTGGTCCAGAGCCTGCCCCAGTGAAGGCGGGGGTTTCGCCGATGAACACCGGGCGCGACGGATCGATCCGAAGGCGATAGCGCAGCCACTGCGCACGTCGGCGCGCCACATCTGGGCGGTCCTGTTCGCTGGCGAAACGCCGAGGACCCACTGTGGCATCGACTCGAGCACATGGCAGGGGAACTCCCCATCAGTCCCCGCGTGGTACGGCTGCTGCAGGATCTGTGCGTCGAGTGGGCGAGCCTCGATGCACGGATCAGCGCTTATGACGACGAACTCGCCGCGCTACGCGAAGACCCGCAGGCTCGGCAACTGGCAACCATCCCAGGCATCACCACGCGGCAATCCACCTTCAGGCCCCGCTGGGCCAGCTCGGCGACCAAGCCACGCAGTGCGAGTCACCGCCCCGGCAGCGTTCGAGCAGCCACAGCCGCCATGACCCGATCAGCTTCTTCGGCCGGTAGCCGCCGATCTTGCTTGGGCTGACACTGCCCGTCCGGCGCAGACGCTGCACCCACCTGATCGCCGTGCTGATCCCAACACCGTAATGCGACGCCGCCTGACGACACGACAGGTCGCCACACTCGACCGCGCCGACAACGCGAGGATACGACACAGCCTGAGGGCTGGCTTGTGCTCCCGGCGGCAGCCACTCAGCTGGTGACGAACGCCGACCGGTCCAGCCGCAGCAGGTCGCCGATGCGCTGAAGCTGTATATCGCCGTGTGGGTATTGCGCCAAAATCTTCGGGTCGCACGCATAGTGGCCCTGCTGGGGGAATACCGTGGTGACGCGGTCGCCCCACGTGCGCTTCAACGCGTCCAGAATGCGCAGCTTGTCGTCGATCATCACATAGCGGCGCGCAGGGAACAGCCGCTCCACATCGTCCAGCGACTCTTCCTTATGGATGAAGATCAACACGTTGTCGCCGAACGCGCGCCATAGCCCGGACCGCTCGACCTTCATCGGCTGGAAGGCTGCGTCCCCGTCCGACAGGATGACCGTTGTGCCGAACCGCTGAATGTGTCGCACCGCCGCCAAAGCGTCCTCGTACAATCGCTCGGCGAAAGGGTAATCGGACAGCCAGGGTGCGATACGGAGCACGCGCGGGTCGTGCAGCTCCTCGCGACGGTAGCGCTGCAGGGCGCCAAGATAATCGACATAGCCGAGCTCCGATCGCAGCTCTTCAAAGATCTCCCAGTAGCGATCGCGCGCCTGCGGCCCGTAGCTGACGGCGAGGTGATGCCGCAGGTCGGCCTGAACGTGATCGTTGTCGAGCAGGGTGTTGTCCACATCGAACAGGAAGACGAGGTCATCCATAGCGCGCCACCAATGCATCCAATGCTGTCGGATCATCCCAGGCAAGCGAGACGCCGACAACGCCAATTCTATCACGGTATGCGGCAGGAAGGCGCACGGAGTCCTTCGGCGTGGTCAGCGGCATGGCTTCCTGGTGCTCGGCCTCGGCAATTACGCGGTCCAGATCGCGGCGGCTGAAGAGGTGGTGGTCGGAGAACGGCAGGGTGCCAGCGAGGATCACTCCGGCTTCGGCCAGCATGTCGAAGAATTTTTCCGGCCTGGCGATACCGGCGAAGGCGACGGCGCGGTGGCCGACCCAGGCCGCGATCTCCGGGCCGGGCTGCAGGCTGGCGTACAGGATAGGAAGATCCAAGTTGGCGGCCACGCCGGTCTGGTCTGGCCCGATCATTACGGCGGCCTCGCAGCGAGCGGCTGCGGAGGCAACCGGCTCACGCAGCGGGCCTGCGGGCAGCACCCAGCCGTTGCCAAATCCCGACGCGCCATCCACCACCAGCAGTGACAGATCCTTGCACAGGCTGGGGTTTTGCAGGCCGTCATCCATGATCAGCACCTGCGCGCCGGCTGCGATTGCCGCACGGGCACTGGCCGCACGATCGGCGCCAACCCAGGTCGGGGCAACAGCGGCAAGCAGCAAGGCTTCGTCACCGACCTGGGCTGCCGTATTCGCTGGCACGACCCGATGCGGCCCGGGCGATGCGCCGCCATAGCCGCGCAGCAGAAAGTGTACCGCGCGGCCTCTGGCGACGAACCTGGCGCCGAGATCCAGGGCCAGTGTGGTCTTGCCGGCGCCGCCGACTGTGGCGTTGCCACAACAGATGACCGGAACTGACGCCCGCCATCCTGGGCGCGCGACGCGCCGGGCGGTTGCCGACGCGGTGACTGCAGCCAGCGGCGACAGTATCCGGGGGATGATTCCGTCGCAGTGCCAGAATGGCGGTCGACGAAGCACGATGGATCAGGAGATGGCGGCAGGGTGTCGCGCCCCATCCACCTGCCCCCCTCCCACGAGGGCAGGGGGAGAGGTGGCGCCCAGCAATGTCAGCAGCGTGTCGGCGGTGCGCTGCGGCAGGTCACTGTGGCGCTCAATGGCACCGAGTGCAGCTTGACCCATAGCCTGACAGCGCGGGAGGTCGCGCAACATTTCGTCTGCCCATCGCGCCAATCCAGCCGCATCCTGCACCACCGCGAGACCACCGGCGTCTCGCAGCATTGCGACATGGTCGGCGAAATTGCTGGTAAATGGTCCGACCGCGATTGCACAGCCGAGACGCGCCGGTTCCAGCGGGTTCTGTCCACCACCTGGAGGCAGCAGGCTGCGGCCAACGAAGGCGAAGCCGCTCAGGCGATACAGCAGACCAAGTTCGCCCAGCGTGTCGGCGACCCAAACTCCCTTCTCCGGCGGTCCATCGCCGCGCGAGCGATGACCATCGGCCTTGATACTTGTGCCGCGCTCGGGATGGCGCGGAGCGATGATGGTCAGCAGTTCCGGGTGGTCGCGAAGGAGTAGTCGATGCGCCTCTAGGATCAACTCCTCCTCACCAGGATGCGTGCTGGCCGCAAGCCAAACCGGGCGATTCTGGAGCAAGACGGTCAACCGGCGTAGCTCCACCTCGTCTGCCGGCAAGGCCGCCGCAGCAAGTTTGAGATCGCCGGGCTCGCTGAGCTGGCAGCGACCGAGGGCGCGCAAGCGCGCCGCATCAGTTTCGCTGCGTGGCTGCACGTTTGCGAAGCTGCCTAATAGCTGTTCCGCCAGTCTCGGCGCTCGCTTCCAACGTGCTAGACTGCGTTCTGACAGGCGGGCGTTGATCAGCGCAGTGGGAATGCCGCGTTCCCGGCAGGCGGCGAGCAGGTTTGGCCAAAGTTCGCTCTCAACCAGCCCTGCAAGGTCCGGCCGCCAGTGGTCAAGGAAGCGGGCCACCCATACGGGTACGTCGAGCGGCACGAAGCGATGCACTACCCAGGCCGCCAAGTCTGGGTCAAGCCGCTGTGCCAACAGCCTGGCTGCGGTCACTGTTCCGGTGGTCAGCAGGATGGTGGCCGCAGCATCGATCAGCAGTGGCAGAACCGGCAGTATGGACATGGTTTCACCGACGCTGGCCGCATGCAGCCAGATCAGCGGGCCCGGCGGGCGGGGTGATGTGTCGCTGCCGCGGCGTTCGGCGAGACGCCCAGACCATTCCTTCCCGCGCAACTGCCGTATCCACAGCATGACCTGCAGGGCTGGCGCCGCCACGGTCGTCGCCCCGGCATAGACGGACAGCAGGTTCAGGTTAGGCACAATTTATCCGCCCGCTCCACCGCTGCGGTCAGCGCTGCACCGATCGCAGGAAGCGCGTCCTGCCAGGCGTCCCGCCCAACGGCAATGGTTGGCAGGCATACTACGACGCCACGGCCGAACGGCTGCGGCACCACCATCCGGTCCCACGTTTTCAGGACCCAGCGTCTCGTTGTCTGCGCCGCACATGGCAGGATCGGCGCGCCGGAGAGTGCGGCAAGCTGCGCAACGCCGGCCGCGGCCAGCCGCCGCGGGCCGCGCGGCCCATCCGGAGTGATGGCGATATGGTCGCCACTGGCCAGCAGGTTCAGCAACAGGCGGAGGCTCTTGGCGCCGCCGCGCGTCGACGATCCCAGCACCACATTGAGCCCGAAGCGGCTGACCACAGCGCCGATGAAGCGGCCGTCGCGATGCTGGCTGACCAAGACATGCGCACGATTGTGCGCGTTGCGCCCGTCCGGAGATCGCCTCGCTTTCAGCCACAGCACCGGCATCATTGGCAGCCGTTCATGCCAGAAGGCTACGATCACCGGCGCGCCGGCCGCATGCGACCCCATGTGCTCGCGGCCGTCCAGTGACCACCGCGTTGTACGAAGCGCGAAAGCAAGGTACAGTCCCAGCACCTTGGCGAACATCGTCTGTACGGTCGGATGCTGCAACAGCCGCTTCATCGGCGCGGCGGTAGCACGTAGATTTGTGGCGAGAAAGAGCCCTCAGCGGCCAGTGCGACCGGCAACGCCCGAACGAAACAGTAGGGTCAATGGCACCAGGCAAAATGCTGTCACTGCCACGTAAGCGTAGAGGTCCATATAGGACAGGATCGCAGCCTGCTTGTTCAGGACCTGATTGAGCAATCCCATCGCTGCCTCATGTGCGTTTGCCGGCGTCTGCCCCATGGAATGCAAGGTCTGCGTGTGCCGCGCCAACAGGTCCTGGTAGGACTGCTCGTAGGGCGACAGGTGCTGCGCCAGATAGGCGCGATGGACCTGCTGCCGCTCGACGCCAAGTGCGGTGATGACGGCGATGCCGATAGACCCGGAGATGTTGCGGAACATGGAGTAGAGCGCCGTGGCATCGGCGTTCAGTGACCGCGGCAAGGTCGAGTACGACAAAGTACTATTGGGGACAAACAGGAATGCCAGACCTACGGTTTGAAATGCCCGGAAGGTCGCCATCGTCCAGAAGTCGAGTTGTGGCGTGAGCCGGTAGGCATAAGCCGCGGCGCAACCCAAGATGAAGAACCCAAACGCGATCACGAAGCGCGTTTGCACGTTTGGCAGCACAACGCGTGCGACGACCGGTATGAGCAAAATCATAACCGCCGCGCCGGGCGACAAAAGCATTCCCGCGAGCAGCGCCGTATAGCCGAACCACTGCTGCGCCATCACGGGAATGATGACGTTCGTCGAGTACAGGATTGCGCCGATGCCGGAAACCATCAATACGCCCACTGCGAAATTGCGGTCCTTCAGGCACCGCAGATCGACGATGGGTTTCTCCACCAGCAGCAGCCAGCACGTACCACCGATGATTCCCACTGCTGCAAGCACAGCGAACAGCTGAATTTGCGGTGAATTGAACCAGTCGGCATCCTCGCCGCGATCCAGCATGATCTGCAGCGACCCAAGACCAAGGGCGATCAGACCTAGTCCGCCATAGTCGATATCTCGCAGATGTGCGCGGTCGCGTTGCACCCAAGGCGGATCTTCCACCAGCTGCAGGACGGAAACGAAAGCGAAGATCCCCACCGGAACGTTGATCAGGAAGACCCAGCGCCAGGAGTAATTGTCGGTAATCCAGCCCCCAAGGATCGGGCCGGCAATCGGCGCAAAGATCACCGCGATCGCCACCAGCGAAAATCCCTTTCCCCGCTCGGAGGGTTCGAAGGTGTCCAGGATCACCGACTGCTGCGACGGCTGCAGTCCGCCGCCAAACAGACCCTGAAGCAGACGGAACACCACCAGCTGCTCGAGATTTGTCGCCATACCGCACAGGAACGAGCATACGGTGAATGCCGCGATGCAGATCAGGAAATACCGCTTGCGCCCAATCAGTCGTCCCAACCAACCCGCGACCGGCACAATGATGCCGTTCGCCACGAGGTACGACGTCAGCGTCCACGTCGCTTCGTTGTTGCTGGCCGACAGTGCTCCCGCGATGTTCGGCAGGCTGACATTGATGATGGTGGTGTCCAGGATCTCCATGAAGGGCGCCAGGGTGGCTGCACCTGCTACCAGCCATACGTTACCCCGTGGCCGCCATGCTGCATCCTGCCACTCGCTCATTCGATGTGCAGCAACAGTGAGGCGGCGAGTGATCCGCTAATCTTGTCTATGATCCACATCAGCAAGATGCACCGTGGGCACGACGGAGAGACCAAGGGCAAGCGGAAACTTGGAGTCGAGACCGTTGTCGATCAGTATCTTGACCGGGACGCGCTGCACGATCTTGACGAAGTTGCCGGTGGCATTTTCCGGTGGAAAGGCGGTGAAGCGGGAGCCGGAGCCAAGTTGAACGCTGTCGACGTGGCCGGTGAGCTTCAGGCTCGGGTACGCGTCCACCGCAATATCCACCTTCTGGCCGGGGCGCATACGGTCAAGCTGCGATTCCTTGAAGTTGGCAGTGATCCAGAGGTCAGGCGTCACGATGGAGAGAAGCGTCTGGCCAGCGTTCACGTAGTTGCCCTGCTCGACATTGCGCTTGGTGATCCAGCCATCTTGCGGAGCCACGACCTTGGTCCAGGCAAGATTCAGTTCGGCCTGTGCGAGCTGTGCTCGTGCCAACGCCACTTGTGCTTCGAGCTGACGCACCTGTGCTTCCGCCTGACCGATGTATTGCGGCACCAACTCGGCACGGCGCACGGCTGCCTGGGCTTCGGCGATTCGAGCATCGGCACCGCGCAGCGCCGCTTCGGCCGAATCGATGTCCTGCTGTGACGTGGCCTGCTTGGGAAGGTTGCGTTGGCGGCGTTGGTCGGCCTCCGCCTTGAAGTGCGTTGCCTCGGCCGACCCCAGCGAAGCCTGAGCAGCGGCAAGCCGCGCCGGGTAATCCTGTTTGGTCCAGTCCAGGTTGATGCGGGCATTGGCGAGCTGCGCTTCCGCCACATCCAGGCTGCCCTGCGCCTGGTCGCGTGCCGCGACATAGGAGCGGGGATCGATTTCGAGCAGGACGTCGCCGGTTTTCACGCGCTGATTGTCAGTGACACGCAGCGCGACGACAGTGCCGGAGACCTGGGAGGCAACAGCGATTGCATGGCCATCGGTATAGGCATCATCGGTGCTGGCCTCGTCCTTGGTAAGATACCAATGGGTCGCGCCACCGGCGACGGCGAACAGGACGAGCAGAACCAATACCAGCTTGGCGTGCGATGCCCGCCGGTTCTCCGGGCGCGACAGTCGCGCGTCAGCACGCGGACGCATCCTGATAGCTGGCTCTTGTGGCGCCAGCTCCGTCGTCGGGGTGTGATCGTCCATCCCAGCCGTCTACTACGCCGCGTTCAGGTTATCGCGAAACTGAATTATTAGAAAATGTTACAAGGCCTATTGCACCAGCCCGGGTTCGACCAGCGCCTGACTGCGGACGAGTCTCGCATATACACCGTCGCGATCCAGCAAAATGGCGTGACTCCCCTGTTCCACCGCCCTACCGTCCTGCATCACGATCACGAGATCGGCATCTCGGACGGTCGACAAGCGATGGGCAATTACGATCGTTGTCCGACCTTGGCGCAACCGCATCAGTGCCGCCTGAATCGCGACCTCGCTTTCGGTGTCCAAGGCGCTGGTAGCCTCATCCAGCAGCAGTATGCGCGGATCGCGCAGCAGCGCCCGCGCGAGAGCGACTCGCTGCCGCTGTCCGCCCGACAGGCGCTGTCCGCCCGGCCCGACGCGCGTATCGTAGCCAGCCGGCAGTGCCGCAATGAACCCAGCTGCGGCCGCAGCTTCGGCCGCAGCGACGATGTCGCCGTCTGTCGCGGTCGGACGCCCCATCCGGATATTCGCTTTCACCGTGTCGTCGAACAGCGGCGCATCTTGCGCAACGTAGGCAATGGCATCGCGCAGGCTAGCCAGGGTTACTTCGCGGATGTCCGCACCGTCTATACACACTGCACCGGCCGCCGCGTCGTGCAGGCGGGGAATGAGCCCAAGTGCGGTTGACTTGCCGGCTCCTGATCGTCCGACCAGCGCAACCATCGCGCCTGGTTCGGCCGTGAAGCTCAGCCCCGCAAGCCCTACGCGTCCATCCGGGTAGACGAAGCGTACGTCATCGAACACCACACGGCCTCGACCCGATGGCAGCGGACCAGCGCCCGGTGCATCGACGATATGCGGGGTCTCGTCCACGACCGCGAACACCCGGAGCAAACCCGCCAGTCCCTCCTGCAATGCGGCATTGAGAGAACCCAGCGCGCGCAGCGGACGGGACGCGATCAGCAGCGCGGCGACGAATCCGGTGAAGTTGCCGATCGTCTGCGAACTGATTGCCGCTCTCCATCCTGCGAAGCCGATGACCGCGGCGACCGCCGCGCCTCCAAGCACCTCCAGCACGGGGTCCACCCGCGCGCGTCCCCGCGCGATGCGTGTCAGAGCGCGATAGAGCTGCGCGAAGGCGGTTTCCGCCCGCGCAATCTCCACCGCTTCCAGGCGATATGCGCGCACGGTGCGGGCCTGCGCGAAACTCTCGTTCAGGATCGCCGCCGTCTCGCCCATTCGCTCCTGCATGCCGCCTGACGCTCTTCGGATGCGTTGCCCGATCTTCTGGATCGGCATCGCGGCGAGCGGATACATCGCTGCGGCGATAAGACTGAGAAGCCAGTCAAGGTACAGCATCGAGCCGATCAGGCCCGCAACTGTCACGGCGTCCGCGATGCCGTTCACCGCACGGGTCAGCGCATCGCGGATGATCGTGGCATCGGTCGTGAACCGAGCGGCAAGTTGTGCCGGTGCCTCGCGCTCCAGCCGCGCCAGGTCCGTCCGCGTCAGGTGCGAGAACATGCGGCCCTGCAGTTCGCGGATGACCAGCAGTACGACCTGCTGCACCTGTACGTTCTGGAAATACTGTGCCGCAGCCTTGATCGAGGTAACGACGATTACCAGCGCCGGGATCTGATAAAGGATGCGCCGGTCGCGATTAGTGAACATATGAAACGCATGGTCGATAACCACCGGGTAGAGCGCGGTGGTTCCCGCCATGATCCCTGTCAGAACCAGGATCAACAGCAGCCGCGCTTTATGGTGGCTGATGTGCTCGCGCCACAGCCGGGTCAACAAGGCGCGGGTGGAATCGCGCCTGGCCGCAACTACCAGGTCGGCTGTGACGGCGTCCATGCCCGGCCGTTTATCAGCAGCGGTGAGGGGTCGCCAACCGGCTGGCGGCTAGAAGAAATTTCCTACAGGCTCGATACCTAGCAGGATCTGACCGACCGCCTCGAAATGCGCCGCCCGCGACTGCATCTGCTGGGACAGTGTGTGCATGTCGCGGAATCGCCGCTCGAACCGCGTGCCAAGGAAGATCGCATCGGTCCCGGCCGCCTTGTAGGTGTAGTCCGCCACGGCTTCGGCCGCCTGGATGGCGAAGCAGCAGGCCAACCGTACGCGCGCGCGTGATGGCACGTCGATCACCCAGCTATCACCCGCTGACCAGATGCTGGTCAGCGTGTCGGTGAGGTAAGAGAGTGCTGCGCCGAGACGTGCCTCCAGCTGCGCCACGTTGGCTTGTACCACGGCGTTGTCGGCCAGACGGCCTAGATTCCGCGGGTTTTTGCGCGCTGCCAGATCTTCGAACGCGTCGAGCATCGCCCGGGCGATGCCCAATGCCACACCGGCGACCCCCACAGCGTAGATGCCCTGCATCGGAAACGCATAGAGCCGCCCCGGTTCGCGGCGGAGCGTCGGATCCTCGCGCGTGCTGCTGAACGCCTCGGGGACGAAGACATCGTCAAGCCGGTAAGCCCCGGACATGGTGCCCCGCATGCCGATCACTTCCCATGAGCCATCGATCAGGGTGGCCTGTTCGGCCGGGAACAGCAGCGTGCGCACGATGGGCTTGCCGGCGGCGTTGAGGCGCAACGAGCCATCCGGCTCCTGCACCTGGCAATGCGCGCCCATCCACGTCGCCTGCCGGCAGCCCGAGGCGAATTGCCATTGGCCGGTGACGCGATAGCCGCCCGGGACCGCCTGCGCCTTGGAGGCGTTTGGCGGCCCCCAGGCGACAACGGCGCGTGGATCACCGAAGATCCGGCGCGCCGAGTCCGGCGGAAGAAACGGCGCGATCAGCGCCGCGCTGTTGGCCACGAACACGTTCCAACCTACCGACCCGTCGTGCCGGCTGATTTCCTGGAGCGCCCGCAGATAGACCCAGGGCTCGATTTCGTCGCCGTCAACCGAGCGCGGCAACAGCAGGCGGCATATCCTGGCCTCGTGCATCTGCGACAGCAGCGGTTCGGGGATCCGCTGCGTACGCTCGATGTCGTCGGCCGCGGCCTCGATGGCGGGGCCAAGGGCGCGCGCACGAGCGACGGGATCGGACGAGGTTGGGGTCACGTAGTTCATGCGTTATTAGCGGGGCTCGGTGCGGCCAGTGTCAACGTCGGCAAGGAGGAACCGTATGCAGTTCAGCTTCACCAGTGAACAGGAGGAGTTCCGCTCGGTGCTGCGTCGGTTCCTGGAGGAGAAGTCGCCGCCGTCGACGGTACGGCGCCTGATGGAGACCGAGGCCGGCTGGGAGCGCGAGAGCTGGCGTGAGCTCAACCAGCAACTCGGGCTGACTGCCGTGCACATTCCAGAGGTCTACGGCGGCCAGGGCTTCGGCCCGGTGGAGCTCTGCATCGTGCTCGAGGAGATGGGGCGTGCGCTGCTGTGTGCCCCCTATTTTGCCTCGACCGTGCTTGCGGCAACCGCGATCATGCAGGCGGGAACCGAGGCGCAGAAGCGCGCACTGCTACCGGATATTGCTGCCGGCGAGACGATCGCCACACTTGCTTTCACCGAACCTAAAGGACGCTGGGATGCCGATGGCGTCGAGGTTTCGGCACGGCGAGCCGGGGGCGCGTTTCGCCTGGACGGCGTCAAAAGCTTCGTGCTGGACGGATGCACCGCAGACCTGATCGTGGTGACCGCCAAGGGAGATGCGGGACTGTCGTTCTTCACCGTGCCGGGGGACGCAGCCGGCCTGACGCGGCGTGCGCTGCGGGTGCTGGACCCGACACGCAAGCAGGCGCGACTTGAATTCCGCGGTGTCGAGGCGGAGCTGCTGGGTGAGGAAGGCGGCGGAGCGGATCCGTTCGCGCGGACGATGACGCTGGCCGCGGTAGGGTTGGCGAACGAGATGGTAGGCGGAGCCGAGAAACTGCGACAATCGGCGCTGGATTACGCCAATCTGCGGGTGCAGTTCGGGCGCGCCATCGCCTCGTTCCAGTCGATGAAGCACAAGCAGGCCGATATGCTGGTGGATGTAGAGCTGGCGAAATCGGCAGCCTATTGCGCCGCATCTGCCGCGGCCGAGGGCGACGCGGATCTGCCTGCGATCGCCTCGCTGGCGAAGGCGTGCGCGGCAGAGGCGTATATGCAGACGGCGATACGCACGATCCAGATTCATGGCGGCATCGGGTTCACCTGGGACAATGATACGCATCTGTGGTTCAAGCGGGCGAAGAGCTCCGAGGTCTTCCTCGGTGATCCGACCTATCATCGCGAGCTGATGATGCGGGCGTGGGGGGCATGAGCATGAGTGAAGTGACCGAAGCTGACGTCCGCGCCGAAGTGCGCTCCTGGCTTGAGGCGAACTGGAACCCGGACCACGGCCTGGTTGAGTGGCGCAACAAGCTGATCGACAGCGGCTGGGGTGTGCCGTCATGGCCGAAGGCGTGGTTCGGCCGCGAGCTGCCGATGGCGCTGGAGATGGTGGTCGAGGAGGAAATGCAGCGGATCGGCGCGGTTGGCGTCGCCAAGACAGGAATCCGGCGGCTCGCCGCTGCGACGCTTCTGGCGCACGGCAACGACGATCAGAAGGGGCGGTATCTGCGCCGGAGCCTGACCGGCGAGGACACCTGGTGCCAGTTGTTCAGCGAGCCCGGCTCGGGGTCGGACCTGGCTGGGGCGACAACGCGGGCCGAGTTCAAGGGCAACCGCTGGGTGATCAACGGACAGAAGGTGTGGACTACCAGCGCGCACCATGCCGACTGGGGCCTGCTGCTGGCGCGCACCGATTGGGAAAAGCCGAAGCATCAGGGGCTGTCGTATTTCGTACTCGACATCCACCAGCCTGGGGTCGAGGTGCGGCCGCTGCGGCAGATGAATGGCTACGCGTCGTTCAACCAGGTGTTCTTCACCGACGCCGAGGTGCCGCCGGAGAATCTTGTGGGCGATGTGGGCCGCGGCTGGGCGGTAGCAACCACGACGCTGATGCACGAGCGACGTGGCGCAGACGGCATCTCGCGCTGGGGAAAATCATCAGATCGGCCTGGGCGGGTATACGAGGAGGAGCGCGCGGAAAACGCCACCGTGATGGAACCCTACAAGTGGTATCCGCAGCGGGCTGGCCGGGTTGATCTGATCGTTGAACGGGCTAAGGCCACCGGTCGGATCAGCGATCCAGTGGTGCGGCAGGAAATCGCGAAACTCCTGATCCTGTCGAAGACAGCGGAGTGGACGGCGCGGCGGGCGAGGGCGGCGCAGATGCAAGGCAGGCCGCCAGGACCGGAGGGATCTTTAGGCAAGCTGGTGGGAAGCCACGTGGCTCGGGCGGCGGCCCGTGTCCACACGCTGATCACCGGTGCGGACGCGATGTTGTCCGGCGATGATGGGCCGATGAACGGCCTGATTGCGGAGATCCTGATCAGCGTGCCCGCCGGCTCGATCGCCGGCGGCACCGATGAGATTCAGCGCAACATCATCTCCGAGCGCGTGCTTGGCATGCCGAAGGAACCGCGGACCGACAACGACCGGCCGTTCCGGGATGTGCCGAAGAACCTGGTCGTGTAGCTCGAATTGGCCTTATAGAGCGCTGACGCGGCGCGAGCCTTCAGTCCGCCGGCAGCAGGTAGGCGGGATAGGGACCATGCGGCAAGGTTTCGACCTTTAGCGGCACCGGCGTGCCCAGCCACAGAGCCTGACTCGTGTGGTCCTCGTACTCGTCGTTGGTGAGAGGATGCACGAGGATATCGAGGCCCTCGCGGTTGAACATCAACCATTGTACCACGCTTTCGAATGCCGGCGTCTTGAAGATGACCTGCATCTGCGGCACGGGATGCGGGCCGGCGATGCCCTGGTTCTTGCCGACGCGCACCGGGAATTTTGCCGCCAGCGAGTCGCGCAATTTCGCCGCGATCGGCATCGTGGTCTCGTTGTAGTATATGTGCACGTGGTAGCCGTGCAGCTCCGGCAATTCAGACATGACGCAATCCTTCCCTCTCTATCGGCGGGTGGGCTGAATATTGTTTTGTCACCCGACGGTGTGACGACTGTAGCGGCGACGCCGATCGGTGAGAAGGTCGCCAATCCGTCAGCGACATCGTCATTGTCTCTCAGATTGGCGGCTCGAAGTCCTCTGCTTTGGCGCAGATGCGCTGCTTGAGCCGCGGCAGCATGGCTGCCCGTGGCAGTTCCGGACGTTGATGATACCAGCCGATTTGCGCCATGTCGCGGATCAGCAGAAACATCGGCAGCAGCGCGAGGTCCTCATCCGAAATCACACGCACCGAGCGATAGCCCGCAACACAAGCGTTGCGGAACATGACGAAGTCAGGATGGTCCTGATAGCCGTTCACCGCCACCGCAAGATCGTACAGGTGCCAGCCGAACCCAGCATCGTCGAAGTCGATAACCGCAGCGTGCGCCCCTTTGATCAGCACGTTGCGCGGATGCAGGTCGGCATGGATCAGGCTGAACGTGGAAGCAGGTTTGCCATAGCGGCACAGTGCCGCGTGCAGCCGATCCCGAGCGCCGAGCAGCATGTCGCGTTCGGAGGAGGAGAATACCGGATGGTCCCAGAAGGGCCCCCAGAATGGCTCCGGCCCCATTAGCCCATCGGCATCAAGCGCATGACGCTGAAATCCGGTGGGCAATGTCCAGCTTGTCGCTTGGTCATGCATCGCCGCTATAATGCTGCCCAGGTGCGCGAAGTGGCGTGCGTTCGCTACGCTGTCGGTTTCACTTGCAACTACATCAGCGAGCAGTTCCCCTTCCACCCAACGCGCCAGGCCAGCCCAGCGCCGTTCACCGGTTACGGCGATCTCGACCTGGGCGAAATTCTCCCCCTCCTGCGTGAGCAGAGGCTCGGGGGCCGGAATGCCAGCCTGCACCAGGGCGCGGATCCACACGTGTTCTGAACGCAGCGCAGCGATGTCGTGGTACCAAGGTCGGTGCAGCCGTAGCACGAGCTGCGCGCCATCGCGTCCATCGGTTACGCGGAAGGTGACGTTCTCACTCAGATGCACGAAGCGTAGTTCGGCCGGTTCAACACCGAACGCGGCAAGCGCCTGCAGTGCGGCAGGTGCGTAGGCCTGCTCTGCCGCAACAGTCATGCTGCGAGTTCGGCGATCGTTTCATCCCAGGCGACCACAAACGCGGTCGCATCGGATTGCGAGAACGGCAGCGGCGGGCGGATCTTCACGACGTTGGCAAAGGCGCCGGCGTTGCTGGTCAAGAAGCCCTTGTCTTTCAGCCGGTTGATCACGCGCTTGGCGAGCTCTGGGTCGGGCGCATTGTTCGCCGGCTTGACCATCTCGATGCCGATGAAAAGACCGTGGCCGCGCACGTCGCCAATGGTGTCGCTGGCGCCCTTGCGCTGGGTCAGCGCGGCCTTCAGCGCAGTGCCGACAGTGGTGACATTGCTGCGAAGATCGCGCTGCTCGATTTCATCGAGCACGGCCATGCCGACGGCTGCCTGCATCGGCGAGGATGCGAAGGTATTGAAGTAGCGCGTCCTGGCGCGGAAGGTTTCCACCATTGCGCGACTCGCGGCGGTGGCAGCGAGCGGCAATCCGTTGCCCATCGGCTTGCCGGTGACGACAACGTCGGGGGTGAAGCCGGTGACCTCGTAGCCCCACCAACGGCCGGTGCGGCCGTATCCGGCCTGCACCTCGTCGGCGATCACCAACCCGCCAGCCTCACGCACCATCGCTGCGGCGCGAGGCATGAAGCCGGCAGGGATGTCGGGCAGGCCCTCGTTTGCGAGGATCGAGCAGACGATCATGGCAGCAACGCCCTCGCCCGATGTTTGCAGATCAACGATCGCGTCATTGAGCTTTTCCAGATAAGCCTCGCACAGCGCGTCCACGCTCAGCCCCGGCGCGACCGGGCGGAACTTCTCCGGGAACGGGAATGCGCGGACTGACGGGTTAGACGAGCGCGACTGGCCGAGCCGATTGAGCGAGCTGACCAGTTCGCTGTTGCCGTGATATGTCGCATCGGTGCAGAGGATGCCGCGCTTACCGGTGACGAACCGCGCCATGCGCAGCGCGACCTCGTTCGCCTCGGTTCCGCTGCAGCTCAGGATGACGCTTTCGATCTGCGAGCCGTGCAGTGCAGCGAGCCGTTCGCAGAATTCGACAACGGCTTCGTGCAGGTAGCGGTTGTGGACGTTCAGCGTCGCCTGCTGGCGCGCCATCGCCTGCACCACGGCTGGGTTCGCGTGACCGACGCAGGGGACGTTGTTGTACATGTCGACGTATCGACGGCCGTCGGCGTCATACAGGTAACTGCCCTCGCCGCGGACGATGTGCAGCGGATGTTCGTAGAACAGCGGGGCGCCTGCGCCTAGTGCGCGGTTGCGGCGGGCAAGCAGAGTGGTGGTGTCGGTCATGTGCCCTCCGGGGCCGAGGTGTCGTTGGCGCGAGGCAAGAGCCTACGATGCGACCGCCGTGCCACGCCATGGGTGGAAAGCCGCCACTTTCATCACTCTGTGCAGTCCGGTCGCGATAACGGACAATGGGTCGAACAAACAGAGGGAAGGCCATGCCAGTCATCGACGTTCAGGTTCATCCCTTCGATCGGAATCATCCGGGCCGGCCGTGGGCCAGTCCCTCACACGGGCTCGACTCTGCGACGGGCGAGGAAATGGTCGCTGCCATGAATCGCGTCGGTGTTGACGGTGCGATCATGGTGTCATCGTTCAGTGCCTATGAATACGACCCGAGCTACGCACTCGAGGTGTACAACATCTATCCCGACAAGTTCCGGGTGGTAACGCCGGTCGACGCGACCGATCCGGCGATCGACGACGTGGTGGCGAAATGGGCGGCGACGCCAGGGGCACGCGGCATTCGCATCCGCATGCGCGAAGGCCTGCCGATGGATGCCGACCATCCCGGTCTGCACCGCGCTTTCGCCGCCGCCGGCAGACATGGCTTGCCGGTCAATCTGCTCTGCTGGGGCATCCTGGACAAAGGCCTGCCGCATATCCGGCAACACCCCGATACGGTCATCGTGATCGACCATCTTGGCCTGCTGCAACCTGCTCGTCCGCCGGTCCCGGCAGACGTCTGGGCCGATCTGCCGGAGCTGCTCGCTTTGGCGCCATACGGCAACGTACGGGTGAAGATCAGTGGCGCCTGCACGATGTCGCACCAACCGTTTCCGTATGACGACATCTGGGAGCCGGTGCTGCGGGTCATCGATGCGTTCGGACTGGATCGCTGCATGTGGGGCACCGACTGGACGCGGACGATCGGCATGCTGACCTATGAGCAAGGCGTCGCCCCGTTCCGCGATACCAAACGCTTGTCCGACAGCGACAAGGCGGCGCTGATGGGCGGAACATTGCAGAAAGTCTATAAGTGGTGACGCAAATGGAATAGCTGAGGAATTTTGTGATGGCGCTGCTCATCGTGGATCTCGACAAATATATTGGCAATGCTCAGGCGTGGCGCGACACGCTCGGCGAACAGCTTCCTGACCTGGAGATACGTATCTGGCCTGAAGCAGGAAACCTGGCGCAGATCGAATATCTAGCTTTTATGCATCCTGACTTTGATGCCCTTCCCGTGTTGCCAAACTTGAAGGCCATGTTCAGCCGCTCGGCTGGCGTTGAGTCCTTTGTCGATCATCCAAAGCTGCCGAAGGCCCCGCTGTGCAAGATCGAACCTCCGGGTGGCGATCCGATGATGACGGAATATGTCGTCATGCATGTGCTTCGACTGCATCGGGACATGCCCGGATATCAGGCGGCTCAGGCCAATCGGGAGTGGCGCCGCACAACGATCGTGCGACCCGAGCAAAGACGTGTCGGATTCCTTGGCTTCGGCATGATGGCGAAGGCGCCGGCGCTCGTATTGAAGTCGCTCGGGTTCAAGATCTCGGCTTGGGTTCGACACAAGCGGGACGAAGGTGACGTGAGGATCTATCATGGCCCCGATCAACTTGAGCCGTTTCTTCGCGAGACCGACATCGCGGTCTGCCTGTTGCCGCTGACGCGAGAAACTGAAGGCATATTCTGCGCACGCACCTTTGCCATGATGCCGCGAGGAGCGATGCTGGTGAACGTCGGTCGCGGCAAGCACGTGGTGGATGAGGATCTGATCAAGGCGCTCGATTCAGGTCAATTGTCCTACGCCGCTTTGGACGCGCTGTGGCCTGAGCCCTTGCCGCCAACCAGCCCGCTATGGCTGCACCCTAAAGTCACCGTCATGCCGCACGTGGCGCGTCGGCCGACTGTTGCACAACTCGTGACCGAGATCGCGGCGAATATCCGTAGCATCGAGGCGGGCAGACGGCCTCTGCAGGAAGTCGACGTCACGATGGGATACTGAAGGCGCCACCCGAGTGGCCGGCCATATTGCAGTGTAGGCGTCCATAATCCGGCAGGAGGTGTCATGGAGTTCTGGTCAGAACCGCAGATGGCGTCGATCCACAAAATGCTGAACCCGCGCTCCATCGCGATCGTGGGTGCGACGCCTAGGATGCAGTACGGTGGACGGATGTTGGCTGCGGCGTTGAAAGCCAAGGACCGGGTGCAGGTTTATGCCGTGAACCCGCGCTACGACGACATCATGGGGGTGAGGTCCTACCCGAGCGTCACCGACCTGCCTGAGGCGCCCGACGTGGTGGGCATCGTGGTGCCGTACGATCAGGTGCTCGATGTCCTGCAGGAGAGTCACCGCAAGGGAGCGGGATCGGCGATCGTGATCTCCGCGGGCTTTGCCGAGCGGGACGTGGACGACAGGCGTGATTTGCAAGGAGAGTTAGGTGAATTTGCCCGCACCTCCGGCATGCGGATCAGCGGCCCCAACTGCCTGGGGCTCGCGAACGTCAAGCACGACATCTTGGCCACCTCTTCCTCGCGTGGGGCGGAGGGTCAGAGCGGGCCGATCGGCCTGGTGTGCCAAAGCGGCGCGACGGCGTTCGGGCCATTCCTGGTGCGCGCGGTGGAGAACGGCATCGGCTTCAGCTACATCATCTCAACCGGGAACGAGGCCGACCTCGATTTTACCGACTTTGCCCGCTACCTGCTGGACGATCCCGATACGCGGGTGATTGCCGGTTTTGTCGAAGGCTTCAAGCGAGCCGACAAGTTTCTGGAAGTGGCGAAGCTCGCGGCAGAGCGTGGCAAGCCGATCGTTCTTATCAAGATCGGGCGTTCGGAACTCGGCGCGAGGGCGGCACGCTCGCATACCGCAGCGCTGACGGGTGAGGATGCCCGCTACGATGCGATCTTTGCGCAATACGGGGTGATCCGGGTCCAGGATTACGACGAACTGCTGGAGGTCTCACACCTTCTGGCCCATACTCCCAGGCCCGACGTGCCTGGCATCGCGGTGGTATCGCATTCTGGCGGCATCAGCTCGCTCACTGCCGATATGTGCGGCCAGGCCGGTCTCGATCTGCCGACGCTGGGCGATGCGGCGCGTGACGGCATCAACGGGATCCTGAAGGGCTTCGGGTGGGCGGCAAATCCTGCCGATGTGACAGGCTTTGCCAACAGTGAGTCCTTCCCGCAGATCATGGAGCATATGATCAATGATCCCCGGATGGGGACATTGGTCGTGGCGAGTGCCGGGGCGGACGCGCAGGCGCAGCAGATCATCAGCCAGCGCGATCGAACCGACAAGGGTGTGGTGTTCCTGTGGACCGGAAGCCGGGACGCCAAGGCTGGCCTGGCGCAGCTCAAGAGCGCGCGGATCCCGATCTTCTACACGCCGGACAAGTTGGCTCGCGGCCTGCAGAGTCGGCTCGCGTATCATACATGGCGCGAGCGTCGCCTGGCCGATGGCTTTGCCACGGCACCGTCGCGCTCGCCAGCGCAGGATGCGGCTATCGCCGAGGCGCTTGGCCTGGGGCGTCCGACGCTGTCGGAGTCCGAGAGCAAGCAGCTGTTGGCAGAATGGGGCGTGATGAGTGCGCGCGAGCACCTGGCAACGTCGGCAGAGGCCGCCGTCGAGGCCGCTACGCGGCTCGGGTTTCCGGTAGCTCTCAAGGTCGATTCGCCGGATATTCTGCACAAGACAGAGGCAGGGGTCGTTCGGCTGAACCTGCGCGATGCGGCACAGGTGCGAGCGGCCTACGCAGAGATCCTGGCGAGTGCCACAGCCTATGCGCCGCAGGCTCGGATCACCGGCGTGTCGGTGCAGGAGATGGTCGGCGACGGTGTCGAAGTTATCGTTGGCGTGTCGTGCGATCCGCAATTGGGACCGGTGCTGCTGTTCGGCAGCGGCGGCGTGATGGTCGAGGTCTACAACGATGTGGCCCTGCGACGCTGCCCCATCACGCGTCGCGAAGCACATGCGATGATCGCCGAGGTCAAAGGCGCGCGATTGCTCCAAGGCTTTCGCGGACGACCAACGGCGGACCTCCAGGCGCTCGCGGATACCCTGGTGCGCGTGTCCAACCTCGCCATGCACATGGAAGGACACCTTGGGGAGTTGGACATCAATCCGCTCATGGCGCTGACGTCGGGTCAGGGCGTGAAGGCGGTGGATGCCCTTGTCGTGCTTCGCAGCACATAAGTCCTCTCTCGAATACGAACCGCCCGCACGGCATGGTGCGCCGCCAGAGACGCGTAGTTGGGTGCACAGGAAGGGGCCCTTACGAATCAACCCATGCAGTTGGTGGCGGCTGGCCTACTCAGGGTGGAGCCACTTCCGCACCGCCGATCAGTCCAGTGGCAACAATCCCACGAGCATGGTCGGGACATTGATGGGAAGCACGGTGAGGCAAGTATGGGCGATCCCGTACTCCGCCATGTTGTGAACACTTTGGGGCCGAGTCGGAAAGAATGTCCGCGCCGAGTTTGGCACGATGAGGACTGCGAGAGACAGAAGCCCATTGGCTAGGCCATACTGGAATTTGTAATAGTCGCGGTACAGTGCCGCACTGTTGCCAAACTGGATTTCGACGAAAACCAAGCCCTTGCGAAAGTCACCGATTAGCTTGGGGTCTATCCGAAGAACGGGATACGGTTCCCAGCCAAAGCGACTGAATTCCGCGGCGAAAGCCCTGTTGTAGCCTGTTTGATGCTCGTAAACTGTTCTAGAGCATGATCGTCTGAGATTGACTCCTGATTTGGGGGTTCCGGCGCGGATGTAAATTTGATTCAAGCTGCTGGCTGGAATGGAGGCCAGCCATGCATGGGGCGTCCGTATTCTCTGGATCTACGTCAACGTGTGGTT